>CAMQBR010000034.1 GCA_946999045.1 uncultured Prevotella sp.
TTCAGAATTAAATCCTCTTTTAGCTTATATGTGAAAGGATGCCCTGCTTTATCCTGACTGTGTGTCAACGTTCCTTTAGGCACAAGTATCACTTTCTGTTCACCGTGTCGATAATCGTAATGCTCTTTGAGTCTATTCATTCTGAATTGATCTGCACGACGAGTAACCATAGCCAAAACATATCCTGCTACTTCATATCCATGCTCTGTATAGGCTGCTTCTGCTAATTGTTCAGCATTCATATTGTCTATTTCTGAAATCTTCATCTTGTCGGAGTATGCACGTTGGCGCACTTGCTTAAGTGCTGCTTTTGCGGCTGTCAAGTCTCCTCCAGACCTTGCTACTGATTCAGCATACCATAATAGAACTTCTGAATAGCGTATGAGCTGATGACGCTTGTTTATACACATACCTCCCCAAAAAGGTTTAGTGTAGTCATAGGGAGCTTTTGCTGGTCCATCGTTGATGGTGAACTCCACATACATAGGACGATATTCTGCTATCACGGAGTTAGAAACAACCTTACCGTCAGTTCCTGTAGTAACTTTATATGGCTCGCCATCCTTAGTTGCCCACCAATCAACTAATGTCTTACCATCGTTCAATAGTAGCTGTTTTGCAAAGATAGCATCCTTTCGAGGACCCGCTGGATATTCTGCCCAGTAGCGTCTCTCTGGGAGGAAGTCCCCCCAACCTTGTAGAGAACCCAGTTGCTGACAAGAAGATAACTGTGAGTCATAGCTATCCCAGCCACCAGGAGTATCGTTATAATCTATTCCCAAAAGTGTTTCTGGGTGGTGGTTGTTCCCGTATGAATACACTTGACTCCAATCGCTTAAAAGTTTTTGGTTGTATTTGCCTGCGTTAACTCCATCAATTACTTCTTTGGCCTTAGCTGCTGCTTTGGCATAATATTCAGTCTTGTTAAGTGGGTAACCAGCCATAGCCATATATACTGCTGCTATTGTAGCTTTTACAGCCTGTTCTGAGACATATACGTTTTGTTTGTCAATGGCTTGTGGCTCTGCTGTATACTGGCTTGGCAAATTGCAATTTTCAGCACTTGTTAAGTCGCTGATTATCTGCTTGTATACATTCTCTACAGATGTTAATTTCGTAGTGTTGTTATCAGGAATATTGTGCAAATTCATTGGCAGTGGTCCAAATAGGCGCACCAAACTGAAGTATGCAAATGCTCTCCAATAATATGCCTGCCCCAAAGCAATCTTTTTCTCTTTCTCTGATACTTGTGGCTTTTCTGCCTCATTGATAATTTGGTTTGATGCCATCACAATCTTATAAAGCCAATTCCAGCCATCTTTTAATCCTTTTGAGTCGGTTGGTGTCTCAAAAGCGTCAGCCGAAAGGTATGCTGCTTTGTTAGAACCTGTGGTGGACGTAACGTCATCACCCTGACATTGCATAATCATCGGGTTAGAATTGCATTGAAAACCTTGTACTTGTGCATATAAGGCGTAGACACTCATGTCCAGTTCACTTCTGTTTTGTGGGAATGATTCTGGAGTAAGTCTTCCTTTTGCATCCTCCGTTAGGAAATCACTGCAAGATGTAAGTGCCAGCAGTGATGCGACAAATCCTATTGTTAATATCTTGTTTTTCATAAATTTTCAGTCTGTTTTTAAAAGTTCATACGTATGCCAAAAGTAAAAGTTCTCGGGGTTGGGTATGTACCTGTGTCTATACCTGCAGAGCGGTCTTCTTCTCCAGATCCATTGGCTGGGAATGAATAGCCTGCAGGATTAGAGCCTTTATAACCTGTAATAGTGAATAGGTTCTGAACGCTGAAACTGAGTCTCAGATTTGTGAGACCTATTATGGACTTTTTAAGGTCGTAAGCAAGTGAAATGTTCTCACAGCGTAGATAGTCTGCGTTTTCTACCCACTTGGATGAGTTGCCTATGTATTGATTATCGTTGACAGTAGGCTTAGGCATTGTTTTTCCAACCTCGGACAAGAAGTTGGCATCGGTGAACATCCTTGAGTTTCCTATCATCGAGTTCATAGAAAATCGTAGAGCATTAAGACGCTGAACACCGAGTGCAGCATTAAAGAAGGCATTAAGGCTCCAGTTCTTGTAGCGTACGGAGTTATTCCAGCCCAAAGTGAAATCTGGTGTGGATTTTCCTAATACAACACGATCGTTAAGTGCAGGCTTTCGTGTAATTGCTCCAGATGCTGTGTAATAGGTATCATAGCCATCTGTATCTATGCCAGCCCAGCGGTAGCCAAATAATGTCCCTATAGCTTCACCCTCTTTGATGATAGAGCTATTTTCGATAACAGACTGGAATGAGCCACCATAGATGATAGGCTGTTGTGCCGTCAGCTTCTTTACTTTGTTCTTAAGGTATGTACCATTAAGAGTTGTGCTCCACCCCCAATCTTTATTACTTATGATGTTAGCTGTAAGTGAGATGTCGAAACCGCAATTCTCCACCTTGCCTGCATTAATCAGGTATGTATTGCCTCCCTGATAGTCGGCGAGTGAAGTTGTAAGCAGTGCATCGGAAGTTTGTTTGTTGAAGTAGTCTAAGCTCATGTCTATGCGTCCGTCCCACAGGCTAAGGTCGAATCCAATGTCGAACTGGTTGGTCTTTTCCCATTTGATATCTGGAGTTGCAAGACTGTTTGTCCAATATCCTGTTGTACCTATTTTCGAGCCAAAGTATGTTATTGTTGTACCCAACAGTCCTAATGTAGAGTATGGCGATATATCCTGGTTTCCGATAACACCATAACTTGTACGGAGTTTGAGGTTGCTGACAACGCTACGAAGGCTCTCCATAAATTTCTCATTGGATATAGTCCATGCCAATGCTGCAGAAGGGAAGTAGCCCCATTTGTTTTTAGAGAATCGGCTTGAACCATCTGCACGTAATGTTCCTGTTATCATATATCGGTTGTCAAAATTGTACATCACTCTCCCTACTCCAGAGAGCAATGCCCACTCTATAATATTGTTGTCGGCATCACGTGTAGATGCATTCTTTACATTCCAGTATCCCACTGACTCCACCTTTATGTCAGAGCCATTGATGCTCATGCTTCTTACTCCGCTCTTGGTTGCTTCCCATACAGCTGTTGCCGTGAGGAAGTGTTTGTTGTTCCATGAGTTCATGTATGTGAGGTTATTCACCGACTGAAGTAATATGCGCTGAATGTTTCTGTTGCTCATATTGTTTTTCTTATGGTCGGTGTCCATGGCTTTCGGTGAAAAGTTGTATCCTGTATTATTGTAGTAGTCAATACCATTGCTTGTTGTAAATGTGAGTCCCTTGAGAAGATTAAATTTTAAGTCGACACGTCCGTTCAATACATCGTTGTAACGATCGCTGAGTCCTCCAGCAATCACGCTGTAAGCATTGTTCTGTATCGTACAGTATGGGTCGTGGTTATAATTACCATTTTTGTCTTTCATTTCCATGGTCGGTGATGAGTTGAAAGCTATCCAAAGCGGATTATACGCTGCCATTACCATTTCTCCGATACCTTTCCTAACACCTCTTGAGGCATTGACATCAAATGTAATGTCCAGCCATTTTTTCATCGAGGCCTTTAGGTTTATTTTTGCCGCATAGCGTTCGTAGCTCGATTTGTCTAATAACCCTTCATTCTTCATGTAGTTGGCTGAGATGTAGCTTTGCAAGCCTTCGGCACCTTTTGAGAACACAAGCTTATAATTCTGTGTGAGGGCAGTGCGGAACATTGTGTCAATCCAGTTGATGCCTGGTTTTGTTCCGTCTAAGTATGGCTTTACATCGTTTTCATTGATTCCTGCATAGTCAATAAGAGCTTGTGCATAGCTCTTTGTATCCATCATTTTTGGCAGGCGTGTAGCATTAGACACTCCTACTGCAGCGTCAAATGTAATGTTGCTTTGACCTTTCATACCGCCTTTCGTTGTAATGATAACGACACCATTTGCACCACGTGATCCGTAGATTGCTGTTGATGATGCGTCTTTGAGCACCTGCATACTCTTAATATCTTCAGGGTTAATACCTTCAAGTCCTGACTCTCTTACCATTCCGTCTACTACATAAAGCGGTTCATTACTCTTGTTTATTGAGTTTGTTCCTCGTACACGTATCTTTACTGCACCGCCTGGTATTCCATCGCTAATAACGTTTACGCCCGACATCCTACCTTGTAAAGCGTCAGATACCTGTGTGATGGGCTGGTCTCTGAAAGCCTTGCTGTTCATTACAGACACAGATCCTGTCAAATCGGCTTTGCGGACAGCACCATATCCGATTACGACAATTTCATTCAAGTCTTTGGAATTTTCCTGCAATGTTATCTTTAGGATTGTTTGGCCGTTTACAGGAATCTCTACAGACTTGTAGCCTATGTAAGATACAAGCAATACGGCATTAGCAGGTGCATTAAGAGAGAATCTACCATCAGCGTTGGATATTACGCCATTACGTTCATTGCCTTTCTCTAATACGCTTACTCCTATCAGTGGCTCACCGTTTTTATCTGTTACAATGCCACTCACTTGGTTGGTTTTCTGCACTATTGAATGCTTTGATGTAAGCAACTTTGCAGGAAAGGCTAAAGCATTCTCGCTCGTTAAGAGCAGACCCAATAATAGAGGGACTGCATAAAGTAGTTTTTGCTTTCTTTTTTTCATAGAATTTATAGTTGGTTAGTAGTTACAGGGACTAATTTAGAAAAAAGTTAAATAACAAGCAAAAAAAATAAATTAAAAAGCGGCGTTTTTTTTGTTTTAATAGTAATACTTAACATCTTTTGTATAGTTGTTCAAAAATGAGAAAGAGTTTATTTACTATATAAGATTAAAGCCCGCCACAATCGCTTCTACGTTATATGATGCAAGGTCTATCATAAGTTTATATACGGTGGTAATTGATAGAACCGCCCATAATAATATTTGAGAAACAAAAAAAAGGAGATAAACAACAGCACTGTGTGTATATCTCCTTTTATATATCAATTAGCCGAAGGGGCTATGACTTATAATCTCTTTTCCGAATTTTACAAATTAGCTAACTCAACAACCTTATCAACAGCAGCTTTTATTCCATCGATGTTTTTACCACCAGCTGATGCAAAGTGAGGTTGTCCTCCACCACCTCCTTGAATAAGTTTGGCAGCCTCACGAACCATCTTACCAGCATTGAGATTATGTTCTTTTACCATATCATCGCTCATAATAACACTAAGCAAAGGCTTTTGGTTGGCAGTAGAACCGACAACACAAAGTAATTGAGAGCTAACAGCTTCTCTTATCTTGAACACAAGATCTTTAGCAGCAGCGGCATCAATAGGCAAAACAGCCTTGATAACCTTAATGCCATTAATCTGTTGTGCCGAATTGAGCAAATGTTCTTTCATGTTTTCAACAGCCTGAGCTTTGTATTTCTCAAGTTGCTTCTTCATTGCATTATGCTCATCAATGTACTTGACGATGGTAGCTTGTAAATCTTTTGCATTATTAAATTGAGCCTTAATATCCTTAAGCGTATCTTCCATCTTGTAGAATGCTTCTTCACTTTGTACTCCTGTCAAGGCTTCTACACGACGAACACCTGCGGCAACAGAACTCTCTGATATGATTTTAAACATACCAATACGGCCTGTACTCTTGGCATGAATGCCACCACAGAGTTCACAAGTAGGACCAAAACGAACTACACGAACCTTGTCGCCATACTTTTCACCAAACAATGCAATAGCACCCATTTGCCTTGCTTCCTCAATAGGTGTATCACGGTGCTCGTCTAAAGGATAGTCAGCACGAATCAATTGGTTAACCAATCGTTCTACCTTCCTTATTTCTTCATCGGTAAGCTTCTGGAAATGCGAGAAATCAAAACGTAATATAGTAGGCGATACGTACGAACCCTTTTGCTCTACATGGTTGCCAAGCACTTTCTTCAACGCATAATCCAGCAAGTGAGTACACGTGTGATTGGCTGCACTGGCATGTTGTTTTTCAACATCTACACAAGCCATAAACTCTGCTTCAGGGTGCTTAGGCAATGTTTCTACGATATGAATACTCTGATTATTTTCGCGTTTGGTGTCAATCACTTTTATGGTTTCATTCTGGTTTACCAATTCTCCTTGATCACCTACCTGTCCTCCCATTTCTCCATAGAACGGAGTGTTATCCAAAATTAATTCGTAGAACGAATTTTTCTTTTGGGCTACTTTACGATAACGTAGTATATGACAAGTATATTCGGTGTAATCGTAACCTACAAACTGTTGTTCGCCTTCTTTCAGCTCAACCCAATCGCTGTTTTCTACCTGTGCCGCATTACGGGCTCTTTGCTTCTGTTGCAGCATTTCCTCATTAAACTGCTTCTCATCAACACTAAAGCCACGCTCTCTACATATCAGCTCTGTTAGATCAAGCGGGAAACCGTAAGTATCAAACAAGCGGAAAGCTTGTTCGCCAGAGAGTTCTGTTTTACCAGCTTTCTGTAACTCGTCCATTGTATCGCTGAGCATATTGATACCCTTTTCAAGTGTACGTAAGAAAGAATCTTCCTCCTCTTTTATTACCTTGGTAATTAACTCTCGTTGCGCAACAAGTTCTGGATAAGCCTCTCCCATTTCGTCAACCAACACTGGAATCAACTTGTAAACAAAAGCTCTACGTTGTCCTAAGAAGGTGTAAGCATAACGAACAGCACGACGTAAGATACGACGAATAACGTAACCTGCTTTGGCATTGCTTGGTAACTGACCGTCAGCAATAGAGAAAGCAACAGCTCTCACATGGTCGGCTACTACTCGCATAGCGATGTCTATTTCTTCTTTTTCGCCATACTTCAAGCCTGACAGGCGTTCAATCTCATGGATAAATGGTTGGAATATATCGGTATCGTAGTTAGAATTCTTGCCTTGAAGCATACGAACCAATCGCTCAAAGCCCATACCTGTATCAATAACGTTCATGGTTAGAGGCTCCAAAGAGCCGTCTGCTTTGCGATTGAACTGCATAAACACAATGTTCCAAATTTCAATAACCTGCGGATCGTCTTTATTTACAAGTTCACGTCCTGGTACTTTTGCTTTCTCTTCAGGAGTACGAGAGTCAACATGTATCTCTGAACAAGGACCACAAGGACCAGTTTCTCCCATCTCCCAAAAGTTATCATGCTTGTTACCATTGATAATATGATCGGCAGGTAAGTGCTTACTCCAATACTTTGCAGCCTCATCATCACGTGGAATATTCTCAGAAGGTGAACCTTCAAACACGGTAACATACATATCCTTGGGGTCAAGGTGCAATATATCTACCAAGTATTCCCAAGCATAATCAATAGCACCTTCTTTAAAGTAATCGCCAAAACTCCAATTGCCCAGCATTTCAAACATGGTGTGGTGATAGGTATCACGACCTACTTCCTCCAAATCGTTATGCTTACCACTCACACGAAGACATTTCTGAGAGTCGGTACGTCTACGTGGTTCAGGTTGTTTGTTACCTAAAATAATATCTTTCCACTGGTTCATTCCTGCATTAGTAAACATCAGTGTGGGGTCATCTTTAATAACCATTGGTGCAGAAGGTACTATGGTGTGTCCTTTAGATTCAAAGAACTTCTTAAATGATTCACGTATCTCGTTTGCTGTCATCATCTTTTTATATCTGTTTTTTATATCTGTTTTTGTTTCCTTTTTTATGAAAATGGTGCTCATACACCTTATATAAAATATGCAGCAAAATTATAAAAAAAAGGACAAAATGCCAAACATATCATAGTAAATGAAAAAGATATGATGTGAAATGTAAACAAAATGCTAAACACATGGTGATATTGCTGCAACATATCAACCTTAAAAACGGAGCATATAATGCCCCATTTTTAAATTGTTAGGTATGGTGAATACAGGTACTTTTAAGTTATCAAGCCCATTGAGCTTTTTGTATGTTACTGTTAAACGTACCTTTTTCGCCGTTTACAGCACTCACACTTACCTTCTCTTTGTTTGTTACTACGACTACCATTAGCACCTAGCTTTATTTCAATTGAATGCGCCGTCCTGCCCTTTATCCAAATAGATATTACTTTACATCATCCAACTACCCTGCTAATCAATTAACGGCTTTACCGCTAATACTGCCTTTACCACAAAAGCATAATGCGTAAGATTATGACACATTAGCATATAGGCGGTTCTATAAATTACCGCCGTAAAGTTTTTATGTCAGTTTTCTTACATTTTGTCATCTTATGGACTCTTTTTGGTTCAATTTGCTTGTTCGTTCAGTAGTATAGCTCGCTATACTCCTTCACTCACAAACAAATTAACCTCAAAAATAGTCTCACAATCTGTCAAAGCTAATTTATAGAACCGCCCATATAGTTTTCAACCTGTAATGTTTGTCTATCAATTGACACACCATTTACTCTTCTGCTTGGATGTTTATTCTTTTCATCTTTCTTAAAACTTTCCTTATAATAATTTTGTGCCAGTGGTGAAGTAGAACTGATAAACAAACCTTCAACCAATACATCACCATCTATCAGTTCGGCAGGTATGGTAAACGTATCATCTTTGCCAAACTTACTCTTCTTAATGATAACATCACGATATTGAGCAATACCATGTACTAAGCTATCACCTTGCAAATTATATCCATGACGAATACGAATACCCCTATAAGTAAATCCATTTTCAGGACGCATCTTTATGGTATAAGGCTTTCCAAACGGAATGGTTCTCTGTAAAAACTTACCCTCTGCATCCAGCACATCACCATTACGTTGTGCATTGGTAATATTTACATAATCGCCATGTACATTTAAGTTGATGTCAACCACAGCACCTCCGTTATTAATTATTTTTTGGGTAGATAATGTATTACCGCCTGCATCAATACAATTCCAGTCTACTTTGTATCGCATACGATATATACCAATCTTCATATCAGTTGGTAACGTAAAGGCGGGAGGGTTCACTACATCACGTTCATTACCAATTATAGTTTTGCCTTGTGCGTTATATCCTTTTGCATCATTTTGCTCATTCTGCGAATAGAACGAGTAAGTAGCTACATCACTTCCCTTTGGCACAGTACCATTGACATTGAGTTGCGTTCCAAATTTGCCATCATTATCATAGTCAACATACACATACCCATTCATCCAAGTACCATTATAGTTAAATTGTGGCATAAGCTTATCACCCACTTTCGCCATAAACATTTGGTTATCTATTTGTTTATAAACAGGCGTTTCTTTTGTAATAGAACCTGCCACCTGTACTTGCTTACCATTCAAGCCAATGCTATGTAATCCGCGGTCGGTACGAGTATATGTAGCATTTCTGTCAAAATTAACTGGATAAGGCTCACGCTGCGTCAACGTTTTAGGGTCATTGTTTATAACAATATTATCAATATATACTACAAAATCATTGCTCAAGTTATGCGTTGACTCATTATCAGCCACCACAACCAGTGAAGATATTTCTACACCACTGGCTCCTTTAATGGGAAATACGGCATCTACCCACTTATTTGGTTCTACTTTATTGGTAGAAAATACCCAAAACTGTTCGGTATCTTTCGACTGGTCAGCACGCTCCGTACGTTTACCCAAACCTATCAGCATAACCCTGCTTACCACAGGCTTGTACAACATAACATGCACATATTGTATAGTTGGAGTTAACATAAATGGCTTTTTCAAGTCAATTCGTGCACCAAAGGTATTAGAACCATAGCGAGAGCGCTGAAAAGCCAATACCTTTTTAGAGGTATTAGGGGCGATGCCCAACATGGCATCTACCTGTGTATCTGGATTGTCTACTACTTTTACATTACCAACCAACTGATGTGTACGAAACGGTGAATGCTCCCAACTATCGTAAACACCAATGCTTTGATAATCGTTTTGTTCAAAGTTTACAGTCTGGGCATGAGTGGCAAGAGTGCCAAGTGCCATGCCTAATATAATAAGGTGTGATTTATTTTTCATTATTTGATATTGCTTAGAGTGAGAGTAAATTTTAGAATACTTGTATAGTATGCAATGTAGGACAAGCCTTAGCATCATCTATCACTATGCGCATAGCTTTTGCTTTGAAGCCCTTACCATAACTTTTTTTGGTAGAGCCATTGAGTGGAACAATGCGCTTGTAACCTACAGTAGTAGTAGTTACATTGTTGGCTATAGGTATAAAGTTGCACCCATCTTCGGCTATCTCTATATGAAACTTCTTGATGCGCTGCCCCAGTTTGATATATTCCATTAACGAAACATAGCGCACCGTTTGCGGT
Source organism: uncultured Prevotella sp. (assembly GCA_946999045.1). Lineage (GTDB taxonomy): Bacteria > Bacteroidota > Bacteroidia > Bacteroidales > Bacteroidaceae > Prevotella. The sequence goes on from CAMQBR010000034.1 coordinate 10,292, forward strand.
TTTTTCCATGTTAATGTTATGGTGGCCTTGGTTACTCCATCGTTAGCAGCCCAATAAGTATCCTTTTTATCATCGGTCATGTTAGTAGCTTTGTAAGAACGGTGAGCTCCTTTGGTGCGCTCATCCGTAACTTTTACAGATGCTTTCTTAGCCAAATCTTTGCTCAATCTTTGCTTTAACAAGTCGCCAGCCTGCTTCAAAGCCTTTACTGTAGCTTGAGGCAGGTATCCGCTTTTATCAGGTGGACAGTTTAAAATAAGCGTAGAATTGCGTCCAACCGTTTCAAGATACATTTGAAATGTACGCTCTGCCGACATAGGTTGCTCATCCTCGTGCCAAAACCACCCCCTGTTAGTAAACTTGGCATCGCTCTCTCCAGGAAACCAAAGCCATCCTTCTTCAGTTCCATACATACCATTGTTCTCTGGAGCATACCCTCTGTTTTCAGGACTCCAGTTGGTTTCGCCAGCCCATCCTTGTTCGTTACCTATCCAACGAGCCTCGCCACCAACGCCCCAGAGTATAATATCAGGACAAACCTTGTGTATAGAATCGCGCAAGTTAGGCACATCATAGTAAGTATCTCTGTCAACACTCACCCTTTCACGGCGTCCGCCATAATATCCGTCGCCTCCATTGGCACCGTCAAACCACATTTCAAACTGGTCGGTACCATATTTTGCCAACTCTGCACACTGTCTCAAAAACACATTACTTACATATTGAGGTGTACCATAATATAGAGAATTTCTATCCCATGGCGACACATAGAAACCATATTTCATGCCCAAGTGCTTGGCTGCCTTTGCAAAAGACTCTGGCAAATTAAGCGAGCGTCCATTCTCATTACCTGCATTTTTTACACAATGCGTAGTAGTTGCCGTAGGCCACAAGCAGAAACCATCGTGGTGTTTTACCACGGCAATGCCACCTCTCATGCCAGCTGCCTTTACCGCCTCTAACCATTGTTGCGGATTGGGCTTTTGGGTTGGCGCAAAAATACTTTCCTTTTCATCACCATTACCCCACTCTAAGTTGGTATAGGTATTCATGCCATAATGGAAAAAAGCATAATATTCTGTTTCCTGCCATTTCATTTGCCTATCGGTTGGCAACGGAAACACAGGTGCAGGTACATTGTCTGGATTAGCAAGCGTTTGCTTATCCAACTGAAAACTACTTTGGGCATACAATGGCGAAGTACTAAACGTAGCAGCCATGAGCCATGCAAAAAGATAATTTTTCTTCATTTTAATTTGTTTTTTCAAACTACTTAATTTGTTTTTTCAAACTACTTAATTTGTTTTTTCAAACTACCTTCAACAGCCTTTCGTACAAAATAAGACAGTTAAAAAGATAAACGTTTGCGTTAAGACTGATTCTATAAAATTACTAACGTATTTTATACGTAATTTTTACGAAATACGTTTTGTTATTTTTTTGCTTTTTTTACAGAAAACAGTCTAAGCCTCAACAAATCAAACAAGTTGAATTGTATTCGGCTTACACGGTTTTTGAACTTAAAACGTAAGTTTCGCACAAGAGTGTAGCTCGCTACACACCTTTACTCACTTGCATTTTGAACTCAAAAAAAACAAAATCTAACAAAGCTAATTTATTAGAAACAGCCTGAACAATGTAGTGGTTTTTAGTTGTATACGAATACAAAAGTAACAAAAAGTTTTTATTTAGAGAGAAATATATTAAATTTGCATTTAAAATCTACTCTATTACATAAAATAATGAACTTACGCTACTGAACATCTATAAAAAGATAAAGTAGGAAGGTATTATAAATTAATTTATTATACAAAATACAAACTATTGACAATTAGGTATTTACGAGTAAATTTATTAACTCTATGAGTTTACAATGCAAACTCTATGAGTTTACAGCGCAAACTCCATGAGTTTACAGCACAAACTCCATGAGTTTACAGCACAAACTCCATGAGTTTACAGCACAAACTCCATGAGTTTGTAAAGCCATATAATATAACCTCATTCACAAGGTTCAAAACAGAGTATAAATGCAATCATTAAACAGCAAAAGAAATCAATATTACAAATATGAAAAAACTATTACTATCAGCCATTTGCCTGTCGGCTGCGATATGCACAATGGCACAAAACAACTATCCAGTAGATAGGAGCAAATACAAAGACTATTCGCCTATATTTGCACCTGATGCTTCGTTAATGAAACATGTAACCTTTCCTATTAGTACAAACAAAGCAGCAACAAGGGCTACATCGAAGCCAAAATTACCAGCATACGTTAACAATGCTAATGCTAAATGGTTTCCTCCTATCTTCAATCAAACTGGAGGATCGTGCGGAGTATCATCACGCGTAGGTTATATGATGACGTATGAATGGAATGCATTCCGCCTATCAGATGCCTCAAAGACAGAAAACAGGTTGCCTCCCCACTTTCAATACCCTTTCTCGTATAATGGATTGGGAAAAGAACAAATGGCTATGTACGTAGGCTATCCTACTGGGGATGTGTATGGAGGCTGGGATATAAGCAGCATTTATGGTGCATATGAAACCAATGCCAACGATGCTGGTTGGATGCAAGGCTATGAGAGTTGGCACAATGCCATGTTTAACCGTATTACCAGCAGTGCCAATTTCCCTAAAGGTTCTAATACGCCAGAGGGTATGGAAGCTATCAAGCGTTGGCTATTCAACCACAACGATGACCCCTCATGGCCTACCGTTACCGATGAAAATGGTACCCATATCGTAGGTGGAATTGCAGGATTAGGATGCGGTATATCTGGCAGTAATACAGCTCTTATTGCAGATGTTGAAGCAAACCGCAAAGCTGGTGTTGTAGGAAAACATTACATGGAACATTGGAGAATAGATGCTGCCGACCATGCTATAACGCTTGTGGGATACGATGACCGTGTGGTATTCGACTTAGACAAAAATGGCAAGTATGGTGAACCTAAGAACCGTTTGGGACAAGACGAACGTGGTGCATGGATATTTGCCAACTCTTGGGGCGGTTGGGCAGACAATGGCTTGTGCTATGTGCCCTACCCTATGGCTGGAGGTGTTACCAGTAGCAGTAGCGGTGTACATAAACTAACCAACGAAGACGGCTCTGTTGTTACAGCATATACAGGCGGAGGCTGGTGGCCAGAGGTGTATTATCTGCGCCAGAACTATATACCACAACACACAATGAAGGTTACGATGCAATATAGCAAGCGTTCTGAGATTAGTGTAAAAGTGGGAGTGAGCCAAAATATATCTGCATCAAGCCCTGAAAAAGAATCTGTTTTCAGATACATCAACTACACTGGCGATGGCGATGGAAATAATACAGATGCCGAAACACCATTACTTGGACGTTGGGCAGACGGCAATATGCACTACGAACCTATGGAGTTTGGTATTGACTTGACTGACCTTTGCAAGGATATTGACTTTTCGCATCCTGTCAAATTCTTCCTTATTATCAACACTAAGGGCAGTGCTAACGGCAAAGGAGTTATCAAACAGGTAAGCGTTATCGACTATTCTATGAACAAAAATGGCATAGAGTTTCCTATTTCTACGCAAGATACCAACATTAAGAATGGTGGTCAAACTACCGTTGTGTCGGGTATTGCACAGATAGAAGGTGTAAATGCACCATACAACTTAACACTGGACGATACACAAATGCTAACATGGAGTGCACCCCTAAAAGGGTTTGCGCAACCTACCCAATATATTATCTACAATAATGGCAAAAAAGTTGGCGAGACAACAGCTACTCAATATAAGCCTACCTCAACCGAAGGATGCTTCACGGTAAAGGCTCTTTACAAAGTAGATGGTAAAGAGATGACGAGTGCTTCATCTAACCTGGCGGCTAAACCTCTTGCTACAGCTAATTTATTTGATAAAAATGTACTTAAATTTACATCTTCAGGCGGGTTTATTATACCTAATGTTACATCACAGGCACATAACCAATTTACCATTGAATATTGGCTAAAGCCAAATACAATACGCGATTGGAACCAAAAAGTGGGTCAAGGTTGGGGGACATTTTGGTTACATACCAACAATAACAAAAAACTAACTTTTGGTTGGAACACACAAAACGGTGACAGAACAGATACAGATAAACCTATTCTTGAAGCTAATAAATGGGTACATATTGCATTGGTTATTAATGGCCATACCATGACTATGTATGCCAATGGTAACGAGGTTGGAAACTTTACCTCACCCTTCCATAGTGGTATGCCAGCCATACAAGATGGTTTACTCTTTGGTGCACGCAATAATGACGGTATAAATGGTTGCATTGATGAGGTGAGAATTTGGGACGTTGCTCGCACACAACAGGAAATAAAAGATAATTATCAAACCCCAATATCAAACCCTGGAGTAGAAAAAGGCTTGCTGGCTTATCTCAAAATGAATACCATTAGCAGAGATGGCAAAACACTTTTGTATGATGCTGCGGGCGGAAATCATGCTGAAATTCTTAATAATGGTTCGTATTCTTTGACAGAAAACGAAAGTGAAAATCTTAAAAAAACAAAATTACCTGCACCTAAACTTATCTTGCCTGATAAGATTAATAAAGGCGAAATGGTAACATTAACTGCAAAAACATCGGTTGGAACGATAAAACGTCAATGGACTTTTACGGATGCTACGCCTTCCTCAACCTCGGCTAACGATGCATCGGTTGTATTTAATAAAGTAGGCAAGCAGACTGTTACATTGACTTTGACCGATGCAGAAGGAAATACAGTGAAAACAACGCAAAGCGTTAATATAATAGATGTAAAGCCAACGGCCAATTTTACCATTGCCAATGCTCATGCAAAAGCATCAGATTGTGTTTCGTTCTTGGCTCTTAATAAAATGTCAGGATGTACATACGAGTGGAATATATCAGGAGCGGATGTTCAAAAATCAATTCATCGCAATGTTTCGGCAACCTTTACAGCATCAGGTTCTCATCGTGTTACACTTACAGTTACAACTCCTGATGGTAAAAAGTTATCTTCTTACAAAGACATCTACATTGAGGCTACGGCTCCAAAGGCACGATATATATGTTCTGCCGAAGATAATGTCGTGATAAAAGGCAATAAGGTTACATTACAAGATGCATCTAAATATGAGCCTACAGAATGGAACTGGGCATTGATTAGCTATAACAAAATATTCTCAGGTGTGGGCAAGACTTATACGCTTCAGCCCAATAGAGCTGGTGTTTATAAGTTGTCATTTACAGTAAGTAATGCACAAGGTAGCAATAACTTAACCAAGAAGTATGCCTTGATAGTATGTAATGCCGATGCACAGCGTGGACTTAATTTCTCTATGGTGAACGGTTCGCAATATAAAACGTTTACCACTGGAAAGCTGAAAGGTATGGATAGCCAGTGGACTATTGATTATTGGTTGAAACCAACCTACTCTTCAGCCAATACCAATGGTATTTATTTACTCAATGATGCAGGCAAAGAGGTGGGGTGTCTCATGGCACAAGCCAAGGGAAACGCTATGCTTCAGGTAGGAATGAAGCAATATCCAATAACTACTTCGTACTACATCCCTGGGCAATGGCATCATTATGCTATTGTTTACAACAACAATGAGTTTAATTTATATCGTGATGGAAATAAGTGCACCACTATCAAAATTGACTATGATGCACATCTCCACAGCATTGATAAAGTTCGTATCGGAGGCGAAGCTCAAGCCGATGGTACCTTTGATGAATTGAGAGTATGGGGCAAACCACTGTCGCAAAATGAGCTACGTGTTTGTTGTGTGGCTCCACTTGAAGGCAATCAGCTCACCAATGCACAAAACAAAATGGCACTGAAGTGCTACTATCAATTTAATAAAGTAGAAACTGGCACCACTGTTACCGATACTTCGTTAAATAATTGCACAGGAACACGTGAAAACTTTGGTCCTGGTGGCGATGCGTGGGTATCGTCTAAAGGTGTGTTTGCCATTGATTTCTCTGCACCAGAGGGCGAGAAGATTAATAACTTAGACAAGCTTGACCGCTCTGCTTATCGTGTTATCAACATCTCAGATGAAGAAACTAAAGGTGAAGGCAGTAAGAATGGTTTTGCCGAACTGATGTTAGATGCCAGTGACGAAACTTACTATCACAGTCAATGGCAGAATGGCGAAAAGGGTTATGCCCATCGTTTGGTCATTGCTAAGGCTAATAATGATGTTGTAAAAGCTATCACTATTACGGCTAAACGAGAAAGCAAATACCGTACAACGTGTATCTCTGTAGAGCAAAGTGATGACTTACATAGCTGGCAAATGGTAGATAACAATCACTATCTCTTTGATATGAATGTAGCAAGCATCAACCTATTGAAGCCTGTTACCAAGCGATATATTCGCATAAGCTTTAATGAGAGTGCTGCTCAAAGTAACTTATTAGCCATCAATAACCTTGAGTTGTATGGAACAAAGGGCAATGATGCTACACTGGAGCAACCTGTAAAACTGCAATTTGTGGATAGTTCTGACCAAAAGAACGACACGAATAACAAAGCAAGCAATGCGGTTGATGGTAAAGAAAACACACAATGGATGAGCAAGGAGGGCACTCCTTACCCTCATACATTGGAAGTTAAAAATACCAATAACAAAAGATGTATAGAGCGTTTGCAGCTTATTCAGTCTAAAATTGGTAATGCAGACGAAACAAGAAAGAACAATGTGGGCAGAATTATCATCTTTGTAAGCAAAGACGGAAAAACATGGAATGAGCATGAAACCATTCGTGTGCCGTTCTACCATAAGAGCATGATTCGTTTATGCACACCTATCTATGAGCCTTACATCCGCTTCCAGTTTACCGAATCGCAATGGAAAGGTTCTTCATCTCTGGCTATCAAGGAGATTAAAGCTTTTGGTCGATTAGCTAACGAAACGGGTATTGAAGAGATTTTGCAAAATAATATGGGTGTCAATGCACCTATTTACAACTTACAAGGACTGTGTGTAGGTTTTAATATGGATAACTTACCTGCTGGTATTTATATCATCAATGGTAAGAAGTTTGTAAAACAATAAGCATTATCCACATTATTTATACTAACGAGGATGCACCATTTAACAATGTGCATCCTCGTTTTTTTCTGTGCTTTTTTCTACGAAAAAGATAAGATTATGGGCGGTTCTATAAATTAGCTTTGACAGATTGTGAGACTATTTTTAAGGTCAATTTGTTTGTAAGCGAAGGAGTATAGCGAGCTATACCACTGAACAAACAAGCAAATTGAACCAAAAAGAGTCCACAAGATGACAAAACGTAAATAGATAACAAAATATATTTCAAAAAAAAATAATTACTACATACGTTGGTAATTTATAAAACCTGTGTCCTTACATACTCTCATAACAGGGTAAGCTTGCTAACGCTCACAACCCTGCCCTAATAAGAAAATATATTCTTCGAGGAAAACAAAAGTGCAGCAACGCCATTATAAAATGATTTACGCTGCTAAATAGTTCTCAAAATATATTTAATTGAAAATAAAGAAGTTACCTTGTTATGTAGACTAAATAGGTAACGATTTGAAAACGAGCGAATTGCTTTTAGTCGCAAGTTTCTGCATTGACAAAGAACACTTGTTATTCTATTTGCAAAGATAATCATTTGCTTTGAATAACAAGCGTTTTTGATAAAGATTTCTCTCTTTCGCTTCGTCTTCTCTTGTTTTCAGGTTTGGAAATCTCTAGTCTCTGCAATCTCAGAAAGGAAAACATTGTTTTGGAAGAAGGAGAACTTTGCATCAAGGGCAGACAGTATGAAGGCTAAGACTCCATACTGTCTCCTGGGTGGGCGATATATATATTAGGAAAGCAAGCTGGTTTTGTCTTTGACGTGACGACTAACTAACATTATCCACAACGGCATGTATCACACACAGTGAAACATTTGCTTGCCCCCTGCAGATCTTTCATTGCTTTAACCATAGTCTAATTATAAATGGCTATATTTTGATAAACTTAAATAAGAAGATAGAAGAATCGGCAACGACAGGAAAACCTGCAGAGTTTTTATTTTCTTTCTTGTTATATTCTTTCAAAGAATCGATTTTTGCAACTCAAAGGCACATTATCCACAAAGAAAGACAAAACTTTCTCCATTTTTTCTTTTATATCAACTGCCATTTCGAAATAATTTTCATTCCTATTTTTACCTAAGAATAGCAATATAGTCTTGCTTGTAAAAAATATTGTTTTTGATTTATCCTATTTTATATCTCCCGTCAAGTTTGTGTTTTCAGAACAAAATTAATCTTTATTCATTTCGGTAAAAGCTATATCAGTACTCCGTAGTTAATAACATAAGCTAAGAAAAATAATAGTCCTTTCTTATGAAGACACTGATCAATACTGCCATTTTGACACAACGATGAATTGTATGTCTATCTGGAATGAGTTTTGCAAGAAAAATGTATTCCTATTATTCCAAGGTATAGGATATAAGAAGTGTTATTAACGTCTTCGCAAGAAGACATAGTATTAATTGGCCATTATGGCTTAAAACTGATTAGGTATGAAAAAATTCAAAAAACCTATGCTAATGGCTCAAGGCTCTGTTAAGATGGCAGATTGTCGTCCTAATAGCAGACCTTGCGGTAGACCTTGTAATCCTCCTGGACCTGGAGGACATCGCTAAATTTACAAATCTGATGGTGTCTTTAAGACACCATCGGATATTTTCAAGTATTTTTATGGCATACTATAAAATTAATCCTCTTGTACTTTTCCGTAATTACGGAGACTTTGGTTATATAACAGATAATCGAAATTTTGGATATAATTTCACAGGTACTGATTTCATTCTTGGTGATCAAATTGTTTCAGAAACAGGTGCGGATATTCTATCTTGCCTCGAAAAACAGCCCCTTTCTATTAATGAAATTACAGATAGGGTTACCTTGCTTTTTGAAATTGAAGAAGGATATAATCTACAGAAAGACATCGTTGAATTTCTTGACTTGCTAAACATGAAGGGATTTGTGATTAAAGGCGAATCTCCACAAGAATGTAACAAGAATAATATTCTCTATGGCTTGGGAACAAATAGAATCAATGATCAAAATCCATACAAGAAAGAATGTGAACTAATCGAAACACAAGAGTTTTTGGGTAAACGGTTTGGGGAATCTCCTTTTCCTACTAGCATTCATGTGGAGATTGTAAGTGAGTGTAATGAAAGATGTATTCATTGTTATATACCTCATGAGTTAAAAACAGAATTGATGGATGATAAATTCTTTTATCGTATTCTGGATCAAGCCCAAGAAATGAAATTGCTTCACATTACAATAAGTGGTGGAGAACCAATGCTACATCCACACTTTGTTGATTTTATAAAGAGATGTAGAGAGTACGACATGTCTGTCAATGTTCTTTCTAATCTCACATTACTTGACGAGAACATGATCAGGGAAATGAAAAATAATCCCTTGCTTAGTGTTCAGACTTCCGTTTACTCAATGCGACCAGAGGTCCATGATGGGATTACTCGGCATAAAAATAGTCTGAAGAAAACCTGTACTTCTGTTCGTAAGTTAATAGAGAATGGTATCCCTGTTCAATTAAGTTGCCCTATTATGAATGCCAATTATGATAGTTATAAAAGCGTCCAACAGTGGGCGTTTAAGCAAAAAGTTCCATTGGGGTTCGACTATTCCATCATTGCCAAATACAATCACGATAAGGAAAATTTGAACTGTCGAGTATCAAACGAGGAACTATACGAATTTATTGCAGATAAGATGACTAATGACTCTTCTTATATTGAAGATCTTGAAAAAGAAATCGCAGATAATAAAAAGAAATCTGCAGACGATTATATTTGCAGTGTTTGTAATTCTTCTATTTGCATTAGTCCTCAAGGAAATGTCTACCCTTGTGTAGGCTGGTCTGACAGAATTGTGGGAAATCTAAACCACGATACACTTAAGAATATTTGGCTTAAATCGGAGGAAATAAAAAAATTGCGCTCTATACGACGTAAAGATATTCAAGAATGCAAATCATGTCTTCAGAAAGATTTCTGTTCTGTTTGTATGGTTAGAAACTCAAATGAAAGTTCTACAGGAAACCCTTTTGAGGTGAGTAAATACTTTTGCAACATCGCTAAAATCAAAAAGAGATTGTATGAGAGTAAAAAATAGAGATCTAACAATCATTTGCCTATTATTCCTAAAGTAGGTAACATAAATGCAAGTTCAGAATAGCATTGCAAAAAAGATAAGTTTGCTATAGTCCTCTTCCTCTTTTCTTCTTTTTCTTGGCTTGGTTTCTGAGCCTGTGCTGCCATGCTCTCTCGGCATAATCATCACCGTGTGTCTGTGGGTTGATTAACCCGCCTACTCCGGAAATGATTTCTTCTGCTGCATTTATGGCAGTACTTGCCACATTGCTTACGGCTTGTGCAATAGATGAACTTTCATTTGTGTTGGCAGGTGATATATGGGAGCGGCTGGGAGGAACAAGTTGATAACCTGTATCGGATTGAGCGTTGTTCTTTATCGGCTCATCTGCCATTGTCATGGTTTTCTTTGGTTCAGTCTTTTTGCTTATCTCGAAGTTCTTCTGTAAGGAATGGTAACTAAACTCCCTGCCGATTTCGGAAGCCTTGAAGGTTTGTTCTGCATATGAGAACCTCAATCCATAGACATTACCTTGCTTGTTCTTCATGCGCTCTATGGCGATGCCGTTCTTATTCAGCTCATAGAGGAACATGGAATGTCCCGTGATACCTGTACCTTTGTATTTTTCAAGTAGGGCATAGCAAATCTTCTGCACCTGCTGCTTTGT
>CAMQBR010000035.1 GCA_946999045.1 uncultured Prevotella sp.
GCTTGTAAGGCAGATGCTCTAAACCAGCTGAGCTAAACGCCCTTACTATTTGTAAACGATTGCAAAGGTATAACGATTTTGTGAAACTTGCAAATATTTTTCAAACTTTTTTTATTTCTAATTTTAATATGTGAGCAGCGGTAAGCAAAGCCCATTCTTCCCAATGCGGCTCACAGCAAACAAGCTAATGGCTTAAAACTGGTGCTATAAAATTAGCTTTGTTAGATTCTTAAAGTCAAAAAGAAGCCCCAACATAACAAAACATATTTCGTAAAATTTACTCACCATGTACGGTGGTAATTGATAAAACCTTGCCTTTAGTGCTTCGTAAACACGGTGAGCGATATTGATATGAGGGCAAGCAAGATACTGCATGCTGACACACCACCCCATCCGTAGAAGTTCCAACATATACCCGATAAGAATGTTCCAAGCGAGCCACCCAAGAAGAAGGTTGTCATAAACACTGTATTAACTCTATTAGACGCTTTAGGCACTAACGACAAGGCACAACTCTGATTGCTTAATTGCACGCACTGCATACCCATATCAAGCACTATAATACCTGCTATAATACCTACATAAGCATTTTGAAACAAATACATCACTACCCATGACAAGCATACGCAACCACTTCCTAAGTATTGAAAACGACGAATGCCATATATATGGATATATTTACCTACAAAAGAAGCAGTTATAGCTCCAGCAAAACCACACAAGCCTAACATACCAATCATATCATTGCCAGCATAAAAAGGTTTACTACTCATCTTAAAAGCCAAGGTGCTCCACAAAGAAAAAAAGCTACCAAAGCACAAGGCAGCACGAACAGACACCAGTTGTAAGGTGCTGTTATGGCGAAGCAACGAGAAAACTGTTTTCATAAGTTGTTGGTATGTGCCCTTAAAGTTAACTGGCATTTCGGGCATCATACTCCATACTGCAACAATACAAACAATCATGAGCACACTTGCTACCCAATAAATAGCACGCCAACCAAAATACTCTCCTACAATACCACTTATTACACGTGAGCCCAAAATGCCTGCCAACAACCCACTGAGCAAGATGCCCATGTTACGGGTTTTGCGGTCTGGACGAGAATATTGAGAGGCTATAGGCATAAACACTTGTGGTATAACCGAACAAGCACCTATCACTATAGAGATACCCAATATAACATGAATATTTGAGGAGGTGGCAACAACCAAAAGTGATACCACTAACACTACCAAACTGGTAAACACCAGCTTGCGTCTGCTGTAAAGGTCGCCTAAGGGAATAATAAACAGCAAGCCAAGAGCATAACCTATCTGCGCACACATTGGCATCATATTGGCTGTTAAGTGCGACACGTGCAGAGCATCGCTTATCATATTAAGCAGTGGCTGACTATAATAAATATTTGCTACTGTTACGCCCGATAAAATTGCTAACATCCATAACAGCACACGAGGTATACCACCATTAGGAACCAAAGGAGATAATTTATTATTATAAAGCATATATATTTTTTAGTTAACGAGTTAGTAGCTTTCTAAAATTCTATGTTTAGTATCTCAGAAATTCTATAAAGGGCGGTTCTATCAATTAGCTTTGACAGACGGTGAGACTATTTTTGAGGTTAATGTGTTTGTGAGTGAAGGAGTATAGCGAGCTATACCACTGAACAAACAAGCAAATTGAACCAAAAGGGTACACAAGATGACAAAACGTAAAACACTGACATAAAAAACTTTACGGTGGTAATTGATAAAGCTAAACATAAAGTTCAAAGTGTTTCTTCTGCCTCTTTTACTTTTTTAAACAAATTAGATGCAAACACAAGGTCGTTGAGCTTTTTGTTTTCCGAATTAACCACCTGCGTTTTATCACCTATCCACTCTACCCTACCTTTGTAGATAAACGCAATGTTCTCACCAATCTCCATTACAGAATTCATATCATGCGTATTGATAATGGTAGTCATATTATATTCCTTGGTAATACTCGATAGCAATTTATCAATAACCAATGATGTTTTAGGGTCTAAGCCAGAGTTAGGTTCATCGCAAAACAAATATTTTGGGTTAAGAACAATGGCACGAGCAATGGCAACCCGCTTTTGCATTCCGCCCGATAACTCACCAGGATATTTATCTTGCGCATCCAACAGTTTAACACGTTCTAAGCACTCCTTGGCACGTTTCACTCGGTCTCGATAGATTTTTGATGAGAACATATCCAAGGGGAACATTACATTTTCCAAAACAGTCATCGAATCAAACAATGCAGAGTTTTGGAACACCATGCCCATTTCTCGTCGCATCATGGCTTTTGCGTGCTTGCTCATTGCTACAAAGTTGCGTCCATCGTACATTACTTGTCCCTTGGTAGGTGTACATAATCCCACTATGTTTTTTACTAACACTGTTTTTCCTGAGCCGCTTTGTCCTATAATCAAGTTAGCTTTACCTTCATCAAACTGCAAATTAATGTCATGTAGTACCTCTTTATCATCAAACGACTTATATAGATGTTTTACTTCTATCATAAAAAAAAATATATCAACTTAGCAATGGAGTTAAAAACACATCGGCAAACAAAATGAGCACCGAACTATTTACTACAGCATCTGTAGAAGCCTTACCTACTGCTACCGATCCGCCTTTTACCGTATATCCAAAGAATGAAGATACACTGGCAATAATGAATGCAAACACCACACATTTTATAATACTCATCCACATAAACCAAACTTTAAACGAATATTGCAACCCCTGCGTTAGGTCGGTTGGCGATAACACGCCACTATATGCCGTAGCGTATGCTCCAATAACACCAGCTACCGAACTGAATATAACCAAAAAAGGCATAATAGTTACCAAGCCTACTATTTTAGGCAAAATAAGATAACAAGCAGAGTTAACGCCCATTATCTCTAAAGCATCTACTTGCTGCGTTACTCGCATCGTGCCTAATTCGGATGCTATATTAGAGCCTATCTTACCAGCCAATATCAAACACATAAAGGCACTTGAAAACTCAAGCAACAATATCTCACGTGTTACATATCCTGTTGTCCAGCGAGGCATCCACGGATTTTGCACATTTATTTTCATTTGTATGCAAATAACGGCTCCTATAAAGAAAGATATTAGTAACACCAAGGGTATAGAGTCTACCCCCAGCTTAGCCATCTCTTTGATATATTGCTTAAAAAACATACGCATACGTTCGGGTCGGGCAAAGGTACGACTCATTAGTATTAAATACTGACCAAACGTTTTTAGATATATGTACGATAGCTTAATCATCTTATTATTACACCTTTTTGTGAGTTTGCTGCAAAAGTAACGAAAAAACATTGAATACCAATAATCAACCTACTTGTTTTTTGGGAATTAGTAACTTACAGGTCATTGTACACAAAATAAGGAAACATACTATTTGTAAGATATAAAAAAAATATGTAAGTTTGCAAACTACAAAACCGCAAGTATGAAGTATACTTATTAAATTAAGAGTGGTTCTATCAAGTAGCTTTGACAGATTGTGAGACTATTTTTATATAAAACAGGCTGCGCCTCAACAATTCAAACAAGTTTGATTGTATTCGGCTTGCACTATTTTTGAGGTCAATTTGCTTGTGAGTGAAAGGGAGCATAGCGAGCTATACCACTGAACGAACAAGCAAATTGAACCCAAAAGAGTACACTATATGACAAAGCATAAAAACACTGACATAAAAAACTTTACGGTGGTAATTGATAGAACCACCCTAAACCAAAAAGATTATATCAACATGAATGAAAATATAGATTTATCAACGCAAAACAAAGAAGAAAGCAATACATTGGTACTTCGCACTGAGGGATTAGTTAAAAGATATGGTAAACGTACGGTAGCTAACAAAGTAAGCTACAATGTACGACAAGGAGAGATTGTGGGATTATTAGGACCTAATGGTGCGGGTAAAACCACATCATTCTACATGACAACAGGACTGGTAATACCTAATGAGGGACATGTATACCTCAATGATAAGGAAATAACAGATTATCCTGTGTACAAGCGAGCACAAGCAGGTATTGGATATTTACCACAAGAGGCAAGCGTATTCCGCAAGATGAGTGTAGAGGATAACATTCTCTCCGTATTAGAGCTCACCAAACTCACCCACCAACAACAAAAAGAGAAGTTGGAAAATCTAATTAACGAGTTTAGACTCAATAAGGTTCGCAAAAACAAAGGCGACCAACTCTCGGGTGGTGAGCGGCGTCGTACAGAGATTGCTCGGTGTTTAGCTATCGACCCTAAGTTTATTATGCTGGATGAGCCCTTTGCAGGCGTCGACCCTATTGCCGTTGAAGATATTCAACACATAGTTTGGCGATTAAAGTATCACAACATAGGTATTCTTATTACCGACCACAATGTGCAGGAAACCTTGACCATTACCGACCGAGCTTACCTCTTATTTGAAGGTAGAATATTATTTCATGGCACTCCAGAAGAGTTGGCTGACAATAAGATTGTACGAGAAAAGTATCTGGGTAGCAACTTTATTCTTCGTAAAAAAGATTTTCAACTAATTGACGAAAAAAGATATGCTAAAGCAGAAGAAGATGAATAAAGAGAGCTACTAAAGGTGTTAAAAAAGTTAAGCCATGAGATATTTCCCCAAAAGGGTGGTTCTATCAATTAGCTTTGACAGATAGTGCGACTATTTTTGAGGTAAATTTGTTTGTGAGTGAAGGAGTATAGCGAACTATACTACTGAACAAACAAGCAAATTGAACCAAAAACGGAGCAAGCCGAATGCAATCAAACTTGTTTGAATTGTTGAGGCGCAGCCTGTTTTATATAAAGAGTACACAAGATGATAAAACGTAAAAACACTGACATAAAAACACTGACATAAAAACTTTACGGTGATAATTGATAAAACTACCCTAAAGCTAACAACTTGTTAAGATTTTGCTTTCTTATAAAACTTCTCAAACATTCGTCTCAATTCGTCCTGATCTTCAATTATGAGCCGTATCTCTTTAAGATATTGATGATTAGGCGAATTAGGAATCCAAAGTTTGATGTATCCCGTATTAGAATACTTTTCTTTGATATGCTGCTGAAAGCGTTGCCAGAGCTCCTGTTTAGTTATCTGCGGATAATTTTCTAAACCCGTCTCAATAGCACGTTTAAAAACATGGTCGGGCTGCAAATTTCTATTAGCCTCAGCAACAATCTTACCATACATACTTCGAGGAGAATGAGCCGAACTGGCACGATGATCCTCTACAGCTTCACGCATGATACGTATCTGCTCGGACGAAAACCAACGCTTTAATCGTGCATCAGCTGCTAATATCTTTCCACCTGTGATATGATGAATGGCTCGAGGCCCCAACATACCTAAATCATGATAAGCAGCTATGGTGTAAACCATATTGATGTCTACCCCTATTTTACGAGCCAAATACAAGCTACGCTTTATTACCCCCTGCACATGAGCAAGCCCATGTGATGAACCAAAAGCATTATATTTGGGTAAAATTTGCTGTTCTATAAAAGACATCAGCTCGAGGTTTACATTGTTTTCTATCATAAACGCTGGATTGTTTTTGCAAATATAAGAAAAAATGTTTACTTTTGTCTTGAATATTGTATCTGAAATTCACCAACTTTTCACGGAAAATTACTATCACTCTTGTGTAGTAGCATTAGTTGAGTGCTTTTTAAATAAATAACATCCATATGCAATCTCCTGTTATACAACGTAATTCTTTGAAAGCATGGTTATTGGCTATTCGCCCCAAAACTCTTACTGGAGCAGCGGTTCCTGTAATGATAGGTGCAGCACTGGCAATAACTAATTTACAGAGCGATGTTAGAATAGTGCCTATCATATTGTGCTTTCTATTTGCGTTTATTATGCAAATAGACGCAAACTTTATCAATGACTATCTCGACTTTATGCGTGGCAACGATGATGAAACGCGCTTAGGTCCACGCAGAGCTTGCGCACAAGGGTGGATATCGCCCAAAAGTATGCGCATAGGTATTGCCATAACTACTACTGTAGCCTGTATTATAGGACTTCCTTTAATATTTTATGGCGGCTGGGAGATGATATTGGTTGGCGCAATATGTGTACTCTTTTGCTTTCTTTATACCACCCATTTATCTTATATTGGTATGGGAGACGTGCTGGTACTTTGCTTTTTTGGTATCGTTCCTGTTTGCTTAACCTATTATTTAGCACTTCCAAGTAATTGTGCACACATTTCGTTAGAAGTTTTTTTAAGTTCTATAGCCTGTGGATTAGTAATTGATACCATGCTGATAGTAAATAATTACAGGGATATAGATAACGATAGCAGAGCACACAAAAAAACATTAGTAGTAATGTTGGGAGCTAACATATCACGAATGGTATACCTCATGATAGGTTGGATAGCTTGCTTAATAGGTATAGTATTTCTGCTTAATTCACATATATGGGCATTTTTCTTACCCTTTATCTATGCCATTTTACATACCATAACTTATCGTAAGATATGTAAGATAAAGCAAGGTAAAGCCCTTAACATGCTGTTGGGCGAAACAGCTCGCAATATGTTTATTTATGGCATATTGACTGCCATTGGTATTTTGGTATAAAGTTATAGGGTGGTTCTATAAACCAATATATACTTTTATGCCATAAACATTTTTGGGCTATACCTTCACATATTTTTATTTTTCTGAAAGATGTCGTTACGTTATCACAAATTACTATATTTTACTAATAATCAACGAGATATGGCGCAAAGATATAGTGTTAATATCAACCGTATTATCATTGTCTAACAATCTCATTGAGTTTGCGAGGCAATTTCATTGAGTTTGTGGGGAAATTACATTGAGTTTGTGCTGCAATCTCAATGAGATTGTACTTAAGAGCTGTTCTTTAAGAAATCATCCTACACATACTTATATATAGGGCGGTTCTATCAATTACCACCGTAACGTTTTTTATGTCAGTTTTTTTTGCGTTTTGTCATCTTGTAGACTCTTTTTATATAAAACAGGCTGCGCCTCAACAATTCAAACAAGTTTGATTGTATTCGGCTTGCTCCGTTTTTGGTTCAATTTGCTTGTTCGTTCAGTAGTATAGCTCGCTATACTCCTTCACTCACAAACAAATTTACCTCAAAAATAGTTGCACAATCTGGCAAAGCTAATTGATAGAACTGCCCTTTAGGCTTATCACAAAATAGATACATAAAAACAGGTAATTATAAAAAATATAAGTACCAATCTATATTTTTTATTGAATAATATTTGGAGTTTATATCTAAATCACTTATATTTGCTGTGTCTATCAGAAGAATATGATTAAAGACAACCATAAATCAACTTATAAAATAAATTCTACTATGGAAATTAACAAAATTATACAAGACCTGAAAAAGAAACACCCAGGCGAGTCAGAATTTTTACAAGCAGTAAACGAAGTGCTTCATTCGGTTGAGGAAGTTTACAATCAACATCCTGAATTTGAAAAAGCAAAGATTATAGAGCGTATCGTAGAGCCAGAACGTGTAATTATGTTTCGTGTTCCATGGGTTGACGATGAAGGCGAAGTTCATGTAAACATTGGTTATCGCGTACAATTTAATGGTGTGATTGGTCCGTACAAAGGCGGTATCCGTTTTCACCCATCTGTAAACCTTTCTATTATGAAGTTTTTAGGTTTTGAGCAAACCTTTAAGAACGCATTGACAACACTTCCTATGGGTGGAGGTAAAGGTGGTTCTGACTTCTCTCCTCGCGGACGTAGCGATGCTGAAATTATGCGTTTCTGCCAAGCTTTCATGTCAGAGCTTTACAAACATATAGGTCCTAACGTTGACGTTCCTGCTGGTGATATTGGTGTTGGCTCTCGTGAAATTGGATATTTGTTTGGCGAATACAGAAAGTTAGTTGGTCGCTGGGAAGGCGTCCTCACTGGTAAAGGCTTAGAATATGGTGGTTCTCGCATCCGTCCAGAGGCTACAGGTTTTGGTGCTTTATACTTTGTAAACCAAATGTTACATACACGCAACATCGACCTCAAGGGCAAAACTATTGCATTGAGCGGATTTGGAAACGTAGCATGGGGGGCAGCTCTTAAGACTACAGAGTTAGGTGGTAAGGTTATTACTATTAGTGGACCTGACGGATATATCTACGACCCTAACGGTATTAGCGGTGAAAAGATTGACTATATGCTTGAACTTCGTGCAAGTGGTAACGATATTTGCAAACCATACGCTGAGAAGTTTGCTGGTTCTGAATTTCATGCTGGTAAAAAGCCATGGGAGCAGGAGGCTGATATCTATATGACATGTGCTACACAAAACGAGCTGGATGGCGAGGATGCTGATAAAATTTTAACCCGCAAACCATTGTGCGTTGCTGAAGTAAGTAATATGGGATGCACCGCAGAGGCTGTTAACAAGTTTGTTGCTGCAGAGCTACTCTTTGCTCCTGGTAAGGCTGTTAACGCAGGTGGTGTTGCTACATCTGGTTTGGAAATGACACAAAACTCTGTTCGTTTGACATGGAGTGAGGCAGAAGTAGACGAGAAACTTCACTACATTATGCACTCTATCCACGAACAATGTGTAAAATATGGTACTGAAGCAAATGGTTACATTAACTATGTAAAGGGTGCTAACATTGCAGGATTTATGAAAGTGGCTCATGCCATGATGGAGCAGGGAATTGTATAAAACCCATAAACACAAAAAGGTGAAAAATAAAAAAATAATATTTTTATTTTTAATATCACTTATAAGCTTTACCTTTCTATGGGCTCAGACACAGAAAGGTAAAGCTACTTTTTATTCTAAACGTGCCACCGGAACACGCACTGCCAGTGGAGAAAGAGTTCATCACGACAGTATGACTTGCGCTCACCGCTCGCACCCCTTTGGCACTTTGCTAAAGGTTACCAATCCATCTAATAAGAAACATGTAATTGTAAGGGTTATTGACAGAGGCCCTTTCTCCAGAGGAAAGATAATAGACCTATCTTACAAAGCTGCCAAGCAATTAGGTATTGTCTGCAAAGGTACAACGTTAGTGATTGTTGAGAAAATAGAGAAAAAAAGCCATACAAGTTCCATTCCGCTAAAAAAGAAACAAAAATAAAACTCGCTGAAATAAATTTTAGTGCGATGAAAGGAAATAAATATTTATGGCAGTTTTATAAATTAGCTTTGTTATATTTATACTTACATTTTGAACCAAAAACAATGCAAGCCTAATACAATCAAGGGCGGTTCTATAAAAGAAATGGGAATTTGATTTAAGAAAAGAGCACAAAAAACGAAAAAGCACATCATTAAACATAAAAAGTAGCGTATTTTAAGCCTAATAATAGCAAAAGAAAATATCATCAAGGCAAGGCTGAAAACAACCAAATGCTGTTTTTAGCGAAAAAAATGAACACAAATTCAAACTTTTTTGCGTACCTTTGCTGCGTTCTATAAAAATTAAATTATGAGTAACAACTTATTAGCAGGTAAAAGAGGTATCGTGTTTGGTGCCCTCAACGAGCAGTCTATTGCTTGGAAAGTAGCCGAAAGAGCTGTTGAAGAAGGTGCAAAAATTACATTGTCTAACACACCAGTAGCGGTTAGAATGGGCACCGTAAGTGCTTTATCAGAGAAACTTCATTGCGAAGTAATACCCGCCGATGCCACAAAGGTAGAAGATTTAGAGAATGTTTTTAAGCAATCAATGGAGATTCTCGGTGGAAAAATAGACTTTGTTTTACACTCTATTGGTATGTCGCCCAATGTTCGCAAGCACCGTACCTACGACGACTTAGACTATAAGATGCTGGATACAACCTTAGATATTTCAGCTATTTCGTTTCATAAGATGATACAGAGTGCCAAAAAGTTAGACGCCATTAACGAATATGGGTCTATCCTTGCACTAACTTACGTAGCCGCACAACGCACTTTTTATGGTTACAACGATATGGCAGATGCCAAGGCTTTGTTAGAAAGCATTGCACGTAGCTTTGGATATATTTACGGACGAGAGAAGCATGTACGTATCAACACCATCTCACAATCACCAACCATGACTACTGCTGGTAAGGGAGTAAAGGGTATGGATAAGCTTTACGACTTTGCCAACCGTATGTCTCCACTGGGTAATGCCTCTGCTGCCGAGTGTGCAGACTATTGTATTGTGATGTTTTCAGACTTAACCAAGAAGGTTACTATGCAAAATCTTTATCACGATGGCGGTTTCTCTAATGTAGGAATGAGTTTACGTGCCATGGCTACTTATGAGAAAGGTCTTGATGAATATAAAGATGCTGACGGAAACATTATTTACGGATAATCTCCACATAGCTTTCATTTCATCATGAGTTTGGTTCTATAAATATCTACCTTATATGGGGAGTAAATTTTATAAAAAAACGTTTTGTTATCTTTAGGTATAGAACCAACCATTAAAAATAAAAGAGTTAACAAGCAACTATCTAAGTTCTTGTTAACTCTTTTTTTTGTTTTTTTGTATGCCATGCGCAAAGCTGAAAATGATGCTTATATCTTTTCGTATGCTCTCAATCCAAACTCAGCCATCATCACATATGCCCACTCCAGCATATCAGCCAAGATATGTTCGTACGAAACCCATTCCTTTTGATACAAAAAGAAATAAAACTCAATAGGCAAGCCCGTATTAGTAGCCTCTAATTGACGAACCATATAAGTAAGTTTGGTATTAACTTTGGACGACTGAGCTATCCACTTTTCCATATATCTGCGATACAATCCCACATTGGTAACATTGCCCTTTACCTCATCTTGCAACAAATATCCCTTGTTCACACACTTTTGTTTCAGTTCATCCGATGCCACCTTTACAGTAAGAAAGTCGATAAATACCAAACGTTTAACTCTTCTGCCGCCACTCTTCTGCATCCCCTTCCAATTTTGGAACGAACCGTTAACCAGTGTTTTAGGCGAAACCGTAACTATCGTGTTATCAAAATTGCGAACCTTCACCGTAGTAAGTGTTATCTCCATAACTTCACCATCAATGGTTGTGGTAGGTACCGTAATCCAATCACCAAGCCTTACCATATCATTACTTGTAAGTCGGATACCAGCTACCAATCCTTCTATGGTATCTTTAAATACCACCATCAATACAGCCGATGTAGCACCCAAACCTGCAAACAGCGACATGGGACTTTTGTCAATAAGCAATGCAATGGCAATTATGATAGATATAAAGACAACCACTATTTTGAGTACGCCCAAAAACGATTGCATATACTGCCGTTGTGCGGTGGTTTTATGCACCTCCATGGCTTTAAACGAATTAATAACTGCTACTATTAACCGCATAGCAGCAATGGTAATATAGATAGATGTGATGCGATATAACAGTTCTCGTACCAGCGGAATTTGATAAAATACCAAAGGCAACAGTTCAAAAATAACAACAGCTGGAACTATTTGACAGAACCTATCTAACACTGTATCATTAAACACAATATCATCCCACTTAGCAGGTGTTTTCTTTGTGAATTTGGTGATAATAGGTTTTAATACACGTTTTACTAAAAAATAAAACAAAGCCGACAGCAATATAGCTACCAATGCCAATAAGATATGGCGAACCAAAGGCACCCCATGTCCATGCAATCCGCACATTTGTATCAACTGTTCTACAAACAGGCGTATCTGCTCCATCACTTCTAAACGTGTCTTCATATTGTTGTCTCCTATGTTTTGTTTATGGTTGGGTTCTATAAATTAGCTTTTGTTATATCTTGTACTTCTTTTTGATGTTAAAATGTAAGTGAGCAAAGGAGTGTAGCGAGCTACTCAACTAAGTGAGCTTACATTTTGAACCCAAAACAATGCAAGCCACATACAATCAAGCTTGTTTGAATTGTTGAGCCATTGCCTGTTTCTTATAAAAAGAAGCAAAAAGATAACAAAACGTATTTTATTTTACTACCAATTATGGTGGTATTTTGTAGAAACAGCCTTATATATATGTGTGGTATTATTTATTGTATGGAGTAAATAGGAGTAAATAAGAAGAGAGCCAAAGCAAACTGATATGTTGTTTTATTCTTCGTTATTATCAAGATTATAAACTTATCTGTCTATGTAATAAGTTTTTGTCTGGTAACTCTCACTAATTTCTTTTTTACTTCTGTAAACTCCCCCTTTCCTAATTATGTTTCTTAGAAGGCTCACAGCAAAGGGCATAGCACACTCTGTCTTGAAAGTGTCTGCCATTTCTGCCATGCAGCACCCCTTGGTTAATAATAGCAAAGCAAACAAGATGTCCATTAGGAGCCTCACAATAGCCAGCCAAACTACTGATGCCCGCTATGGTTCCCGTTTTTGCCCACACCTTACCTTTAGTTACAGCACCTTTCATTCTGTTACGAAGTGTTCCGTCTACTCCAGCTAAAGGCAGAGCTGGCTGTAAGTGCAAGTAAATGTCTTTTTTATTAAAGGCATATCTCAAAGCCTTCACTAATAATTCTGCTGATACATAATTGTATAAAGACAAGCCACTGCCATCAGCTATACGATAGCGAAAAGCATCTAATCCTAACTTTTGTATGAGTTGGGCCACTACCCTTCCGGCATCTTTTGACGTAATGGTGCGCCCTGCTCCATGAGCAGCCAACTGGTAAAACAGCGACTCTGCATACAGGTTATCGCTACGTTTCAGCATGGTGTGCAACACTTGGTCGATGTTATGTGTGCGCTGACACATCAAGATAGCACTATATGGGCACTTACCTAATGCGCTATAAGCCTCAACAGTGATGCCACGAAAACGCAACTGCCGTTCAAACTCTTCCATAAAATGGTCTTTACGCTGATATACTAAAGGTGATAATACAGGATTATCGTCATCCCAACACCAGCCATTACCCAGGGTATTGAGGTCTTTCATACTCTTATCGGCATAAAGATTTCCTCTAATAGTATCTATCCCCAACGATTTTATGCAATCTACAAAAGCATTCATATCGCTTTTGTTAAACATAGGATCCATGCCTCCTACGCAATACACATTGCCAGTAAGCGTCCCGTTTTCTATCTTACCCGTATAATAAAGTTCTGTTTTTAGCTGATAATCGCCCCCTAACTTATCGAGTGCAGCAATAGCCGTCAACGTTTTTAACGTACTGGCAGGTCGCATAAGCTGTTGTTCGTTGTGCTGATACAATACGCTATCGGCTGTTATATCATACACCATCAAACCTACTTGTGAGGTTTTAAACATACTATGCCGCAATAGTTTGTTTAATCGTTCAGGAACACATTGTTCCCACGTCATGTCAATACTATCTGCATCTATCGTATCAGTTTCAGTTATGGATGCAACAGTATCTACCTTATCGTCTTTATCTTGATAGGTATGCTCTACCTGTGCATATATAGGTAACCATGCTCCTAAGAGAAGCACAGCCACTATTCTTTTAAATTTCTTCATGAATGCTTTGTTAGGAAAGACGCCTCTTCCGCCTTTTGTCTCTTCTTTATTTCGTCAATAAAAGTTTGTTCATCATTAGGTTGCACTGCCACTATATGGTGATGGCCATACTCTATCAGTACATAATGGGAAAGACCAAAATTAACAGAGATAGGCGTGCAGCGCACTATATCGCTCAATGCAATACGCTTGGTATGCGAAAATCGCCCCTTATCAATCATCAAGAATGCTTGTTCGCTCTCATTATGAGCATCCCTACTATATAGTAAAGTGTAAGAAGTATGCAGCTGTCGTTCGGTCATTAGCACGACAATAATAGCTACTATCAATCCCACTAATGCCTGTTTTACCCAAAACAAATAACATATCAGTAGTATAAATAGCAAGAGAACACATACAGTGCCTACACTTAACTTATGATAAAACGTACGTTGAAGCATATTGCAAAAATACAAAATAAAATAGGTACAGCCTTAATTTAACCTTCTATTTATAATCTTTTATTAAGAATTAAGACTATAATTATCAGTGAGAGCATACATTTCATTCTGTGTCAAAGAGCTAAAAAACTCTATTTTGTCAAACGTTTGCATAGCTCAAACACGAGGGATGAGATACTATAATTTGGAGAATTCTTATTTTTTTTGTAATTTTGCAGCCGTAAAAGAATAAAGATAGTTTTTTATGACAATTATAATGGTATACTATCTTTATAGTGTTAACGGAGCTGAGACAGTAGGAAACTCATTCTCATTATTCTGCTGTTGCGAACAATGACATAAACCTTTTATGGTAGTTCAGGTTCCATAAATAATTTAGAATGGAGAGAATACAAAAGATTATTTTTGTACTGTTCGCCACATTTATTTTTTGTCCTATTGTAGTTTTTGCAGGACAAAAAGATTGCGAAAATACAAAGATTGATTTTAATTGGAATCCAGTGATGGATGCAATTATTAAAGTAGAAAGCGGTGGAAACGCAAAAGCAAAGAGAGGAAATTCGGTTGGTGTATTACAAATTACTCCAATTCTCGTTGCTGAATGTAACAATATTCTAAAAGCACGACATCAAAACAAACGTTACAAACTTTCCGACCGTTGGAATGTAGCCAAATCTAAAGAGATGTTTCTCTTAATACAATCGGTTTACAATCCACAAAACAGTATCGAACAAGCCATTCGTTCTTGGAATGGTGGGCCTCATTATAGCAAACGTAGTACGGAGCGTTACTATAAAAGGGTTATAAAAGAACTGTAGAAATTGAAAAGGAAGAAAAAGGTAAGTCCAACAACACGCTCTGTTAAATGACGGTTGTTGGATTTTTTTTCTAATATTTCTTAATCTAATACTTAACAATCGTCTCTTTTTGCTATATTTGTAGCAGTATCAATCATAAATTTATAATTGTATGACAACAATAGCAATCATCATCATTATAGTACTACTCGTTTTGTACTGTATTAGCTTGTATAACAACTTAGTACGATTACGCAATAATAGAGAGAACGCATTTGGAAATATTGACGTGCAACTAAAACAGCGTGCCGACCTTGTGCCGCAGTTGGTAGCAACAGTTAAGGGATATGCCACGCACGAACGTGAAGTTCTGCAACGTGTAACAGAAGCACGAGCTTTAGGCATAGGGGCAACCACTATTGATGAGAAGATGAAGGCAGATAACATACTTTCACAAGCACTGGCTGGACTGAAAGTTTCGTTAGAGGCCTACCCAGAACTAAAGGCTAACCAGAATTTTATGCAGTTGCAAGGTGAAATTTCGGATATAGAGAACAAGTTGGCAGCTGTTCGCCGTTACTTTAATACTACTACACGCGAACTAAATAATGCTATACAAACATTCCCTTCTAATGTCTTTGCAAATATGTTCGGATTCCATAAGGAGCCTATGTACGAAATTACACCAGAGCAACGAGCAGAAGTGGAAAAAGCACCGAAAATAGAGTTTTAGAAATTTTCTGCTAAAGTAGTTCTCCCCTTATCTACTATAGGGACGCACAGCTCGCCCCACCCTACAGCCAATAGTTCAAGTTCGTTAACTTGTTAACTCAAAAACAAAATGCGCTACATCGGCATACAAACTCAAATACGTCGCAACAACAGAATGAGTATTCTGTTGTTGCTTATGTTCCCCATTATTATCCTTGGCATGATATGGGTATTCTTAGCCTTGATTAACTATTTGGGTAATGGTTATTACGACCAATATGGGAATGTAGTTCATGTACTAAATATAAACACAGTAAACTATTATTTCATTACCACCATACCTTGGGTAATAATAGGCGTAGGCATCTGGTTTGCAATAGCCTACTTTTCTAATGCAGAAATGATAAGATACGCCACAAGAGCACGCCCCCTCGAACGGCGAGAGAACCCACGCATATATAATATGGTAGAAAACTTGTGTATGGCGTGCGGAATGAATATGCCTCAAATTAATATTGTTGACGACAATCAGCTCAATGCTTTTGCCAGTGGCATCAACAATAAAACATACACCGTGACACTTACTACAGGCATTATTAATAAACTAAATGACGAAGAACTTACTGGTGTTATAGCACACGAACTCACTCATATACGCAACCACGACACACGCTTACTCATTGTAAGCATAGTCTTTGTGGGAATTGTTTCTACCATTATGTCGCTCGTTGTGCGTATGATGTATTATACTCTTTGGACAAGTGGGGGATCACATCGTAACGACAACGAAAAGGGCAACGGATTATCAATAATTGTTATATTACTGGTAGGCTTTATATGTTGTACTATAGCCTATATTTTTACCTTGATTACACGCTTTGCTATTTCGCGTAAACGAGAATACGTGGCAGACGCAGGTGGAGCAGAACTCTGTGGCAACCCTATAGCTTTAGCAAGTGCTTTGCGCAAATTGTCCGCAAATCCTGGCTTAAAAGATGTAAAACAACCCGATGTAACTCAACTTTTCATCGTTCAACCCAATCTAATGAAAAGTGGTATCATGGGCTTTATGAATTCTCTCTTCTCTACTCATCCAGATACAAAAAAAAGAATTGCCATACTGGAGCAATTTTAAGGGCGGTTCTATAAATTAATTACTATATACGATAGTAATTTATACCCCCCCAAAAAAATACCAAGTTTTAGGTATGGCTTTCTTTTTATTATTTTTTTTTATCACATTATCTTTGCAATCAGAAAGAAATAAACTATATTTGTGGAATAAAAAAACTGGATAGCAATATTACACTCTCTTTTTGTGTTGATAAGAGATGTTTTTCAAACTTAAAGTAGTAACCAGTATTGATAGATTAACTTTTTACAAACCAATTATCAGTATACTCATCGTCAACTTATTTTACATTATAAAAACCAAAGATATGATAAAATCTAAAAAAATGTGGATAGCCCTCGCTTTTGCCTTGGCTTTCTTCGCTAAAGCACCAGTGTACGCTTTAGAAAAACTTGTATTTGTCTTACAAAACGGACAGAGCATTACTTTCGCCTTGTCCGACCGCCCAACGCTTACCTTTGAAGGAGACAAATTAGTGGCGACAAACAATAAAGGCGAAAAGAAAGAAATAGCATTAAATCAAGTAAAAGATTATTCTATTCAAGACGAAACAACAGGTATAGAACAAACCCCTATCAGCACCGACAAGCCCACCTTAGCAAACGGACACGTTTACTATGAGGGATTAAAAGAAGGTGTATGGGTACGTATCATAGCCATGAACGGTCAAGAAATCGCACGCCACCAAGCTCCAGCAAATGGTAAATTAGACATTGACCTTACCACACTGAACAAAGGCGTTTATATTATTCAAGCAGGGAAAAATACCATTAAGATAACTCGTTAAAACATTTTAAATAATTTCTAAACGATAATATATGAAATCTAAAATTTTACTTGCAACAGCACTATTTGGATGTGTTTTAGGTGCAGGAGCACAAAACTACACCATGAAGGTGCAAACAAAAGACAAAGGTCTTCAAATTATTAAGGCTTCTGATATTGAAAAGGTCACATTTGAACCAGCAAATGGTGATGTAGAAACCATTGGTGCCAATAGAATGGAAACCTACTTAAAGGGATTACCCATTGCTAATGGCTTAGCAAGAGATAACGGTAGTGTACTTATATCGGGAAAAGGAGAGCCTGTTAATTTAGGCACGGAAACCTCTAATAAGGTTCCAGGTGAAGATATAAAGGGACTTCCTGGCTATTGGGTTACCAAAACTACCAAATACAAACTGACGACAGGCTACAACGAAATAGCTTTATTTAACCCCACAGCTGACATCTTGTATCCAGGATGCGTCTTGAAAGGAAACACCATTGCCAATGGAACGTATGCAGCTATAACCGATGCACAGACGGGTCCTGTAACTTTTTCCTTAGGTCTTGCACCAGAAAATAAGCAAGATATAAGCCGCTGTACGCAAACATATCCTAACATTCGCATGAGCGACTACCAAAAAGCAATGGCAGAATGGGCTAATATGACCTTCCGTGATTGCTCAAACGTACTAATAGAAGACATCCATAAGGTTGACAACGATAAAGAATTCGCATTCAAATTCGGTTTTGGCGTAAAGAGTCCTATCGTTGATGTTGCCAGCAATCTTGGACTTGATTTTAATAAAAGAAAGCATCACCTAATTGCAAGAATTATTCAAAAAGGTCCGAGCGTAACAGTTGATTTTCCACGAAGTGGTACTCTTTTGGAATCTGTGCCAAAGGATCTGCTTGACGATTATCAGCCCGTCTACGTTTCATCCATCAACTATGGTCGCATGCTCTTTATCTGTTTGGACACCGATGCTAAAGAGACTGATGCCAACCAAGCACTTGAATTTGCTATCAAGAAGATTAAAAACAGTGGTGTTACCATTGATGCAAACGAAGAAATGAAATATAAAAATGTCATGTCGTGCAGCGACATGAAGATTACTATTCTTGGTGGTAGTAAACAATTCCAATCTTTGGTTGCAAATGCCGACCTTGAAGCAGTAAAGAAATTCTTGTCTACAGACGTCCCCTTCAATCAGTTATACCCCGTAAGTATGCAGCTACGCTTTGTTTCAGACAATTCTGTGGCTTGTGTGCAGTCAGCAAACGAAATAACACTGTCAGAGCAAAAATTTGTAAAAGACTTTAAACGATTGGTTGTAAAACTTAAAGTTACAGATATTGAGGCTGATGGCGGCAAGGGACCTGCAATTAATGCGTATACCGTTATTCGTGGTACACTCGGCATAAAAAATAATACAACCGATAAAGAGCAAACTCTTTGGGATGCAACAAATGAACCTCCTTTATACTATGGACAAGGTAAGCGTAATATCAATTTGCAAGCATGTGTTAAATATAATTTTTTACATAACGCCGAAGAAGAAGATTTGCAAGATATGTTAGAAGATAATTACATCGAATTTGTACCTCATCTTACTAACGCTAAAACTGCTTTCAGAGGCGTTTATGAACACCAAATAAAAGTACCTCTCGATGAAGTTGTAAGAAGATTTGAGAACAATGAACCGTTAGTGCTCCGATTAAGTACTGGAAATGAAAAATGGATAAATATCTATATTACCCCAGAATTGAGAGGAACTACCACACCTGGCAAATAAAAATAAGCATATAAACAAAAAAAAATACACATAACCGCCCATTGCCTTTTGGCATGAGGCGGTTATGCATTCTTATCTTCTTTTTATGACAAGAAAAATTCTTTTATCATCCTTTTTTACTTTCTTCTTTGCTTGCATCTTTGCCGCTCCTATAGGAAAAGACAAAGCATTACGCATAGCAA
>CAMQBR010000036.1 GCA_946999045.1 uncultured Prevotella sp.
ACTAACCGATTGCATGTAGAAGAACACTTGTATCTTTTCCTTTTTTCTACCATTGCATTAGACTTTTTAATTTTTAATGTTGACAAAGAATTAATTATTTCCCAAATTTAGTATTTTTTTTTAGTTAACAAAAATATTTCCCCCAAAAAAATAATTAGAATTATGTTTTTTTAGCTGGGTTCTATAAATTACCATCTTAATATAGTGAGTATAGAACCTGTCTAAAGCAAATAGAAATTTATTAGCATTAGTTTGAATGATGATGGTATACAGATATTTTTTTTTTGTTATCAGTATGTATCTAATTATGATCTAACAAATTACAATAAACGCTGATAATATAACGACATTATATATAGAGAAAGAAAAAGCAAAAGTTATAATTTTTTTCTAAACAAGAAAGGAGAATGTAATATGAAAAAAGGTACTCTCCATAAAGGAAAGTACCTTTAATTATGTTGGGATACTCGGATTCGAACCAAGAATGACAGGACCAGAATCTGTAGTGTTACCATTACACCATATCCCAATAAGAAACCAAAAGTAATTGATTTCGACTGCAAAATTAGTATTTTTTTTTTATTCAGCAATGAAATAAGTGGCTTTTTTCTAAAAAAAACAAATTTAATAGTTATTCTTTGCCTTTTCTGTTGATTTACTACTAACTTTGTAAGCTAAAGTCATCTATATATAATAATAGGTGGAAAAAGGATTTATAAACCTATAACGGATAAAAACGAAAAATTACTGAATGGAATCAACAAAATTTTTAGTTAAAACCATTACAAAAGGAATACAAGAAAAGAAAGGTCAAGATATAATTATAGTAGATTTGAGTGGCATTGATGGTGCTATTGCCAACTACTTTATTATTTGTCAGGGTAGTTCGCCTACACAGGTAGAAGCTATATCACAATCTATAGGCGAAATGGTAAACAAAGAGTTACACGAAAAGCCTATTAATGTTGTTGGTTTAGGCCTAAACCAATGGGTAGCTATAGACTTTGCAGATGTGTTGGTACACGTATTCTTGCCAGAAACAAGAGCCTTTTACGACCTTGAAAACTTATGGGAAGATGCCAAACTGACTAAAATACCAAATGTAGAATAAACTGGCATTATTTTTGGTAACAATTTATTATCATTACAATTTATTAAATTATGGACAATCAATATCATAACAACAAGAACAACCAACCTAAGATGCCAAAATTCAATATGAATTGGATTTACGAATTGGTGATTGTCGTTTTGGTAGTGTTGGTTATAACTGGAGGAGGAAATCTTATATCGCCCTCCAACGCAAGTAAGAAAACTGACTATACCTCTTTTCAGCAATATGTAGCAAAGGGATTTGCTGACAAGGTAGTTTTGAATAAAGAAAATAGTACACTGAAAATGTATGTGAAGCCTGAACATATAAGAGAAGTATTTCACTCTTCGGCTAAGCAAACAGGTACTTCGCCCTACTTGGAAGTAGAATTTGGTGATGTATCAGACGTAGAAAAGTTTCTTACTGCCGAGCGACAAGCGGGCAAACTCAGTAAGTTTAGTTACGAGAATGAAAAAGGAAGCGACATCTGGAATATCTTATTGAACATATCATTTCCTGTCTTCCTGATAGTGATGTGGATATTCTTTATGCGCCGCATGGGAGGGGGTGCTAGTGGCGCTGGCGGAGGTGTGTTCAGTGTAGGTAAGAGTAAAGCCAAGATGTACGAGAAGGGTAACGACATTGGTGTTACATTTAAAGATGTTGCTGGACAAGCTGGAGCCAAACAAGAGGTAAAAGAGATAGTAGACTTCTTAAAAAATCCTAAGAAATATACTGAATTAGGAGGTAAGATACCAAAGGGCGCCTTGCTTGTGGGGCCTCCAGGAACTGGTAAAACTTTGTTGGCAAAGGCTGTAGCAGGCGAAGCTGGAGTTCCATTTTTCTCTATGAGTGGCTCAGATTTCGTTGAGATGTTCGTTGGCGTAGGAGCTAGTCGTGTGCGCGATTTGTTCCGCCAAGCCAAAGAGAAGGCACCAGCCATCATCTTTATAGATGAGATAGATGCCGTAGGACGAGCAAGAAGTAAAAATCCATCAATGGGTGGAAATGATGAAAGAGAGAATACATTGAACGCCTTGCTTACCGAAATGGATGGCTTTGGTACAAATAGTGGTGTAATTATCTTAGCTGCCACCAACCGTGCAGATATGTTGGATAGTGCGTTGTTGCGTGCAGGACGATTTGACAGACAAATCAGTGTAGAGCTACCTGACTTGCCTGAACGTAAAGATATCTTCTTAGTTCATTTGAGGAGAGTAAAGACAGCAGCCGACTTGGACATTGATTTCTTGGCAAGACAAACACCAGGTTTCTCTGGTGCTGACATAGCCAACGTTTGTAATGAAGCTGCCTTGATAGCTGCCCGTCATAATAAGAAAGAGGTTACAAAGCAAGATTTCCTTGATGCGGTAGATCGTATTATCGGTGGATTGGAAAAGAAAACCAAGATTATAACATACGACGAGAAACGTACCATTGCTTTACATGAAGCTGGGCACGCTACCGTATCATGGTTCTGTGAGCATGCTAACCCTCTTGTTAAGGTTTCTATTGTGCCTCGTGGCAGAGCTTTGGGCGCAGCATGGTATTTACCTGAAGAGCGACAGATAACAACCAAAGAACAAATGTTAGATGAAATGTGTGCTTTAATGGGTGGACGTGCAGCCGAAGAGCTATGCACTGGGCATATTTCGACAGGGGCTATGAACGATTTGGAGCGTGCTACCAAGACATCTTATAGCATGATAGCATATGCTGGTATGAGCGAGGTGTTGCCAAACATCAGCTATTACAACAATCAGGAATACCAATTCCAAAAACCATATTCAGAAACTACGGCTAAAGTAATAGATGGGGAAGTGCTGAAAATGGTGAACGGACAATACGATAGAGCTAAACGAATATTAATTGAACACAAAGAAGGTCATGCTGAATTGGCTAACCTCTTGTTAACTCGTGAAGTAATTTTTGCCGAAGATGTAGAACGTATCTTTGGTAAACGCCCATGGATCAGTCGTTCGCAGGAAATTATCCGTGATAACGAACCTAAGTTGGAAGATATGCCCGATGAAGTGAAAGCTGCTGAAGCAGAACATCAAAAGGCTATTGAAGAAAAAGAAGGAAAGTAGATTATTTCCTAAGTGTGTTATATCTATAGGAAGCTTAGCTCTCTTAGGAAAAGTATTAACTTGTAAATTAATAAAAAAGTACTCGCATGAGTCCCAAGCAAAAGAATCTCGTTACCCGAAGCATTACAGGTGTATTATTTGTTGCCATAATGGTAACATGTTTTTTACGTCCCATAACAATGATATTGGTTTTTACCCTTATCACAGGAATGGCTATTTGGGAGTTTACAGGATTGGTAAATACATATAAAAATGTAACAGTTAACAGAGCTGTTACAACCTTAGCGGGTATTTATCTTTTTATTTCGATTGCAGGCATTAACAGTGGAATCATACAAACCAATGGGGTGTTTATACCTTATTTGTTAACCATTGTGTATTTGTTTATCAGCGAGTTATATGTCAAGAGCAAAGATGCCGTTAACAACTGGGCATATACCATGCTATCACAATTGTACATAGCGCTTCCCCTTTCTACAATCAATGTTTTGGCATTTAGAGAATCCAATGATGGAATGAATTATTTTTATTATCTTTTGCCGCTTAGCATATTTATCTTTTTGTGGACAAACGACACGGGTGCTTATTGCACAGGTTCACTCTTAGGTAAGCATAAATTGTTTCCACGTATTTCTCCAAGAAAGAGTTGGGAAGGAAGCATAGGTGGCGGAGTGTTAGTACTCTTCGTGGCAGCCCTCATCTCTTATTTAGAATCACAAGGCAATAATCTCTCTAATCTTAACTTAATAGAATGGTTAGGATTAGGCTTGGTAGTTGTTGTGTTTGGCACCTGGGGTGATTTGGTAGAATCGTTATTCAAAAGAACCTTGGGAATAAAAGATAGTGGAAACATTCTACCAGGTCATGGTGGTATGTTAGATAGATTCGATTCTTCTATCATGGCAATTCCTGCCTCAGTTATCTATCTTTACACCCTCACTTTATTATAAGGTACTATAAATTACCACCGTATATTGTGAATAAATTTTATGAAATATGTTTTGTTGTTGTTTTTTTTGCTTCTTTTTATAGAAAATGGGTTGCGTCTCAATAATTCAAATGGGTTTGATTGTATTCGGTTTGCACTGCTTTTGTATAAAGTATAAAAATGTAAGTTTATAATCTAACAAAGCTAAGGTATAGAGCCAGCCTATTTTATTTTAAAAGTTGTATCATGAGTTTAGCAGCGTTTTCAGGAGCTACATCATAGCCCAATAAATGTTGTACCTCATTATAACCTTTTAACATTTTATGTCGTCCTTCACTATCAGGTAAAATGTTATTTAGTTTTTTGATAATGAGTTGCAGCGTAAATTTATCTGCAAACAATTCGGGAACAATCTCTTTGTTTGCTATCAAGTTAACCAATGAAATGTATTTAACTTTCATAATATGATTGAAGGCAAACCTAATAAGATAAGGAACAGGTGTTTTATAACAAACCACTTGTGGTACATTAAATAAAGCAGTTTCTAAGGTTGCCGTACCACTGGTTACCAATGCAATAGTAGCATGAGATAATAAGGCATACGTTTGATTTTTAACAAGATGTACCTGTGTGCCTGTGAGAAACGTATGGTAATATTCCTCATCAATGGAAGGTGCTCCAGCTAATATCATTTGATATTGTGAAAAATGCTGGGCAGCCTTTATCATCGTTGGTAGGTTATCCTTAATTTCTTGTTTACGACTACCAGCTAACAAAGCGATAATGGGCTTTTGCTTATCTATTTGATTTTTAACAGTAAAATCGTTAAAAGAATCTCTATATGTATGCTTAAACTGTCGAACCTCATCGGCAGTGGGATTACCTACATAATGAATAGGATAATGATATTTGTGCTCAAAGAACGGCACTTCAAAAGGAAGAATAGAAAAGAGCTCGGTAATATCTCTTTTTATATTCTTAATACGATATTCTTTCCATGCCCATATTTTAGGTGAAATATAATAATACACAGGTATTTGTGTATGAGCTTTGAGCCACTTAGCGATGTTTAAATTAAATCCAGGATAATCAACCAATATAACAACATTAGGTTGCCACTGCACAATATCTTGCTTACACATTTTCATATTTTCAAAGATTGTATGCAGATGTAGTAATACAGGCATAAATCCCATATAAGCCATTGTTTTGAAATGCTTTACCAAAACACCACCCTGAGCTTGCATCAGATCACCACCTATAAATCTAAACTTGGCAGCTGTGTCTTGTTGTTTTAAGCATCGCATTAAATGAGAGGCATGCAAATCGCCACTTGCTTCGCCAACTATCAAATAATATTTCATAGTGTATGTGAGTTATGGGGAGTTCTTAGGAGTTATGTTAAGAGAAATAGAGCGTTATAAGAAGTTATGGTGGGCATTAGTTGTTTGGTTGAATAAAGTTAATATTAATTCCCTTACTTAAAATTGATTATTCAAAGCCCTTTCTCATTTCGTCCAAATACTGATGAGCCGTTACGTCCATGAGGGTAGGTGTTATTGCGACATATCCTTTATTGAGTGCCCATTGGTCGGTATCTTCCTCTAAGGGTTCATCATTCCTATAATGTCCTACAACCCAATAGTAATCATAGCCGCGTGGATGATGTTCTTTCACTATTTCATCAACCCAGCGTCCCCATGTCATTCTGCAAACTTTTAAGCCTTTGAAAGACTCCATGGCAGGGAAGTTTACATTTAAGCAAACACCTTTGGGCAAACCCTCCTTTAGCACTTTTGTTACTATTTTTTTTATATAAGGGCGTAATGGCTCAAGATTGGCATCATAGTTATAATAACAACTGGAGAAAGCTATCGAAGGAATATACTTCATACAGCCTTCCATAGCAACGCCCATGGTACCAGAATAGTGCGTATTAACCGTAGAATTATCACCATGATTAATACCTCCTATAATAAGAGAAGGCTTGCGGTTGCAACACAATTGCCCCATAGCCAACTTGATACAATCAACAGGTGTACCCGTACATGACCATATTGGTACATCTCCCATATTGTCTCTTCGGTTTAATCTCAAGTAATCAACAGCCGAAAAGGCGGTTGCATATCCTGATCTTGCCCCTTCAGGAGCACACACCAGTACATCAGCAAGGCTTGATACTATATCTATTAAGAGTTTAATACCAGGCGATTGATAGCCATCGTCATTAGAAATTAAAATTAAAGGTTTGTTTGTTTCACTCATAATTATAATTATATGGTTTGAAGATGATCACAGAACAAGCCTGTAAAAAAATATCTGTGAAAATCTATTGATACTCAATTGTTTCATTGCTAATTTACTTACAAAAGTACGAAAAAAGCTTTAATTGACCGCTTTCTCATTCAAAATATGTAACTTTGCCATTAAATATTACCTTTATAAAGATTCTGAAAATGGGAAAAATTATTGCATTAGCGAACCAAAAAGGAGGTGTAGGCAAGACAACTACAACCATTAATTTGGGTGCATCATTGGCTACGCTCGAAAAGACGGTGCTCATTGTGGATGCCGACCCGCAGGCAAATGCTTCGAGTGGATTAGGAGTTGACATCAAAGAGGTAGATTGCTCGCTTTATGAATGTATTATTGATAAGGCTGATGTGCGAGATGCAATTTATACAACCGATATTGACGGATTAGATATTATTCCAAGTCATATCGACTTAGTGGGAGCAGAAATAGAGATGCTTAATTTGGATAACCGCGAAAAGATTATCAAACAGATATTAGACCCTATCAAACAAGATTACGATTATATATTGATAGATTGTAGTCCGTCATTGGGCTTGATTACGGTAAATGCGCTAACAGCAGCCGATTCGGTTATCATTCCTGTGCAATGTGAATATTTTGCATTGGAAGGAATTAGCAAATTGCTTAATACGGTGAAGATTATCAAGAGCAAACTTAATAAGAAACTGGAAATAGAAGGCTTTCTGCTCACCATGTACGACAGTCGTTTGCGCTTAGCCAACCAAATATATGATGAGGTAAAACGTCATTTTCAAGAATTGGTATTCAAGACAGTTATTCAGCGTAATGTTAAGTTAAGTGAGAGTCCAAGTCATGGCTTGCCCGTTATCTTATATGATGCCAACTCGTCTGGAGCTAAAAATCACTTGTCTTTGGCCAAAGAAATTATTAATAAGAACGCTTAACCCACTTGTGCTAAGAGCTACAAGTATTTATCACATTCTATCAGAAGTATAAAACATAGATACACAACATGGCAGTACGCAAGAAATATAGTCATACATCTAAAGGTCCAGCTTTAGGGCGCGGATTAGATGCACTTATCTCCACAGATGATATCCAAACGCAGGGAAGTTCAACTATTAATGAGATACCTATTGAACAAATAGAAGCTAATCCTAATCAACCTCGTAGAGAGTTTGACGAAGAGTTGTTGGAAGAGCTGGCATCCAGTATTAGAGAAATAGGTATCATCCAGCCAATTACACTTAGGCAGGTTGCTACTGACAGATATCAAATTGTAGCAGGCGAACGTCGTTGGCGTGCTTCACAAAAGGTGGGGTTAAGTGCAATTCCTGCCTATATTCGTACTATCAGCGATGAGAATGTAATGGAAATGGCGTTGATAGAGAATATTCAACGTGAGGATCTGAATGCTATTGAAATTGCTTTGGCTTATGAACATCTCATGGAAAAGAGTGGCATGACACAAGAAAAGGTGTCTAAGCATGTGGGTAAGAGTCGTACAGCTATCACCAATTATCTTCGTTTGCTTAAACTTCCTGCCCAAGTGCAAATGGCTCTTCAAAAGAAAGAGATAGATATGGGGCATGCTCGTGCTTTGTTAGCTGTAGACAGTCCATCGCTGCAAATAAAGCTCTTCAAAGAAGTTTTGAAACATGGCTACTCGGTTAGAAAGGTAGAAGAGTTAGCTCAACAACTAAAGAATGGGGAAGACTTGCAAACTGCCAGCAAAAAAATATCCGCCAAGAAAGTGTTACCAGAAGAGTTTAAAGTACTTAAAAACAAGTTATCTACGTTTTTATCTGCTAAGGTGCAGTTAACTTGTTCTGACAAAGGAAAAGGAAAAATTAGTATTCCGTTTTCTAACGAGGAAGAATTAGAACGCTTGATGAACATCTTTGATAAACTGAAAGAGTAAACATTTATTGTGAAAGCAACTATTTATCATATTACAACCATTAATCGTTATGCACTTGTCTTGGCAATGTTGCTATGTGTCTTGATGCTTAAAGCGCAAGGGGGGCAGCAAAGCGATAGTGCTTTATCATCCAACAGAACTTTGACTTTTGAAGATAAGGGCAGCAATGTTATTCAGGCAGGAACGTTGCTTTCAGCACACGATAGTTTGCTTATGGCTAAGAATCAAAAGAAGTTAAAAAGAGAAAAGGTAAATTGGAACAAATGGTGTCCCAGTCCAAAGAAAGCTACATGGTTAGCCATTATTTTTCCTGGAGCTGGACAAATTTACAATCGTAAATATTGGAAGTTACCTATTGTGTATGGTGGATTTGTTGGATGTTTCTATGCTTTGCGCTGGAATAATCAAATGTATCACGACTATTCTAACGCTTATCTTGACATTATGGACAACAATCCAAAAACGCAGAGCTACAAGCAGTTTCTGCATTTTGGTAATCAAATTGACGAGACGAATATAGACCGTTATAAAGAATTGTTTCGCAAGCGTAAAGACCGTTATCGCCGATGGCGCGACATGAGTATATTCTCTATGATTGGTGTTTATGCCTTGTCTATTATTGATGCTTACGTAGACGCTTCATTGTCTGAGTTTGATATTTCAGACGATTTGAGTTTAAGAATAGAACCAGCCGTCATTAGCAATCGTCCTTACCAAAATAACATACAGTCTAACGCATTTGGTGTACAATGTAGGCTCACTTTCTAACATCTAAAGCAAACAAATAAAAAGATAATATAAAAACAAGAATGAAGAAAATTTATTTATTCATTGTAACTATGCTTGTTGTTTTCTCTAATCAACTGTATGCGCAAGTAATTGATGATGAGACAGAAATCATAGTTACTAATCAAAAAGGAGAAAAAGAAGCTATAGACTTACCAGAAGCAATGACCTCTGAAATTGATAGTCTGCTTCACCTTTACAACACCAAGACATATCTAAAAAGGGATAACGATTGCAATTATCCTGACATCAATCGTACATACGCTCCTGAAGTATACAAGCAACGTTTGCGCCGATTACCTACTGTTATGGAAATGGCATACAATGATGTTGTACAGAAGTTCATTGATCGTTACAGCAGCAAGTTACGAAATTCAGTAAGCATCATGCTCGGTGCTTCTAATTTCTATATGCCTATTTTCGAGCAAGCATTAGAGACATACAACTTACCTTTAGAACTTAAATATCTACCAGTAATAGAGTCGGCTCTCAATCCGTTAGCCGTTTCGCGTGTAGGTGCTAAAGGTTTATGGCAATTTATGATTGATACAGCAAAGAACTACGGTTTGGAAATCAACTCTCTCTTAGATGAAAGATGCGATCCTGTTAAGTCGTCATACGCTGCAGCTAATTATCTAAGCGACCTATACCGTATCTTTGGTGATTGGAACTTGGTGATTGCTGCCTATAATTGCGGTCCAGATAAGGTAACACAAGCCATTCATCGTTCTAAAGGTAACAAAGACTACTGGCAAATATATCCTTATTTGCCTCGCGAAACTCGTGGCTATGTTCCAGCATTTATTGCTGCCAACTACATCATGAATTATTATTGCGAGCACAACATTTGTCCTATGACCACCGATTTACCTGTTAAGACAGATACTATTATGGTAAATCGTGATATTCATTTTCAACAAATTGCTCACGTTCTCAACATGGATGAGGAGCTTATAAAATCGCTCAACCCACAATACCGACACGACATTGTTATTGGTAACACTAAACCTTCTTCGCTCCGTTTGCCTGTAGCAAAGATTAATGAGTTTATAGATAAAGAGGACTCTATTTACGCATATAACGCTGATCAATTGTTAGTTAAGCGTTCTGAAGTAGAAATTGCACAACCAACTGCAAGTTATTCTTCTAACAAATCACCTGTTTTTCGTTCGCATAACAGTTATTCAAATAACAAGAATAAAAAGGATAAGTCGAAAAAAAAGACGAATAAGAAGAACAAAAAAAATAAAAACTCTCGCAAAAAGAAGTCTCAGTCAACAAAGCATATAACCATTAAGAATGGCGATACTTTGTCTGAAATTGCAGAGCGAAATCATACTACTGTCAAGAATCTAAAGAAACTCAATAAAATTAAAGGTAATACGATTAGAAAAGGAAAGAAAATTAGAGTGAAGTAATTGTAACCATTCAACAAACAGGGAAGGAGGATACGTATGGATAAGCAAGAACTTACTGATGACAAGCAGAGAGAAGAACTTGACAACAAAATGATAGAGAATGCTTTTCAACATCTGCTTGATACTTATTTGGCATCACGACACCGCAAAAAAGTTGACATCATTACCAAGGCTTTCAATTTTTCTCGTCAGGCTCATAAAGGCGTTCGTAGGTTGTCGGGTGAACCATATATCCTGCACCCTATTGCCGTAGCACAAATAGCTTGCGAGGAGATGGGCTTAGGCTCTACCAGTATTTGCTCTGCACTTTTACACGATGTCGTCGAAGATACCGACTACACCGTTGAAGACATTGAGAATATTTTTGGTCCAAAGATAGCACAAATCGTTGATGGTTTAACTAAAATTAGCGGTGGTATATTTGGTGATAAAGCATCTGCACAAGCCGAAAACTTCAAAAAGCTCTTGCTTACTATGAGCGATGATATTCGTGTTATCCTTATCAAAATATGCGACCGTCTTCACAATATGCGAACCTTAGAGTCGCAACCGCCTAACAAACGTTATAAAATTGCGGGCGAAACCTTATATATATATGCTCCATTAGCCAATCGTTTAGGACTCAATAAGATTAAAACAGAGCTTGAAAACCTTAGTTTCAAGTTTGAACATCCTGAAGAATATCAGGATATTACTAACAGACTATCATTTACCAAAGATAAGCGCGACCAGCTCTTTGCAGAGTTTACTGCTCCAATCAAAGAGAAACTTGATGCCATGGGCTTAAAATATGAAATCAAGGCAAGGGTAAAAAGTCCGTACTCTATTTGGAACAAAATGCAAACCAAGCATGTTACCTTTGATGAGATATACGACATTTTGGCGGTTCGCATCATCTTTACACCGAAAGAACGTTCCGAAGAGATAAGCGAATGCTTTAATATTTACGTGGCAATCAGTCGTATATATAAGTCGCATCCCGATCGCCTGCGCGATTGGTTAAGTCATCCTAAAGCTAATGGCTATCAGGCTCTTCACGTTACATTAATGAGCAAACAAGGCCGTTGGATTGAGGTACAGATACGAAGTGACCGCATGGATGAAGTTGCCGAACAGGGATTTGCTGCACACTGGAAGTATAAAGAGAGTGGCGAATATACCGAAGACGAGAACGAATTGAATGAGTGGTTACGCACTATCAAAGAGATTTTAGACGATCCACAACCAGATGCAATGGATTTTCTTGATACTATTAAGCTCAATCTTTTTGCATCTGAGATATTTGTATTTACGCCAAAAGGCGAAATCAAGACAATGCCAGCTGGTTGTACAGCACTTGACTTTGCTTTCCAAATACATACTTTATTGGGTAGCCATTGCATTGGTGCCAAGGTTAACCACAAGTTAGTACCGCTAAGTCATAAGCTTAAAAGTGGTGACCAGGTAGAAATCCTTACCAGTAAATCGCAACGGGTAGACCCTTCATGGCTTAACTTTGCCACTACCGCCAAGGCTAAGGGCAAGATACAAGCTATTCTTCGTCGCAACAATCGCGAAAAACAAAAGGAGGGAGAATCTCTTCTCAAAGCGTGGTTGGAACGCAATGATATGGAAATGACCACTACTGTGCTCAATAAGTTGTGTACTTTCCATCATTTTAAAAAACACGAAAATCTTTTCTTGTGCATTGGTAACAAATCAATTGTCTTAGATGAGAAAGATTTAGAAGAACTTCGCAACAAGAAAAAATCGTCTTCATCTAATAAATGGCTCAAGTTTATTCCGTTCCTTGGTTACGATAAAAAGGACGAAGACGAGCAACAAGATGTAGAACCGCTCACTATTGATGATAATTATAACAAGAAAAAACCTATTATTGTTAATGATGACAACATAGATGCTTACATCTTTCCTTCCTGTTGTCACCCTATTCCAGGTGATGACATTCTCGGTTTCATTGACAATCAAAAGCATATTGAGATACACAAACGCAACTGTCCAGTTGCCAGCAAGCTTAAGTCAAGCTTTGGTAATCGCTTGTTAGATGCCAAATGGTGTATGTTACAAAAACGCCTTTTCGATGCCATTATCGAAGTTCGTGGCATCGATCGCAAGGGAATGTTACACGATGTAGTAGATGTCATTTCTGATGAAATGAATGTCAATATGCACAAAATAACTTTATCTACACAGGAAAGCATCTTTATGGGCACCATCGAAATTCGTGTCCACGACCGTCAGGAAGTA
Organism: uncultured Prevotella sp.; assembly: GCA_946999045.1. Lineage (GTDB taxonomy): Bacteria > Bacteroidota > Bacteroidia > Bacteroidales > Bacteroidaceae > Prevotella. Next base: position 12,761 of record CAMQBR010000036.1, read on the forward strand.
AAAAACATCGTGAGCAGTCTTAAGAAGGTAAAGGGATTACAAGAGATACAACAAATTATGTAAAAACAAAAATAGCATTATACATTTATAATAAAAGGCACATATAAAAACTGTGCCTTTATCATGGTAAATATCTAACATTAGCCGCTTACTATAATCTTATATTCTGTCTGGTGATCGCCCAGCCCATAATAATGTTGAAGGAATATCTCTTTGAAAATAAGGACTACGTATATCAGCAGACGTCCTGCCAAAGTCTTGTAGTCCTTCTTTATTAACACATCCTAAGGACAGAACATCTCTAAGTCGACCAGCTTGGAAAGCAGTTCAAGAGGGTTATCCATTTGAGACAGGGCTTCAATTGTAAAATCTTCCTCGAATAGGTTTGCGGTATATAGTTGTTTTCTGCATATAGTCTTCTGAATTCACTATAAAGGTACGACTTTTTGCCGAAATAACAAAGTATATTACCGATTATCAGAAACTTAATTTATATATAGAACACCTCTTATAATAGTACCCAGCCGTTCATTATACTTTAAAATACCCGAATTGCATTGCTTGTGTTCATTGTTTACATCATATTTTATTTGTTGTAACAATAATGCCCTTCAATGAGAGAAATGCGCCTATACAGTACAATTTTCTAATTGTTCCAACGAAAGCTCTCTCAAAACCATATTTTTGTTCTGTAATTTTACCAAAAAATGACTATTGAAAAATCTGAGAAATAGAAAAAATCAATAGGAAAACGCTCATCAAAAATGGGTTGATTTTACCAAAATAGATATATTTTCAAGCTGTAGTATTGATTTAATGACCTTGAAAACATGTATTAGAGGTGTTATTTATATGCTTTAGCAGCATTAAAGTATGCTAACAGCAAGCTTATCTCAATGAGTTAACTCTTAAAAATAATAAAATAAAGAAAGGGAAAAAAACATATTGGTCGTAATATGTTAAATAACAAATGATTATAAATGTTGCTCATATTTAGCGTATTTGCGGTCAACTTTGGTGTTGGTTGTTTTCAAGAGAGTTATGAGAGGTATTTCGTAAAGAAAATTCAGTATTTATTATCTTTTTATAAAGTGCACCACTCATTTTATCTTTGCTGCTTTTGAGGGTGTCTTTCATCATAAAAAAGTGAGTATCCAATATTAGTCGTTCTTTTATATTAGGGCGATTCTATAAATTAGCTTTGACAGATTGTTAGACTATTTTTGAGGTCAATTTGTTTGTGAGTGAAGGAGTATAGCGAGCTATACTCCTTGCACGAACAAGCAAATTGAACCAAAAAGAGCCTACAAGATGACAAAACGTAAAAAGATTGAGATAAAAACTTTACGGTGTAATTTATAGAACTGCCCTCTATACTATCATATCCAATTGTTTGCGCAATTCCTTCAATTCTTCTCGAACGTTTACCAATTTCTCTAATACCTCAGTAGTTTTCTCTACGCCATTACGGTTAGAAGTCATCATTTTGCGAGCGGCAGCGAGCTTAAAGCCACGAACCTTCACAAGGTTATAAATCATTCTAATATCCTCTATGTCTGCATCTGTGTATTGACGAACCTTGGTTGAATTAACCAGTTTAGGACGTAATTGCGGAAACTCTGTCTCCCAATAACGTAATGTACTCTCATTGAGTTCAAACATTTGCGCTACCTCTTTTATTGAATGGTATAATTTTGTATTCTTATCTTGTTGCATTTATACAATATTATTGATTATAAAAAAAGCATATTAATCCCTAAAACATTTTTGCCTTTCCATATTACGCAAAGATAGTGTATTTTTTGCATACATCACTTTTTCTCCCCATATTCCTATATCTTTATTTTTCAAGGAATGTCGTCATAACTTTATTCGTTTTATTATAAACATATAAAAATCAAGAAAATACGAGCTTACATCGTAAGTCCAATTAAGAAATGCAACTTTTGAAAATAAACAAAAGGAGCGAAAAAGATGTTTTTTCAGAGAAAAAAAAGGGTGTTCCCTCCCTCTCCGATGGAAAGTTTTATTAGTTTTGTAACTCCTTTCGAAAGTTATAAAATATGACTCAACTTACCAAAAACAAAAGTACGCAAATTCTATGATGCAAAGGTTATCATCAAAAAGAGATAACTGTGTACAAAGGGTAAAAGAGCAAATGCAACTCATAGCCTATTACCTATAATCGTTTTCATTTATAGAACCGCCCTTAAGCAATACAAAAAGAGGAGAACTTTCTTTCCCCTCAATACGATTAATTTATTTTGTGTTGTTATGTATAAGCAATTAACCTTTGAGCAAGATACGCACAATAAGTGTATTATTCCAAAAGTATTTTTCAAATTGTTATATTGCTAGAGTCGTTGGCGTGGATGTAAGTATTGTCTCACGTGCGAGGCAATGTAATTCCAATACCAAAGAAGTATATTAACTCTCATACGGTAGTGCTGAAGGCTAAGTGGTGTAAGGATCGATGGTAACCGTAGTATTCCGCCTTATGTGTGCAGTCGCATCTTTGAGCTGATCCGCAAGGAACAATAGTCTACAGAGCAGGTATCTGGTTTGCTTAAGAGGAATGAAGATATCATGGTATCAAAGTTAGCCATATACAATAGGATAAGAGCACACTCTCTCCGTATAAGGATAATGTTAGAATGCATCTTTGGTATGGAAGAAAATAAGCATGAGAGTCTTCCAAGAATATTAAGAGCCCTGTTCCCAATTGGATATCTATTGAGTAAAGCTTAGAGGATGCCAATGGACAAAAGGTAATATATACCCAAGAAAACAGATTTCAAGAGGATATAAAAAACATATCACGGAGATTATCAAAAAAAAAGTAACAGCTCCAGAAAGAAAAAATGGATTTATAAAGTCAAAAGATATGATTAAAATAAAAATAGTATAACTTTGCACTTACTTATAAAATTTGCCGTATATTTGTCATTATTAATCATTGATAAAAGAATAGTTATCATTACATATTATCAATATAGATGAATTGGTTTTTAGAACAGAGTATTGATTATGCCAATCAGCATACATATTTAGACGAACTTTTTAGAGTCTATCCTACCATTCCAAACAATATTAAAAACATTAATCAAGAAATTTGGAATAAAGTAGAAGTAGCATATAAGGAGAAAAATAAAAGAGATTTAGTAGAAAATTTACTCAAACTTGAGCTATTTCCTATGAAGGATAGTTATGTGGCTTATTTAAGAAAGGATAAAACAGCATTAGACCGAAATCAAAAAACGGTTGAACGTATTGCTTTAGAAGTATTGGATATGCAACTTGACAGCATTTATCAAAAATGTTCAGAACCAAAAGAAACCAATCGACAAATAGGACCTATGTTTAAAAATTGGTCAACTTCTGGAGTTTTAGGCTTTCCTGTTATGGAAAAAGATGCTTTTATGAGCTGTTCAAATGATGCTATTTTAAAAGCTGATGATAATGATATGAAAGCTATAGCTCATGAACTTGTAGGTTATAATATAGATAAGGGTTTAGATTTTGTTGCTCGTATTCATCAGAAATATGTAATAGGCGAGGCTAAATTTTTATCAGATTTAGGAGAACATCAAAATGCACAGTTCAATGATGCAGTTCATCTGTTTTCGTCTAAAGCAGCGGCTATAAAAGTCGCTATACTCGATGGGGTTGTTTATATAAAGAATAAGGGAAAAATGTACGAGCAACTAATGAAGCATTATAAAAACCAAAATGTAATGAGTGCATTACTGTTACGTAGCTTTTTATATTCTATTTAATGACATATAATATGAAGTTATTGATAAAAGGAGAAAACCTAGATGTGCTAACATATCTGTTAGATAAAAAAAAATTAGCAGGTAAAATAGACTTAATATATACAGATCCTTCATTCGCTACCAATATAGATTTTACTATGTTTAAAGGAAGAGCCTCTACTATAAGTAAAACTATTGGTGGAGAAATAGCATATTTAGACAAGTTATTGGGATCTGATTTTGTACAATATATCAAACAGCGTTTAGTAATTATGCGCAAATTACTTTCTGAACAGGGGTCTATTTATCTGCATACAGACTATAAAATAGGTCATTATTTACGAGTAATGATGGATGATGTCTTTGGCATAGACAATTTTAGAAATGATATTACACGTATAAAATGCAATCCTAAAAATTTTAATAGAATAGGATTTGGAAATATAAAGGATATGATTTTGTTTTATACCAAAACAGCTCATCCTATTTGGAATGAACCAAGACAACCATATACTGAAGATGATATTAAACGTTTATATCCTAAAGTTGATGACAAGGGGAGGCGTTATACTACAGTTCCTATTCATGCTCCTGGAGAAACAAAATTGTCTCAGAAGTTCAAAGGTATGTTGCCACCTATGGGGAGGCATTGGAGAACAGATGTAAAAGTGTTAGAAAAATGGGATGAAGAAGGACTCTTAGAGTGGTCGTCTACAGGAAATCCACGTAAAATTATCTATGCAGATGAAAGAAAAGGTAAAAGAGTACAAGATATTTGGACAGATTTTAAGGACCCACAATATCCTTGTTATCCAACCGAAAAGAATTTAGATTTTATTGATTTTATTGTCAAAACATCCTCTAATGCAGAGAGTATTGTGCTTGATCCGTTTTGTGGTTCAGGTACATCTTTGTTGGCTGCAGCTAAAAATGGGAGACAATGGATAGGGATAGATAAATCTGATTTAGCTATTAAGGTTGCAAAACATAAATTAGGTTATGGTGATACATCTATTTTTGGATCGGATATAGAATTTATGACATTGTAATAATGCTGTATTTTACTTTTCCCTGTATGTGTGTATCTATATTCTCAACTAATTTTATTACGTTTATATGCTCAACGCCTTTGCGATGAAAATACAAGATATCCAACAATTATATGGGGCTTCGCCACAAGCAATAGCTCTAAAAAAAACGTTAGAAAAAAAAGACGTAAAAACTATTTTCCTGCAAGGACTTATTGCCTCTGCAGCTCCGATGTTGTTTGCTGGATTGGCAAATTTATGGAAGCGAACCCTTTTATTTGTGTTGCAAGATACCGATGAGGCTGGTTATTTCTACCACGACCTAACGCAGTTGCTGGGGCAAGAGCAGGTATTATTCTTCCCCTCTTCGTACCGTCGTGCTATTAAATATGGACAGCATGATGCCGCTAATGAGATATTGCGTACAGAAGTATTTGCAAGACTATCATCGGGTACAAACTTGTACATTGTTGCTTCGCCCGAATCTCTCTGTGAACTAGTAGTTTCTAAGCAAAAGTTAGATGAGCGTACTATTTCTATTTCCATAGGCGATATGGTGGATATGATACAACTAAAGAAGACGATGTGCAACTTCAATTTCCAAGAGGTAGACTATGTATACGAGCCAGGACAGTTTGCTGTGCGAGGCAGTATTATAGATGTGTATTCGTTTAGCAGCGAATTGCCTTACCGTATTGATTTCTTTGGTGATGAAGTAGATACCATTCGCACATTTGAGGTAGAAACCCAATTATCGAAAGATAAGAAAACATCTATTCAAATTGTTCCACAATTACAAGGAGAAACAATCGAAAAAGTTCCTTTCTTACAGTTATTGCCCAAAGATGCGTTGCTGGTAATGCACGATTTTACTTATGTTCATGATACTGTTGAGCGCATTTATAATGAAGGATTTGTTTCGCAAGCTCTACAAGAACGTTTGGAAGATGCAACTGAGATAGAACGAAAAGAGATAATGCGTAGCATGAAAGCCAATCAACAACTTATCAGCAGTACACAGTTATTGCACGATATGGCAAACTTTGTGCGCATACAGTTTGGACAACACAATCCGTCTAAGTCGCAAGTTACTATCAAGTTTGATATCACTCCGCAGCCTTTGTTCCATAAAAACTTTGAGCTATTGTACCAAACGCTCAACAATTATGCTCTTCTTGACTACACTTTATACCTCTTTGCCGAAAGTCAAAAGCAGGTAGAACGATTACGTGAAATATTAAAGGCAGAACAAGAAAATCATAAAAGCAAGGTAACATCCTTCTCTGAGAGTGTAGAACATCCGTCTGGGATTATGCTGCAACTGCAGTCGCCTTTGCCTTTATCGAGCTCAACCAATGTTGACTCAGGTATGCCAACAGGAGTTTCCATACACGAAGGTTATGTAGATAATACGTTAAAGATATGCTGTTTCACCGATCACCAAATATTTGAACGCTTTCATAAGTACAACCTCAGGTCGGACAAGGCACGGGCTGGCAAGATGGCACTCACGCTCAAGGAGCTTCAGGAGATGCAGCCGGGCG
>CAMQBR010000037.1 GCA_946999045.1 uncultured Prevotella sp.
CTAAAGCCTGTGTAAATATCTCTGTACTATTCATAAGACAAAGGTAATATTTTTATATGAGTTTTCCTTGATTACCCACATGATTCGTTATAGAGCCAAGATAGTTGATTACATAATGTGACATTTTTCAAAAATAAAGTATATATAGAAGTAATTTTAAGCTGAGACTATAAAGCGAATATAGAACCAGCCTAAAAAACGACCTTTATATAAAATTATCCACAGTGGAAGAATTTCTCCACCAATTCTTTTAATTCATCAGGGCTATTCTCAACGTCCTTACGAAGTGTCTTGTCGTTAAACGCCTTCAATTCAGAGATAATGCCATCTATCATAGCATGACAGAACACACCATACTTCTCAAAAACATCTCTCTGCTTTTGCAAGCAGTTAGCAGAAGCATCGCAGCTATCTGGCAATTGAGAGAGCTTAGGTAGTTTATCAGCATTAACTGCATCATGAATATTTACGTTTACATAAGTATCTTTAGCTACCTGCAAAGCATTCTTCATTTCGAAACCATGACGACAGCCTACACACAATCCTGCCAAAAGTTGATAAATATCAGCCGATCCATCAGGAGAACGCATTTCAAATGTTTGCTTAGCTGACGTATCAAAAAATTCCTCTGGTTGCTGCGGATTAGCTTTGTGGCTCATATCTACACCTGCTGTCCAGCCTAAAGGTACACGTACCAACACGGAACGGTTTCTATCACCCCAGCAAACATTAGTAGGAGCTTCTTGGTGAGGTACCAAACGGAAGTACGACATAGGATTTTTGTTACCAAAGGCGGTAATACTTGGAGCAACATCCATTAAGCCCGCAATAGCTGTACGAGCGGTATCACTGAGTATCCCTTTATTAGTCATAACACTGCGTCCATCCTTCATCAAGCGCATATGTATGTGCATACCTGATCCTGCTTTACCTGTAGTTATCTTAGGTGCAAAAGTAACATCCAAATCATACTGATAGGCTAAATTACGAATAACCCATTTTGCTATTAATATTTCATCTGCAGCACGATCAACACGGATAGGCAAAAACTCTATCTCATTCTGCTCATAAATAAAGCCATCTTGATGGAAATTACCAACTTCAGAATGCCCATATTTCATTTGTCCACCAGCTTTTGCAATATATGACATACAAAGTGTTCGAAAAGCATTGGTCTTAGCGTATGGAGATGACTCTTGGTAACCCTTCTGATCAACTGCACGGAAAGCATCCTCATCTGGTATGATAACATAATATTCCAATTCAGCCATAGCGTGAAACTCTAAGCCTGTAACTTCTTTCAATGCAGTATGTGCTTTTCGTAGGGTATATTCTGGAGAACTTTCTAATGGGTTACCATCCTTGTCAAAGAAAGAACATAGTAAGCAAAGAGTTGGCTTTTCTGAAAAAGGATCTATGAAAGCTGTGCTAAATCTTGGTAAAATATACAGATCACTACTACCAGCTTGTATAAAAGTAAAAAGACTCGAGCCATCCACACGCTCACCACATGTAAGAATTGTTTCAAGATAATCAAGGCTATTAACGACAAAGTTGAGTGTTTTCAACTTGCCATCTCCACCAGGATACATTAGGTTGAACATCTTCACGTTTTTTTCTCTTACAAAACGAATGATATCTTCTTTAGTAAACTGTTCTGGATCTTTCTGTAAGAATGCAATTACTTCATTAGCATTCATCAACAATTCTTTCTGTGTCATAGAATTAAATTTTTTCGTTATAATTTATTTCAGTGTCGTTGTATCGCTCTTATCAAGTACAAAGAATAGAATATTACTACTTTGGATGTAAGAGATATTACAATATCACAAAGATAGATATAAAAGCACATAAAACAAAATTTATTGCAAATATTTAACTTGAGATAAATTCTACTTAAAAGCTCTCGTATCATAAGGCTGAATACCTATCGGTGTACAGTTGCTTTCCCTTAAATTGAACAGAGTATCTTTTTTGTGCAAAGATGCCATACCAGCACATCATATATAAGACGATTCAAAGTAAGCATCCAACATCAGCCGCCTTTCACACTAACAAATAACCCTTATATGTCTAGCAGCATATAAGGGTTATTTGTTATTTAAAGTTTGAAGGTAGCATTTTTATGAGTTCATCCTCCGTCATGTCTAGCAGGGCTTTGAAAGGACTTCCTTCATCCACCTGAGCCAGGGAGCCCCCTCCTTGGCCCACTGCTCGTCAAAAAGCGTACCAGTCCAGTCGCTTGCGTTCTTAGGCAGGTGTTTCTTGCTGCGTCTGCCAAATACCATGCGCTCAAGTTCAAGAATGCGACGGGACTTTCGCTCCAGCTCAGCATCCTTACTCTTAAGTTCAGCATCTTTATTTTAAGTTCAGCATCCCTTTGCTCAAGAAGTTTAACAACAGCTTCCTGAGTTAGAGAGTAGTAGTTAGATGTTATTGTATGGCGATTCGTATCCGTCACATTATCAATTCTTTATACGATGTAGGGATACGAAAAACATCTGAAAATAGCAAGAAAATCCTAAGATTTGTTGTATCTTTTTCTTCGGTAGCAACTAGGGTTTATTCCTTCAATATAGAGTACCAATTCGTCCCAACGAAGTTCATAAAATTCAGTACTCGCTCGTATGATTTTAGAACTCAAGCAGCCCTGCGTCATCTGCTTGTGATAGACAACAAAGCCACAGCGCTCCCAGTGAAGCAACTTAATTCGGTTATGGGAGCGATTATAGAAAACGTAGACAACACCGTCTGAAGGATTGAAATCATTGCTGCGTACCAATTGGGACAGGCGAAGAATACCCTGACGTATGTCCACGGGAGTGCAACAAATCTGAAAAACATTTGTTTCGTTAAGTACAAACATAAGTTTTTCGGGCAAAGGTAGTAAAGCTGGAAGACCACACAAAGGCGGCTAATATTGGATGCTTACTTTATTTGTATGCTCGTTATGAGAGGTGTAAGGTAAGCATCGTAAGCATCTTCTGCAGATAGCCCATAAGATTGATATTGTACTTACGGCTGGTTCTACAATCGTATATTGTGAGTAATTTTTTCTCTTGTTTCTTTTTATAGAAGACAGGCTATGCCTTGACAATTCAAACAAGTTTGTTTGTATTCGGCTTACACTATCCTTGTTTCAAAATTAATCCAAAATCTAATAAATCTAATTTATAAAACCTATTTATAGAACCTGCCTATGAAAATAGATATATTGTTTTTTATTACCACTTTTATTATTTTATTTACCTAATAGTTGTTCTATTTCAGCCTGTTGCAAGATATGTAAAATAGATTTTCCGTCAGGTGTATATTTTACATTCTTACAGCTAAACAAGTTATTGATAAGGTTCTCCATTTCTTCATTGCTCAACACTTGTCCTGTTGGAATAGCCGCATAACGAGCTAAACTAAGTGCTAACGTTTGATGCACTTCGTCAAGCGCATTAGAATCTTTATTGATTGCAGATGATAACATATCATGAACCAATTGAACCATATTTAAGCCGTCCAAATCTGCTGGTGTGCTTTGAATAGCATAATCATTTTGCCCCATAGGGGTAAATTCAAAGCCTAAAGCAGTAAACTCTGGCATAATTTTCTCAAAAGTAACAAGCTCTACTGGTGTAAATTGAATCAATTCTGGGAATAAAACCTTTTGCGAATAAGCTTTCTTATCTTTAGCTTGTTGCAAATAACGCTCATACAATATTCTGATGTGTGCACGATGCTGGTCGATAATCATCAAGCCCGACTTCACCGCTGTCATAATATACTGACCCTTATATTGATAATGTGCAGGCGACTTATCCTCTATCATTGAGTTTTGTGGAGCATCTTGTTTTACTGCACTATCAAACAAAGGCGCATCTTGCGTTGGTTGTTTCTCTAATCCATTATATAACTGTTGCCAATCTTCAGATGAAGATATAGAAGAAGTTGCAGGGATAGGGGGAACAGACGTATGCTTAAACGGATTGTACTCCGAATTGATATGAACCTTAGGTACGTATGCATCGACAGATTGTTCATTATAAACAGGCATATCTTCGGGTTGTCCCTGTGTATCAAACTGAATAGAAGGAACATCATTAAACAAGCCTACAGCCTCACGAACGGCAGCAAAAACTATTTGAAAGATGGCTTGCTCGTTCTCAAACTTTATTTCAGTCTTGGTAGGATGAATATTTACATCTACCTCATGCGGATCTACTTCAAAGTAAATAAAATAAGCCACTTGCTCACCTTGCGGAATCAACCGCTCAAAAGCATTCGACACCGCTTTATGAAAATAAGGATGGCGCATATATCTCCCATTAACAAAGAAATATTGATTGCCAACTTTCTTCTTTGATGATTCTGGTTTACCCACAAAACCACTCAACTTGCACATGGTTGTATCAACATTGACAGGAAGCAAATCATGATTGATTCTCTTTCCAAATATATCAACTATACGTTGTCGCAATCCACCAGGACGAAGGTTAAGTATTTCGGTTTCATTGCTATGAAAAGTAAATGCTATTTGAGGATAAACTAGAGCAATACGCTGAAAAGCTGTGATAATATGATTGAGTTCGGTGGTGTTCGACTTTAAGAATCGTCTTCGAGCTGGTACGTTAAAGAAGAGGTTCTCTATCTTGAAGTTGCTTCCTACAGGACATGAACAAGGTTCCTGACTTTTTACCTTTCCACCTTCTAAAAAGATATGAGTTCCTAACTCGTCTTCTTCTCTTCGAGTAATGAGTTCTACTTGCGCAACAGCTGCGATAGATGCCAAGGCTTCACCACGAAAGCCCATAGTTCGTAATGAAAACAAATCATCGGCTTGACGAATTTTAGAAGTAGCATGGCGTTCAAAAGATAAACGAGCATCGGTATCAGACATACCTTTACCATTATCAATTACTTGGATAGAGGTACGGCCAGCATCTACTACAAGTACATCAATAATGGTAGCAGCAGCATCTATGGCATTCTCTACAAGTTCTTTGATAACACTTGCAGGGCGCTGTATTACTTCACCTGCTGCTATCTGATTGGCTACAACATCGGGTAAAAGTTGTATAATATCTTTCATAATTTTCAAATCATAATTCTTCAATCAGAAAATTCACGTTTCACATTACCATGAGTATTGATAAGAAGATAAGTACGATGAACAATAGTAAAATCCAAATATAGAATAAAGTTCTACCTACATAATGCCTTCGTTCTTTATTGTGAAACATACCATGTATTTGAGTATAAGCAACACAACAAGGTGTAGAAACGTTTTTCTTTTGTTCTTCAAGCAGCTGATTCTTAGCATGTTGTTTCATCTGCCTAAGCTGCTCTTTGCGCTCGTCCACATAGATAAATTGATGTTCAAATCCACGTGGTTTAGAAGTATGAAACAAAATCATGGCTTACTCTTTTTGGTATTCTGAAGATGTTGAAGTGGTGCCTCAATGCGAGGACGATACTTCAATTCTGTATCTTTGCTCTTGCCTTTCCACGTAAACACATCATCTTTGTTACGAGGCCGTATTTCATCGTGCCATGCAAACGAAGGCAATTTAAGTTTATCTGCAGGAATTTGAGTTAGAGGATAAGAGGTACCCACAGCCTTAGGAGTCCAAATTTTATCTAACTCTCTGCGATGAGCAAAATACATCTTCATAGTATCCGTCTCGATATAGTTCATCATTACCAACGAACTGTCTTTATCATCTTGTGGATAAAATACAGATAGCACATTGCCCACAGCTACGACACGCTTTATTTCTCCGTTTGTAAAGTAAGCATGCATCTCTTTAGAAGACAATTGATTGTAATACCCATCATCACCACCTGCTTTCTCTACCGATAATGCCTGACCATACACATGAGCCTCCCGAATGGTGCTGTCATTCATATACAATTTAATGCATTCGCCTAAGAGCTGCCGATTATTATTCCATACAACAGGATCTTTGTACATAACCATTGACGAATCTTTGCTATTACCTACCAATGAGTCGCATACAGCTTGCATATCTTTTCTGTAAACACGCACTTTGTGGTAAGCACGAACCTTACGATAAACAGAATCGGTATTGATGTGGAAAGTAAATAGTTTCAATGTATCTGCATGCATATACAATGTGTCCTTTTGAGAAAAATCTACAAGCAATGCTTTTCGTGTAGCAAATCCATACCCCCCCCTCTCATTATATAAAAGGTAGTTACCACGCAACATATTCTTGTTCTTTTTATCTACAAAGATAACATTTCCATATCCTCTACTATTGCCGCGTTTACTATTATATAATAAGGTATCGCCCGTAATTGTTTTATGTCCGTCAATAATAGTTGAACGGCCATAAAGTTGAGCTCGGTCTGTACGAGTATCAAAATAAGCATTCTTTGTTCGGGTAATACTCTGCTTGGTACGAATCTTAGATGGTCCCACTACGTGAGCTATTGATCTTTTAGTATCATAGTACAATGTATCGGTAGTAATCATTCTGCCTTTCCCTTTCAATCTAACATGAAAGAAGAATGTTGCCTGACGAGTATCTGTGTTATATTCGCCCCAGTCAGCCACCAGTCGGTCTCTACCATCAACCAGCGTACCACCTTCAAAAAAGTTAGCCGTTTTGTACAATCTGTCATAATCTAAACTATCAGTGTGCAATACCTGCCGTCTATGTTTCAATACTACATTCTTTCGGGCATGCATCACCTGTTCTTGGCCATCGTATTCGGCACGATCGGCAAACAAAGACAATGTATCTCCCTGCCTAAAGCGTACGTGTCCAAAAGCTTTCATTGAGTTATCTGCTTGATAGAAATAAGCACTATCACAAGTAAGCGTTGCACCAGCATGACGAAACGAAACTCTACCTTTTAATATTTGTGCATTAGGGTTAGCACCATACATATCATACGATAATTGGTCGGCATGTAACAATTCTATTCTGTCCGACTTTACCTCTCTTCTTTTGTGATGTATCTTATTGGGAAGAGCCAGAGATATACAAAGTCCAAATAGGCATAGAAGCACAACTACCATGCTTCTATGCCCACAATATGAAATAAAAGTTTTGATTATCTTTATCATCATCTTACCCAGCCTTCATACTCGTATGTGCCGTGTTTATAAAAATCTTTCATACGAACATACGTATGTTTTATTTTGTTTACTACCCAGTTATGAATAAACTTTTCACGTTCTTTAGCCAACACAATATTCTTCATTACTTGGTAATCTTCCGTAATAGTAGCACGATGCCCCTCTATTCTGTTCTTTAATCGGATGATAGCACAAACGGTTCTACCTTTTTTGTTAATCATACGAAAGGCATGCGATACGTCCCCAATTTTCATGTTTTCTACTTCCCGAGCTATCTCCGTAGGTAAATCTTTCATTTGGAAATGCGAGCTCAATGCACCTGTCTGCATATCTACAAACGACATCAAACCCTTGTTGTTGTGCGTATCTTTATCATCAGAGATATAAGACGCTGCTTCTGCAAATGATAATTTAGGCGCATCAGGGTTCGTACTCAGCGTAAAACTATTTGTGCGCAGTTTATTGGCAACCGAATCTAATCGTGTCAGCTCCTTATTTACTTCTTCGTCAGAGACATTAGGCTTGAGCAATATATGGCGAACCTTAATCTTGTCTCCTCGTTTATCAATTAATTGGATAATATGATATCCAAACTCTGTCTCCACTACTTTAGATATTTTTTTGGGATCGGTAAGGTTAAATGCCACATTAGCAAAGGCAGGATCTAACATACCTCTGCCCACATAACCCATTTCTCCACCTTGACGAGCTGAACCTGGATCTTCAGAATACAAGCGAGCTAAAGTTGCAAATGAAGTCTCACCCTTGTTGATACGATCAGTAAATTCTCGTAACTGATTCTTTACCCTATTTACTTCTTCTGGTAATATTTTTGGCGTACGAGTAATTATCTCAACCTCTACCTCAGTAGGAACAAAGGGTATACTATCGGTTGGCAAGTTCTTAAAATATGCACGAACATCAGATGGAGTAACCTTTACATCCTGCACCAACTTTTCTTGCATATTCTGCACCAGCAGGTTGTTACGAAAATCATCACGCAACTGCGAACGCATTTGCGCAATAGACATTCCACGATACTCTTCCAAACGTTCGGCAGAGCCGCCCACCATTTCTATCCAACGGTTAATTTGTCGTTCTACACTTGAAGTAACTTGCGATTCGGAAACCTGAATAGAGTCAAGCTCAGCTTGATGCAAAAATAACTTTTGTACGGCAATGTGCTCTGGAATAGCAAAATCAGGATTGCCTTTAAACTTTACACCTTCAGCTTCCGACTGCAGTCGTGTCATTTCTACATCCGATTTCAAAATAGGTTCATCGCCAACTACCCAAATAACTTCATCTATAATGCTGTTTTCGGGCGCACGCTTATCCACCTGTTTTGCTGTATCAGCTACTTGTTTCTTCGTTTTATTAACTTGTGGCTGCGCACTCATACCAAGAACAAACAGCAGTGCGAATAATCCACAAGTAGTTTTAAATGCTTTATTCATAAAAATTCTTTTCGTATTAATGAGGGGCCTTATCAATGCTTATTAACCGTAGTAAGAACATCTTGGTTTACTTTTACCACGTATTGCTTACGTAGCTCTTTTATCCATTCTTTCTCCAATAAGTCTTGATAATCGGCTATCACAAGCTCTTTTACATCTTCGTACGTTTGTGGAGTTCTTATCTTTTTCCCGTAAACCGCCTCGTATGGATATTTAAGGTTCGTATTTTTCTTTATTTGCTGCTTAAACACCAATCGGTCTACCACAGGATTTATACTCCGCTTAAAGATGCCTTTTACTACTTTAATACGTACACTGTCGTTATTAAACGCTGTATGTAACTTTTCTGTCCATTGGTCAAATGGTAAATGCTTCAAAACTTGCTTTACCCCTTTTATATCATATTTATTTTTGCAAAGATAAGCAATACCCTTAAAACGTGGTGCATCCCACTTATATTTCTTTTTATTTTTCTTAAAAAAATGTTTGAGTGCGTTTTTATCCGCTTTAGCTTTCTCCCAAACCTTCTTATTACTTATCTCAAAAAGCAATAAGCCATCATGATATTCTTGTATTAGATATTTCAGTTGCTCATCATTCTTCGCTAATTCATCTTTCCGCTTATCCAATACCTGTTGTTGGGTTACATCAGCCGTAGATGTTTGAACCATACTGTCTATCTTTTGTGAGATAATTTGCTCACGAATACCTCGCATTTCAATATATTGCAAGATATTGGCATGCAACGAATCATATGGGAAGAAGTTGCGCTTATCCTTCAATAAAATTATGTGATAACCTGCAGGCGATAACACAGGTTGGTGTAATTCACCTTTCTTCATGGAGAAGATAGCATCATCAAACTCTTTTAATGTTTGTCTTCTCTCCAACCAAGGCAGTTCTCCTCCTTTAAGAGCCGAAGCCTTATCATCAGAATATTGTTTAGCCAATTGTGCAAAATTAGCTCCATGTAACAAAAGTTGATAAATAGAATCTGCCTTGTGTTCTGCCATTTGTCTTTGCTCTTCAGTTGCTGTCTGGCGCAAAGCTATTAAGATATGTGCTGGTTTTACCAATCCGCCTGCACCATCTACACGCTGTTGTGTTTCCTTATATATCTCTTTAGCACGTTTTTCTATATCAGCATTGGTAATAAACGTAGGACGAATTTGTTGGTTGCAATACATAGCAAATTCTTTCTTGAACGAGCTTGTCGTATCCAGCTTAGCCGCTTTAGCTGCCAGTACCTTTAACTTATAATTAATAAACAAATCAACATATTCGTTAACTGTTTTCTTATCAACTACACCCTGCGTGTTATTCTTGTTATACGAATATTCAAATTCAGAACGAGTAACAGGCTGCCCATTGATAGTCATTATCACTGGGTCTGCCTGTTGCTGTGCCACAGCCATACAGCAATAGCAAAGTATAGAAAGTAAAAGGTTACTCGTTTTCTTCATTCTTTTGTTTTTACTCGTGTGGACTATAGTTAGGTGCCTCACTTGTAATGGTAATATCGTGAGGATGACTCTCTAACACACCAGCATTGGTAATGCGAACAAACTTAGCATTGTGCAATTGTTCAATGGTTGCTGCACCGCAATAACCCATACCAGAACGCAGACCACCTATTAATTGATAAATAACTTCCTGTACAGTACCTTTGTAAGGAACACGACCTGCAATTCCTTCTGGTACCAGCTTCTTTACATCTTTTGTATCCGACTGGAAATAACGATCACGCGAACCATTCTTTTGTTCCATGGCTTCCAAACTGCCCATACCACGATAGCTCTTAAACTTACGTCCATTAAAGATAATGGTTTCTCCAGGACTTTCTTCTGTTCCAGCTACCAACGAACCAATCATAACAGAGTTACCTCCTGCAGCCAAAGCCTTCACAATATCGCCCGAATAACGCAAACCGCCATCGGCTATTAATGGAACGTTTGTATCTTTTAACACAGAATAAACATCATATATAGCAGACAATTGTGGAACACCTACACCTGCTACAACACGTGTGGTACAAATAGACCCTGGACCAATACCTACTTTAATGGCATCTGCACCATTCTCTACCAACATCTTGGCAGCAGCACCAGTTGCTACATTACCTACAACAATGTCAATATTAGGATAAGCAGCCTTTGCCTCTCTTAGTTTTTCAATCACACCCTTTGAATGTCCATGAGCCGTATCAATGATAACTGCATCTACACCAGCCTCAACCAATGTTTCCAAACGTTGCATGGCATCTGCCGTAACACCCAAACCTGCTGCCACACGTAGTCTTCCTTTCTCGTCCTTGCATGCCATTGGCTTGTCTTTGGCTTTGGTAATATCCTTGTAGGTTATCAAGCCCACCAACTTATTATCAACATCTACCACTGGCAACTTTTCTATTTTATGTTCCTGTAAAATCTTGGCAGCAGCAGTTAAATCAGTTTTTATATGAGTAGTAACCAAGTTCTCGCTTGTCATCACCTCATCTATCGTCTTATCCATTTGGCCTTCAAAACGCAAATCACGATTGGTAACAATACCCACCAAATGATTTTCTTCATCTACTACTGGTACACCGCCAATATGATAATCGTGCATAATGTTAAGTGCTGCTTGCACTGTACTTCCACGACGAATTGTTACGGGGTCGTAAATCATACCATTCTCAGCGCGTTTCACAATAGCTACCTGATGTGCTTGCTCTTCAATAGACATATTCTTGTGTATAACACCGATACCACCTTCACGTGCAATGGCAATAGCCATAGCCGACTCTGTAACGGTATCCATAGCTGCCGTAACGTATGGCACATTGAGTTCTATATGGCGAGAGAACTTTGTTTTTAACGTTACCTGCTTGGGCAATACTTCAGAATAAGCGGGAATCAACAGGACGTCATCGAAAGTAAGACCGTCCATTACAATTTTATCTGCAACAAATGATGACATAAAAATAATACCTTTCTAAAAAATTTATTGCATGCAAATTTAGAAATAAAATTTCACAAATTTAGATATTTCGTCTTATTTTTATACCAATTGCTTAAATCTTAACGTTTTTATAAAAAAATGGCGGATTAGTGGATTCTATAAGCAAGTAAAAAGTTATATTATTTTGATTTTAATTATACCTTTTGCGTTATGATTTTTTTTCTGGGGGTGTTATGACTGGTGTTATAAATTACCACCGTATTTTGAAAGTAATTTATAGAACCAGCCTTTACAGTGCCTTCTAAAGCAAGAATTAGGAGAAGAATTTACCTGTGGAAAAGACTCTCTTCTTAGATTATTAGCTTCTAAGGGGTTCATGTCGGAAGAGCTAAAATGCCGCCATATAATTGTTTCTAATTATGTTACAAAAAAACGGAATTAATAAGTAATTAGAAAGAAAATTTTGACAAGTAATTTAGGAAAAGTGAATAAAAACTATCAAGTGATTTTAGGAAAATACAATCTCCATGAAATTGACATACATACTCTATGAGATTGTAGGGCAAACTCAATGACATCGTTTTAGCGCATAAAAATAGAGAGTAAAATGATAATATATGGTGATAAAATGGACCGTCATAACACCCATTGCGAGCAAATCTACAGAACTAATCTATATATCAAACGTCCCTGATTTATCAAAACATTGTGGAATATATATTTTCGCAGAACTTCTATTTTCCGCTGATTATGTTTTACAGTCTTATTTTTTTTATCTGCAATATTTTGTTCAATAATAATATTTTTTGCTAAGTGCTCTAAAAGGAATTTCCAATAATAACAAACACTAATTTGCCATTTCAGATATAAACTTGATGCGAACCAACCGAACTTCATCTTCTGAATATTGGACGCCCAATTCCTCCATGGCATCTTTAATACCATCGGTATCACTCTCCATAAAATAATCATAGATATCATCTATATGCTCATCGTCCATGACATCCTCAAGGAAATAATCGATGTTGAGTTTAGTTCCACTATAAACAATAGCTTCAAGTTCTTCCAACAATTCATTAAAGTCTAACCCCAAAGCATTGGCTATATCATCCAAAGCTACCTGGCGGTCAATGTTTTGGATAATTTTTACTTTGAGCATACTCTTTTTTGCCACTGTACGCACGCGCATCTCCTCAGGACGTTCAATATTGTTTTCCTCGCAATGCGCCTTAATTAGTTCTATGAACTTTTTTCCATACCGCTTTGCTTTACCTGCACCCACGCCCTGTATTTGTTGCAATTCTTCCATAGTTATAGGATAAGCAGTAGCCATTTGCTCTAACGATACATCTTGGAAAATAACATACTGCGGAACATTGAGCTTGGCAGACATCTCTTTGCGAAGGCTCTTCAGCATCTTAAATAATTTAGGATCCAGCACACCGATTCCACCCTCACGTGATTCTTCCTCATCATAATCATTAAACACTGTATCAAGGGATATCATAAATGAGGTAGGATGCTTAAGAAACTTTTTCCCTTGTGGTGTAATTTTCAAGATACCATAGTTCTCAACTTCCTTTTCAATATACCCTGCTATCATTCCTTGTCGGATAACAGGATTCCATACCTTATTATCTTCATCTTCGCCTGCACCAAACTCTTCCAGCTGCTCGTGCTTATGAGAAACAATGTCATCGGTTGCCCTTCCCATTACAAAATCAATTAAATAATCTTGCCTAAAATTTTCTTTTAGCGCAACAATGGCTTTCAATATGACAACAAGAGCATCTTTAGCCTCACGGTGTTCCTTTGGATGCAAGCAGTTATCACAGTTATGACAGTTTTCTTTTGGATATTCTTCACCAAAGTAATGCAGCAACATCTTTCTTCTACAAACAGAAGACTCAGCATATGCTGCTGTTTCCTGCAACAACTGCTTTCCTATATTCTGTTCGGCAACAGGCTTGCCCTCCATAAACTTCTCTAGTTTCTTCAAGTCTTTCTTGGCATAAAAGGCTATACAGATACCTTCTCCACCATCTCTACCTGCTCTACCTGTTTCTTGATAATATCCCTCCAAACTTTTAGGAATATCATAATGAATAACAAATCGAACATCAGGTTTGTCAATACCCATACCAAAAGCAATGGTTGCTACAATAACGTCTATGCGCTCCATTAAGAAATCGTCTTGCGTTTGAGAGCGTGTTGCACTATCTAATCCTGCATGATAAGGAGCCGCCTTGATGTTGTTGGCTTTTAATATTTCAGCAAGCTCTTCCACTTTTTTGCGAGACAAGCAATAGATAATGCCACTCTTTCCTTCGTGCTGACGGATAAACATAATAATTTGTTTATCAATATCAGCCGTCTTCTGGCGTATTTCGTAGTAAAGATTAGGGCGGTTAAACGAGCTCTTAAACTCCCGTGCATCGGCAATACCCAAACTACGTTTGATGTCTGTGCGAACCTTATCTGTAGCTGTGGCTGTTAATGCTATAACTGGTGCATCACCTATCTTATTTATAGTAGGACGGATATTGCGATATTCTGGACGAAAATCGTGTCCCCACTCTGATATGCAATGCGCCTCATCAATAGCATAAAACGAAATCTTTACAGTTTTAAAGAACTCTATATTCTCTTCTTTGTTCAACGATTCTGGAGCTACATACAACAACTTAGTCTGCCCAGAACGTACATCGTTCATTACTTGTTGGATAGCAGCTTTATTTAATGATGAATTTAAGAAATGTGCTACGCCCTCTTCTTCACTGATACCATTGATAACATCTACTTGATTTTTCATCAAAGCAATAAGTGGAGAAACAACAATGGCTGTTCCTTCCATCATTAAAGAAGGCAACTGATAGCATAAACTTTTGCCTCCACCCGTTGGCATCAACACAAATGCACTATTGCCAGCCAATAGATGTTTGATAATAGCTTCTTGGTCGCCTTTAAAAGAATCAAATCCAAAATAGAGTTTTAACTTTTCTGTAAGATTAACTTTTTCTACCATAGTGATTTCATTAGATTATTTGCACAATTCTCGTGTGTTGTGTTTCTCTGATTATTCCGTCCCATTAATGGTGGAATAATCTGAGAAA
Source organism: uncultured Prevotella sp. (assembly GCA_946999045.1). Lineage (GTDB taxonomy): Bacteria > Bacteroidota > Bacteroidia > Bacteroidales > Bacteroidaceae > Prevotella. Next base: position 14,607 of record CAMQBR010000037.1, read on the forward strand.
TAATACAACATGATGTTACATCTAAGCAGGTTGACTACCTATTACCTTTGCTTTATTTAATTGCTCTTCGGCATATTTGCGTGTTACCTCAAAAGATTTTAGCCGTCTTGAAGGCAGCTCAAACATGGCTTCCATTACTATTGCCTCAACTATAGAACGCAGTCCTCGTGCGCCCAGCTTATATTCTACTGCCTTGTCAACAATAAAATTGAGTGCTTCTTCAGTAAATGTTAGTTTAATGTCGTCCATACTAAACAGTTTTACATACTGCTTAATAATAGAGTTTTTTGGTTCTACCAATATACGGCGCAAAGCCTCTTTATCCAAAGGATTGAGATAAGTGAGCACTGGCAAACGACCAATAATCTCTGGTATCAATCCAAACGACTTTAAGTCTTGTGGCAAGATATATTTCATTAAATCGCCTTTATCAATGTTGCGCACATGCTGAACAGAATTATATCCCACGACATGCGTGTTAAGGCGTTGCGCTATTTTACGTTCAATACCATCAAATGCTCCACCACAGATAAACAAAATATTCTTTGTATCTACATGTATATACTCTTGATCGGGATGTTTTCTGCCGCCCTTTGGTGGAACGTTTACCATTGTTCCCTCTAACAATTTTAACAATCCTTGCTGTACGCCCTCACCACTTACATCGCGAGTAATAGAAGGATTATCACTCTTGCGAGCTATTTTGTCTATCTCATCAATAAAGACGATGCCACGCTCGGCTGCTGCTACATCATAGTTGGCTACTTGCAACAAACGAGATAAAATGCTTTCTACATCCTCGCCTACATAACCCGCCTCGGTAAATACGGTAGCATCCACAATAGTAAAAGGTACATCCAGCAATTTGGCAATGGTGCGAGCGAGCAATGTTTTACCTGTACCCGTAGAGCCAACCATAATAATGTTGCTCTTCTCTATCTCTACCCCATTCTCATCTTTGGTTTGTTGCAATCGCTTGTAATGATTGTATACAGAGACAGATAGATAACGTTTGGCATCATCCTGTCCTATTACATACTGGTCAAGATAATCTTTTATTTCTTTTGGCTTAGGTACTTTCTTTAACTTAAACGGTTCATCGCTTGCATGCTTTTCGGCAGATTCGCCTAACACGCCAGCCGATTGTGCTATATGGAAAGCCTGTTCGGCACAGTTTTCGCAAATGCATCCACTCAATCCCGTAATTAAGAGTTGTACTTCGCTTTCACTTCTTCCGCAGAAGCTGCATTTCTTATTGCTGGTTGCCATCTGCTTTATCCTTACCCTTCTTTACTAAAACCTGATCTATCATGCCATATTCTTTTGCCTCTTGCGCATTCATCCAGTAGTTACGATCTGAATCTTGATAAACTTTCTCGTATGGTGTATGCGAGTGATCGGCTATAATAGTATAAAGTTCTTTCTTGAACTTTAATATTTCCTTTGCTTCAATCTCTATATCCGATGCCTGACCTTGCACACCGCCTAATGGCTGATGTATCATTACTCTACTATGAGGCAAAGCACAACGTTTTCCTTCTGTTCCAGCTACCAAGAGCACAGCACCCATAGAAGCTGCCATACCTGTACAAATAGTGGCTACATCTGATGAGATAAACTGCATAGTATCGTAAATGCCCAAGCCTGCCGTTACACTTCCACCAGGACTATTGATATAAATAGAAATATCCTTACCACTATCAAGACTGTCCAGAAACAATAGTTGGGCTTGCAACGTATTAGCGGTATAATCATCTATTTCGGTTCCAAGGAAAATAATACGGTCCATCATCAAACGTGAGAATACGTCCATCTGCGTAACATTCAGTGTGCGCTCCTCCAATATATAAGGATTGATGTAATGAGCCTGTGCTTTCAGAACATCGTCAACCACCATACCATTAAGTTTTAAATGCTGAGTGGCATATTTTCTAAATTCATTCATTCTATTTTTGTCCATTGTTCTATGAAGTGTGATTATACGTTATGTTTCATTCTCAAATACAGGGTTATATATTTTAGAACCCTACCTTATTAGGTAAAATAAAAAAATAACTTGAGCCTTTTTTCTTATCTATAATAAAATAGAGTATATATAACAACGGTACAGAGAGTAGCCCCCGAAAGGTTGGCATAGTATAGCATAAAAGGCAACCCCTATGTAACTTGCGCTATGCTCTAGTTGTAAAACTAATAACCACTTGTAGGGGGCGAATAATTAAATATTTTCATCACATTCTACATTATTATAATTATATCGCCCTTTCTCAGGGTCTCATTTCTCAAGTTATATTTTTAATATCACTAAATACAAAAAGAGATTACCACCTCTTTCTTATACCATGATATACAAAGTTAATAAAAAAGTTGATAATCTCTTCTTTGAGATGTGCTTATAAAAGTTAAAAACGCTATTTTTATTCTAATGGCAATTTATTAAAGTCGTCAAGTGAAATTTCTTTTTCGTTCAATTTAACAACACCTTTCAAAGCCTGAACAAGCTTAATGTCAATAGCACGACTAACCAATCCATCCGCATTTTCTTCTTTCTTCAACATTTCATCGGCATACTTATCAAGATACTCGTCAGGAATATTATTCATACCATATTGTGCAAACTGAACAGCAGTAGCTTCACGTGCAGCATTTTTAATATCATCGTTGTTAACCTTGATACCTTGCGCTTTCACCAACTGTTCCTTAATCAAATGCCAGGTAAGTTCTTTCAAACTTGACTCATAGTTTTTTTCTACAAAATCGTCCCCCTTCTCAGGATTATTTTTCTTCATAATCTTCTTGAGTAACTCGTTAGGGTATTCAAGTTTACCAACCTTCTTTTCGCAATATGTGCGAAGATCTATCAAGAAGCGATAATCGCTATTTTCAACTAATTGCTTTTTCAAGCCTTCAGCAATTTTCTCACGGAAAGCCTTTTCATCTTTTACTTCGTCTTTGCCATAAACGTTATCAAATAACTCTTGGTCTACAGCGTGATTTTTATACCTACTGATTTCTGTTATCTGATAGCTGAAGTCGCCTGTATAATCGTTAATTTTTTCTTTATCAATCTTCAAGAACGAAGCCAGCTCTACATCACTTACATAAGCCTTGCGAGGATTAAAGGTGATAACATCGCCCAACTTAGCACCGTCAAACTTTTTCTTTTCATCTTCTTCCTTAATAAAGCTTGGCATGAGTACAGCAGACTCAACAGTTAAGCCCCCCTCTAAGGTATTGCCGTTTTCATCCAACTGCCGCAAGTCGCCCTTCATCATATCTTTATCTTCGTATGTTTCTACTTTATCATAACTACCCATACGAGATGCCAACATATCTACCTGCTGATCAATGAGTTTATCATCTATCTGAATGTTGTAATAATCTATCTTGTTTTTGCCATTCAATTCAATTTTTATTTCAGGAGCAACAGCTATATCGAAAACAAATGTATAAGGTGCCTCTTTTTCCATATCTACAGCTTCTTGCTTGTCAGATGCTATAGGCTCGCCCAACATTTGGATTTTGTTTTCATTTATATAATCGTACAATTTCTTACCTACCAATTTGTTAATAGCTTCCATTTTTACAGAAGAGCCAAACTGGCGTTTTATCATCCCCATAGGAACTTGTCCTGGACGGAAGCCTGGTACATTAGCTTTCTTACGATAGTTTTTTAATGTCTTCTCGACATTATCTTTGTAATCAGCTTCTTCAACTGTAATGGTTAACAAACCATTAATCTTGTCAGGGTTTTCGAATGAAATATTCATTTTTAGTGCTTTAATTTATATTATTTTTGTTATTTTCAATTGACGTGCAAAAATACTTATTTTTAGTTTAAATTCCTAATATCCACTATATTTATTTATTTTTTTAACGTGATTCTAATCACAGCAGCAGAGTCAACCAGCAAGTGCAAAATTATAAAACGTATTGGCTCTATAACGAAACATGTGGGTAATTAAGGAAAACTCAGACAAAAAGTAAGCATATTAAGACAGGTTTTACAGCTTAGGTTTATTAGATTTTTGAACTTATTTTTGAGATCAAAATGTAACAAAGCTAAATTATAGAAGTATACTTATGTTTTCGCAGACTGGAAACAATGTTCGCCACTAAGGCGATATCCGTTCTCCCTAACTTTGCTAACTGTATCTGTATGATTATAAATAGTTTACAAACTACATAAGATTGTCTTACAATTTGCATAAGATTGTCTTACAATTTGCATGAGATTGTATTACAATTTGCATGAGATTGTATTACAAGATAATTATAAGGCTCTATAACGAATCATGTGGGTAATCAAGAAAAACTCATATAAAAATATTACCTTTGTCTTATGAATAGTACTGAGATATTTACACAGGCTTTAGGCCTATCAGAACCATGGCATGTTTCCAAGGTTGCGTTTATAGCTGGTAAACACTCCAACAAAGAGTTTCATATTTGATTGAGCTTCAAT
>CAMQBR010000038.1 GCA_946999045.1 uncultured Prevotella sp.
GGGACATAATGATAGCAATGATAAGAGCTCTTACAGGAGCGTATTAATTATTATAAAACAAAAAAAATGTGCAAAATATAAACTATGGCTAAAAACATTTTATTATTTGTATTAGGAGCTGTAATATCTGTATTGTTTATAGTTTTCTCTACATCGTTGTTTGAGGTTTTATACTACGAACGGGAGTTCTCTAACGAGATGTATAATGCTAATTTGTATTTACCCTTGGCTTTTGTAGATGTGATGGTGGCATGGGTATTAGCAGCGATATATTATTATGTAATTAATTCGGTGAGGTTCTCACGCTGGTATCATTGGCTAATCGTCTTGGTTATTGCTATGGTATTAGCACCAAGCATCAACTATATATATGCCAATGCAGCGTTTGCTGATGACGGCTTAGCGTTTTATTCTCAATTATTGGGTTTTACCATGGTTGGTGTTATCATTGAGGCGGTGTTATTTATCATTGTTAGCTTCTCTTTGCGTTGGTGGTCGAGTAATTGTCGACATACTCCGATACCAGAGTAGGAGGAGCTTCCCCCCCCCCGATGGCTTCAAAGGGCGGTGAGAAAAAAATATATATATAAAAAAGCTTATATATTTTTTTTGAGAGTAAATTTCCCGCAAGTTGGTTTACCCCTCCTTTTGGGAGGTAGCTGGGGGCTTTCATTTAAAACATTTCTACTATCATTTCTACTATGCGACTATTCTTATTTCTTGTAGGCGGAACAGGGTCGCGCGTAATGCGACCATTAATCATGCAGTTTGCTGCAGGGGTACATCCTTTAGATACGACAGGTACCCCTATGGCACTCGAAGTGATACCTCTTATTGTAGATCCGCACAAAGCTAATGAAGACCTGAAACGAACAGAGAATTTGCTACGGTGGTACAAGCAAATTCGTAAGTCGTTGTATGGTGAAAACAAAGATATAACTAAGGGTTTTTTCTCTGTAAAGATATCAACTCTTTGTGATATTATTCCCAATGGAAGCCATTTGAGTGATACCTTTATATTTAATTTGGGTACATTATCGTCTAATAAGTTCAATAAATTTATTAGTTACGATACCTTAGACACTGCTAACCAAGCATTGTGCTCAATGCTTTTTTCTACAGAGCAGTTAGAAACCACCATGAATATAGGCTTTGTAGGGTCGCCTAATATTGGCTCCATTGCACTCAATGAGTTTAAAGACTCAGAAGAGTTTAAGCAGTTTGCCAATGTTTTTCAACCCTCCGACCGTGTATTTATCGTTAGCAGTATTTTTGGAGGAACAGGTGCTGCTGGTTATCCCGTTATAGTAAAGAATATTCGTAATGCGGGCAACAATGCACAGATAAGTAGCAGAGGTATTTTGCGTGATGCAAAGATAGGTGCCCTCACCGTGCTACCTTATTTTAATGTGCAGCAAGATAAAACCAGTCCGATAACAAGAGCCGATTTTATATCAAAAACCAAATCGGCTTTGTATTATTATCACGATAATCTTACGGGTATTAAGGAAAATAAAGCCTACCTACCCATGTCAAAGATTAATGCTTGCTATTACTTAGGCGATGAAGTACCCAGCACTCCTTATGTTAACGATCCGGGTAACAATGGGCAGCGTAACGATGCGCATATAGTAGAATATGTGGGGGCGTTATCAATACTCGACTTTTTGCAATTGCCCGATGACCAATTGCAAACTATTAATGGTAGAGCCATGAATCCTATATTCAAGGAATATGGTTTGGCAAACGATAAGAACACGCTATCGCTCAAAGACTTTGGCTTGTCTACTCGTATGTTGGTTAACAAGCAACTGGCAAAGTTTTATATAGCCTATCAGTACATCACGCATCAACTAAAGTACGATATAGGGAGAGGCTATACCGAGGATAAGCCTGAAATAAAGTTGGGTTTCCTCTCGACGATGTTCTTTGAGAATTTATCAGCCAACTTTTTTGTAGCATATCGCACGTGGCTTAAAGAGTTGAAAAACAATCAGCGTAGTTTCATACCATTCAATCTTGATACTGCGAAGCTATCCGAGTCGCTCACCGACATAGTAGCCAAGCGCAGTTTGTTTAAGTCGGCCATCGATTACAATACAGTGCTATCTTCGCTTAACAAAATAAGTCAGCAAGCTACTAAGTTACATCGATATAATGACAACAATGTAGCATACAAACTATTAAGTTTGCTTGATGAGGCTTTAGATAAGTTGATAGATGAAAAGTATAATGCAGTAGAGTAAAGTCTCCCTCTCCCCCTTCTAAAAAATGGGGGGAGCAAGAGTTATGTAGGGGACGATATAACAAATGAATTAATAATACTTATGTCAAAGATATTATCATTTAACAAGAAAACAACAGGTGAAGGGTGGATAGCTCTCAACTCACAGTACAATGCTGATGAAATAGAAATGATAGACGACCCCAATGGTGGGTTGTCAGAGGTGCCGCGCACAGCTATTCCTTCTCCTTTTGCACAAATGGATTTGGTGAAGAATGCCTTTCAACGCCTTGCCGCACATGACAATTTGCAAGGAGAAGTGATGGACCAAAAGCTGGTGGCGAATGCTTTGGATATAGCACAGCTGTTCTTTAACTTCACCGAATTGCACAGTCAGCTGCATATTGTAGAGTGGAACAGAGAGGTGGCATTACCCTTGCTGAAGAGTAATCAGCAGCACCGCTTGTTGGGCGAAACCATAGAGATGTTCTTGAACCAAGACAAAGAGGCTTTCAATTTTGATAAGCTCGACCGGCTTTACTTCCTTGTGTATGGTAATCAGGTAATTGGTTCTACATCGCCTGTAACGCTGTTTATGGCAACACCTAATGCCAAGAAAGAAAAGTATAAGTTGCCTGTAGAACAAAACGTAATGCTCTTTAGTGAGTGCCGCCCCTTGTATCAGCGCGACAGCATGTTTGTTAAGTACATTTATGCCCTGTTTACCGCCTATCCCGACTTAAAGACACTTTGCTCAGAGGTAAACAGCTACCTTATTACCAACTTTCATTTGTTGGATGCTTCGTTGCAAACCGATATATTAAAAGAAATAGGCAACCCTACCGCCTTTGATATAGAACATCAGGCAGGTGCGCTTACTTTCTTGCAAACTCACTTTCAAACTTTTAATGATGGTGTGCAGGCTTTGGGTGTTCCTTTCTACAGCGTTCGCACAGAAGATATACAAAAAGCCATTGCGCAAAGCGATTTTAAGATGCAGCCTTCGCATCAGCAGGATGATGTAATACCTTTGGTGTTGCAAAATCACCTTAATGCTTCGCAGAGTGGCGAACTAAAATATATTACACATACATGGGATGATAATACAGTTATCAAGCCCTGTGATTATGCTTTGACGCCCGATAAGCGTATCTTGCCTGGTACCAATCATCAGTACCCATGGCTGACAGATGATGACTTTTTGCAACCTGCCCTCATTAAGTTAGATTTCACCTTAAATAAAGAACAGTTTTTTGATGGTAACATGGTGGTGGGGTCAAATAATACCGATCAATGCAACTTTTTATTGCCTTTGAAGCCATTGTTCTTCAAATACTTTGATGTACATGACTTATGGCGAACCATCAGTGGTAAACCTATGTTCGAGATGGAACATGTTACCATGGGCAAGGTAGAAAAGGTAATAGTTACGTTGCGTGTGCCTATACAAAAAGAGCGCCACTTCGTTACCTTGCACCGTACCTATGTTAAGATGACACAGGATAATGATTTATCGTATAATCAGGAGGAGAACTATGGCTACTTCGTTACTGTTCCTTTTGCACTGAGCATTTTTCCGTTTGTTCGCACTGAGGGATTGAAGCAATACAATGTGCAGTTAATTGACCGTGCGTTGCAATCTCTGAAGAATGATGCTGTTAGCCTGTCGTTCTTTAAGAATGGTTATCAGCAGCAATTGTCGCCTACCGAGGTAACTGAGCGCAGCAGATCACTGAAGGCCGTAAAGCGTGTGGGCTCTACCTATTATCGTTTGCAGAGTGATTTTGATTATATCAATGTTACACTAACCGATGACAGAGGCAACGTTGCCGTGCAGGGCGTGGTTTGTCCTATGTGGAATAGCTACATACAAGGACACGAGCAGTTTACTTTTGCTGTTGACTTTGGTACAACCAATACGCATATTGAGACTATGGCTTCGCAAGGTATGCCACAACCTCTATCGGTTGGTATAATGCCTAACCAACAGTTAGTGGCTACATTATATAATGGTGAGAGTGTGTTGTATGATGTAATTATGAAGCAAGAGTTTGTTACTAAGAGCATTGGTGAAGCCTATGGATTTCCACAGCGTACGGTACTTTCAGAGTGCGAACGTCTGGATGCAACGAATGTAGATCAGATTGTAGCCTTGGGCGATGCCAATATACCATTTATCTACGAAAAGGAATCTATAGGTTATGGCAATCGTATAGTACCTAACCTTAAATGGTCTACCGAGATAGCTAACAATAAGCGCATTAAGGCATATCTTACAGAGTTGGCGTTGCTTATGCGCACCAAGGTGTTGTTAGAGAATGGCGACATCACCCAAACACGTTTAGTATGGTTTTATCCGCTTTCCATGAAGGTGGGTAATGTGCGCAAGTTAGGTGAGATGTGGGCAAAAACCTTTACCAACGTTTTTGGTATACCTGTTACCAACAGCAATCTCATACAGATGCCAGAGAGCGTTGCTCCTTATTACTTTTACAAGAGCAGCAGTTCGTTTAAAGGAGCAGCCAGTACGGTAGCCAGCATTGATATTGGTGGTGGTACAAGTGATGTGGTGGTGTACGAGAGCAATGCCACACACCCCACTTTGCTCACTTCGTTTCGTTTTGCAGCCAACGTGTTGTTTGGCGATGGTTTCTCTGATGTACCACAGGGTGATAACAACCCAATGGTAAAGAAGTATGTTGAGTATTTTGCGCATCTCTTTGATAGCGATGATGATAAATACGGTGAGCTAAATGGTATCTTGGATGATATATGCGAAAAGCGTAAGTCGGAAGATATCAATGCTTTCCTCTTCTCTGTTATTAATAACAAAGTGGTTAATGGTAACGATGTCTTCTCATACAATTTGCGGTTGAACGAGGATGGCGAGCGCAAAATTATCTTTATCTACTTCTATGTTACGCTTATCTACTATGTGGCTAAGATGATGAAGTATCGTAACTTGCAAATGCCGCGCAGCATCATGTTTTCTGGAACAGGTTCCAAGGTATTGGATATTGTGGGCACGCAGTGCGATTTAGAGCTTCTTACACAGGAGGTGATAGAGCGTGTGTACGGTGAATGCTATAATGCCGATGGCTTTAACGTGGTGATGGAGAAGAAAGAGCCTAAGCAAATTACCTGTCGTGGCGCTTTGTTGCAGGTAAGCGACATCAAGGGTACGCAGGAGGTTCAACAGCTTAATAACAAGATGGAGGGCTTTAACAATACGCTTAAGTTTAATTACTCCATGATTTCTCAGCAGACGTTGCACTATGAAGATATGGATAAAGAGGAAATTCGCTTGGCTATTGTAGAACAGGTTCAGCAGTTCAATGCTTTTTTCTGTCAGCTTTGTGATGATATCCATGTAGTAGACCGCTTTTTGGTTGACAACCGTAGTTTGCAGCAGTTCAAGCAGTTGGTTAACAAAGATCTTGGTCATCATCTCATCAAGGGGTGGAACTTTGTTAACAAAAACCAAACAGATAAAAATCCTTCTGATGCCATTGAGGATACGCTCTTCTTTTATCCCATCATTGGTAGCATTAGAGATAACTTGATAAATAACTTGTAGTATAATAATGTGAAATGAGCAATATATAAAAAAATGAAACAATCTAATAGAAAATATATAGTAAAAAAAAACGGTTATGCTAACAGCTTATCAACTTGTTATCTCGTAAACACTCATCAACTTGTCGACTAAAGAAAAACTTATGTTTAAAAATACTATCAACAAACAAATACAGGAGTTACTATTGCCATACGAAGAGCAACTAAAAAAGCTAAAAACGCAGGTAAAGCAATTGCAACATCGTGTAGAAACGCTTGAGCAACTGGCACAACAACATGCCCATGAAGAGACTGTAGTTCGACAAAAGGTTGAATATTCTAATGAGAAGGCAGCTTCAGTAACGAAGGCTATTCACACACCAGCTTTTACAGAAAAATGTTTATATCTGGATTCGCCACAGGAGGGTGGCTTCTTTGCTTCATGGCATACCACCGAACAGATAGGTAAGAGCATCTATCTTCTTACAACCAAAGATGGGATAAACGGAAAGTTTTCAATGCTTAATACGCCCGATGCCATTGCTACTGCCACTATTAGCGTATCGCAGTTTGTTAAGACTGTTTGTAAGGTGCAGGGTAGCATTCGCAGCATGCCTACTCATATTAAAACAGTAAAGGAGGGGTGTGCTGTGTTTGAAAACAATACATGGCGTGTTACTACCAAAGCGGTTGTTACTTTTATGTAAAGACAGGTTATATAAACTACCTTTGTTAGATTTTTTGAACTTTAGTAGAGCAAGTATAAAAAAAACGGTAAATTTATAGCGGATAGATAGAAATTATTAGGAAACACTTTTGTATGATGCAGATAAAATGCCCTAAATGCAGATTTAAGTTTGATACTCCTGTTGTACCAGGCATCACAGAAATATTATGCGTGTGTCCTCGATGTGGTACACCTTTTACGTATGTTATCTCTTTGGATGAAAGGGAAAATATAGACGCAAAGCCAGCAGAAGCCAAAGAAGAGGAATGCGCTGCTGTTTCATTATCTGAAAAAGATAAGACAACGTCTCCTCATTCTTCACAAAACACAAATTCGTCTTTTACGCCCTTCAAAGAAAATCTTGATTGGCAGAAGGGTTCTAAGCCTAAAACAAAGCCTGTAACTAAAGATAATGTCTATAAAAAGCGCAAAAGAAAACGTATAAAAAGTTATAGAGAATTTATCTTGTTGGTGTTTTTCCTGTGTTTTATTCTGATAGCCAAAAAGTCGTGTCGCTCTTATTCATCTAAAAATAACATGACAGGTGCGCCCACAGAGAAGATACAGCTAACCGATAGCGATGAGAGCAAGTCTTCTTCTGCTGCTTCTTCTTCGGATGTTGATCCTTTTGAGGAGATACATCCTGGTAAAGCTCCTTCATGGATACAAGGCACATGGGTGTTTCATGCCGATTATGGCGATATAAAGTTAACAATTAATGGCGATAGTATTTGCGAGTTGATTGACAATGATATGGTTAAAGGAACGTTTTATTATAAAAATCACCAGTTGGTTTGTGATTTTGGCTCTCCTGATAACATAATGATTTATCGGTTGGATGTAAATAGGCAACAGATAGATGCAGGAAATGGTATGATGATGAAGAAAGAGTAGCTACTTACCCTCACCATATATAGTGAAAGGCTATGAAGTTACTTTTTCTCACATTAGGCAGGTTCTATAACTTACAATGATGATTTAAGGGTGGTTCTATAAATTACCACCCATAAACAAATTTACCTCAAAAATAGTGGCACAATCTGTCAAAGCTAATTGATAGAACCTCCCTTTAATATTTGATTGGCATGGTCTTTAACCTTAATCTCTTTTGGAGTGATAATGCGCTCTACCTTACCTTCTTCATCAATAATAAAGGTAGTGCGGAAGGTACCCATGTATTTTCTACCACACATACTCTTTTCTCCCCATACACCGAACATATTGTTTAGAGCCTTTTCTGTATCAGCTATTAGGGGGAAGGGAAGATTATTCTTTTCAATAAACTTCTTGTGCGACTTAGCATCCTGAACGCTTACACCCACTACGGCATAACCATTATCTAAAAAGCGTTGATAGTTATCGCGCAAGTTGCAAGCCTCATTGGTACAACCAGGTGTACTATCTTTTGGATAAAAGTATAAAACAAGTTTCTTACCCTTGAAGTTAGATAACTTCACTTCATTACCATCTTGATCGTGTCCTAATATCTCTGGCACTTTATCTCCAATATTCATATTGCTTAGTTTTTATAATTATTACAATGCAATATTAGTAATAAATTTATTATCTTCAATGTTATAGATAGTTATTTTGTATTTATGTGAGTTAATGAGAGAGGGGCATGTGTATGATTCGTAGTTTTTATAAGGCAGATGCTATAACGTGGCTTTATTAGATTTTGGAGATGTTGTTGAGCAAAAAAAAACTTGTAAGTGGTATAAAATCAAAAAGTTAGTTAACTCCTTTTTACCTTCATTACCTCTTGGTAGCTCCTGTTTAATACTTCTACTATATACTTAGCCTCTTCTATGCTGATGATAGGGTTGAGGGGAATGCTTAATTCTTGTTGATGAATGCGCTCGGTGATAGGGTATGAGCAATGTTTCCACTCTTTGTATGCTTCTTGCTGATGAGGCGGTATAGGGTAGTGTATAGCTGTTTGGATGCCATGCGCCTGCAAATAAGTTTGCAAGGCTTCACGTTGAGGAGTAAGAATGGGAAAAATATGCCAAACATTGTTGGTGGTAGATGTTTTAGGAAGCGTAATAAGTGGGTTGTAGAGGTGGGTAAGATAATATTGGGCGAGGCGTTGACGATAGGCATTATCTGTATCAAGATATTTTAACTTAACGGATAATACGGCTGCTTGTAGCTCGTCCATCCTACTGTTTTTACCCTTGTATGTAAAAACATATTTGCGAGAAGAACCATAGTTGCCCAGTGCTCTAATGGCTTTAGCTAAATCCGCATGACAGGTAGTAACCGCTCCAGCATCGCCCAATGCGCCTAAGTTCTTGCTGGGATAAAAACTATGTGCTGCTGCATCGCCCAACGCACCCGTGCGTTGTGTATTATGATAGAAACAACCATGTGCCTGTGCATTATCTTCTACGAGTTGTAGGTTATATTTTTGGCAGAGTTTACCAATATGCTCAGTGTAAGCACATCGCCCATAAAGATGTACTAATATAATGGCACGTGTGCGCAAAGTAATGGCATTCTCAATCAGCCTGTCATCTATTTGCAGTGTATCTATCCTTGGTTCTACCAAAACAGGAATCAATTGGTTGGCTGTAATAGACAATATGGTGGCGATGTAAGTATTAGCAGGCACGATAATTTCATCGCCCGGTTGCATTTTACCCAATTCTATATAGCTTTTAAGAATAAGTGTGAGCGCATCCAAGCCGTTGCCGCAGCTTATACAATAAGGTGTACCAATATACTGTGCATATTGTTTTTCAAACGTTTGTACCGCCTTTCCTTGCAGATACCACCCACTGTTTACCACATTATTTATAGCTTGTAGCGTCTCTGTAATGTATCGTTGATTGATGCGTTGTAAGCTTAAATATTCTATCATACTTTCCATTGATAGGTGTCATAACAAATAGCACGCCCGCCAAAACCTTCTTTTTGATGTATGAGTGAGGCGTTGAGCAGATGCCCACTTTGCAGAGTAGACGTGCCAAAATCAAAATATTGTTGTTCGTCCCACGATTGATGAAGTAAGAAATGGAACAAACCATCAATTACACGCAGTTGCTTTCCTTCGGGCGATGCCGAGATGTATTGCGTATGCACCACGTTGGGAGTGAGATAAAGAACGGTTCCTCCTAACACCATGTTATCTTTGCATGCCACATACAACTGGATGTGATGAGGGAAACGTTGGTGCAACAGTTCTATTTCCTGCAAGCTATGAACGGGTTTCGCACCGTATTTATTCATTAAATTGTCATCCAGCACTTGCCAAAAGGCAGCAAAATTTGTACTCTGTTTTATCTCTATGCCATTTTTTATACATTGCTTAACCCCTCGTCTACGGTTCTCACTCCATTTCAAGGTATGTGCCAAATCAATGACAGAAGAAATGTTGCGTGCCACTAATTGGGCGTTGCATACTTTAAAGAGTGCGTACAAATCTTCCTCGGCAGGTATTAGGTGATAGATAGAAGGTGTGGGACGGTACACCACTTGCTTGATGTGCTGTGTGCGAAGATATGTGTTAAGTTCATAGAAAAGGCACAACGTGTAAGAAGCTGTAGCCCGATAGTCTATGACAAGACCACCGTACGTAAGTCCAAAGTGTGAGTAGAGGGTGCTGTCTACCACGTGAGCAGGCAATATGGCGTACAGTTTTCTATCTTTATAAAATAAGAGCGAAAAGTCTTTAAAGCGGTCTTTGTGGTAATCCATGTACGAACGATTAAACATAAACGAGCCATTCTTTGCCAAAGCCACAAACTTGTTCCATTCTTCTTTGTGTGTATCGTTATAGCGTTGTATATCAAACATTTTGTTTATTCTTTATGTATGATATAAAATTCTGATAATCTCTAATGTAATCATTCTCATCATAAAGGGCAGAAGCCAGTACTAAGCACACCGCTCCAGAGGAAAAGTCGTCTAAGGTTCGCCATGTGTCAATATTAATGAGAAGTCCTTGGTATGGGTGGTTGAGCAATACCGATGTTGTTTCCTTGCCGTTGTCGATAGTAACATGAAAGCTGCCACTCAGTGCCACTAAGAGTTCTTTGCACTGCTTATGTGCGTGTCCGCCTCGGCATCCACCAGCTGGAACATCGTACACCCAGTATGCTCGTTTTATTTCGAAGGGTATATCTTTGTTGCCTTCTGCTACGGTAAGGTTGCCGCGTAGGTCTACTATCTTGGTTAAATTGATGATAGTTGCTTTCACTTTTTATGATTGTTTTAAGGGCGGTTCTATCAATTACCACTGTAAAGTTTAACTTTTTACTTTGAGCATAGTACGTTATAATTATACTCTTTTTGCTGTCTTACTAATTCCTTGTACTCTTTGTAAAACTTGTATTCTTGTGAGCTTAAAAAATATTTTTATTTAAGAACGGTGCTTGCCAAGCGTTTGGCTTTGCTTCTTAGTTGCTCTATGTTGGCATTTACATCACCGTAACAAAGAACAATACCCATGCGTCTGCCCACATATTGTGTGGGTTTTCCAAAAATTCTAATGTTGGTATTCGGCTCTTTCAATGTGTCCAGCATATTGTATGTTGGTGGCGTATTGCTCTCTTCTTTGGCAGAAATAACAGCTGTGCAACCACAATGTTCCAGTTGAATGGATGCAATGGGCAGATGTAAGAGTGCACGCAGATGCAAGTCGAACTCATTAAAGTTGGTGGTACGAGCCAACGTTACCATACCTGTATCGTGTGGGCGGGGCGAAAGTTCTGAGAAGATAACTTCCTTATCTTTGGTTAAGAAAAATTCTACCCCCCACAATCCTTCACCTGTAAGAGCTGTTGTAATTTTCTTTGCCATATCTTGTGCCTGTTGTAAAGCCGAGTTTGGTAATTGGAATGGTTGCCAACTCTCTTGAAAATCTCCACCTTTCTGTATATGTCCTATAGGCGGACAAAACAGAGTGCAACCATTTTTCTGGGTAATGGTAAGCAAGGTAAACTCGCTTTCAAAAGTAATAAACTCTTCTACAATAATCTCTTTAAGGTCGCCTCTGCTTCCTTCCATTGCGTTTGTAAAGGCCTTGTCCAGTTGTTCTTCAGCTTTTACAATGGTTTGTCCATGGCCAGATGACGACATCAATGGCTTTACCACACACGGAAAGCCAATAGATTGAGCTGCCTTATGTAATTGTGATGGAGTTGTGGCATAATAAAAAAGAGCCGTTCGTAGCCCCAGCTCATTGTGAGCAAGGTTGCGAATGGCTTTTCTATTCATAGTATAATTAACGGCTTTGGCACTGGGTACCACCTGTATGCCCTGTGCCTCGTAGTCGTATAGTTGTTCGGTACGAATGGCTTCTATCTCTGGAACTATCACATCAGGCTTATGCTTTTGCACAATGTTATTTAGTGCATTTCCGTCTAACATGTTGAACACTTCTTTGCAGTCAGCCACTTGCATGGCAGGAGCATCGTTATAGTTATCGCATGCAATAACATATTGCCCCAAACGTTTGGCAGCAATGGTAAATTCTTTTCCTAATTCACCTGCTCCTAATAATAGAATTTTCTTCATATATAATATATATATATACTATCTGTTGCCGTACATTTCTTCGTAATACTTTTGGTAATTGCCGCTGGTAACCTCATTAATCCATTGCTGATTTTCAAGATTCCATTTAATAGTCTTCACGATACCATTGGCAAACATGGTTTCTGGATACCAACCTAAGTCGTGCTTAATCTTTGTTGGATCAATGGCGTAACGCTTATCATGTCCTAACCTATCGGTAACAAATGTTATCAAATCATTGTTTATCCAGTTGATAGCAATTTCGCCTTGTGCATCCTTTACCTGCTTCTTCAAAATCTTTCTTAGGTCTTTGTTTTGTTGCATCATGTCGTGAATGGTCTTAATGGTAAGCTTCACAATATCAATGTTCTTCATTTCATTGTGTCCACCTATATTATACACCTCTCCCTCTTTACCTTCACGTATCACCATATCAATAGCTTTGCAATGGTCGTCTACATACAACCAATCACGAATGTTCTCGCCTTTTCCATAAACAGGAAGTTGCTTGCCTTCGAGAATGTTATTGATAATTAATGGTATTAGCTTCTCTGGAAACTGGTAAGGACCGTAGTTGTTAGAGCAACGTGTAATGCTTACAGGAAAATGGTAGGTATCACGATAAGCCATCACTATCATGTCGGCACTGGTTTTTGAGGCACTATACGGACTATGAGGGCAGAGTGGGGTAGCTTCTGTGAAAAAACCTTCTGCTCCTAATGTACCATAAACCTCATCGGTAGAAACTTGATGAAAACGCTTACCAACCTTCCATGTAGGATAGCCTTGCTCATCTTTACCTGTTATCCAAGCCTTACGTGCTGCATCCATAAGGTTTTGCGTTCCTAAGATGTTTACTGATAAGAAAAGTTGTGGGTCTTCAATACTGCGGTCAACATGACTCTCTGCTGCAAAGTTTACCACATAGTCTATTTCGTTTTCAGCAAATAGCTTGTCAGCTAATGTTTTATCCCTAATATCTCCTTTTACAAAGAAGCATCGCTTGTTATCAATATCCCCCTTAATGGTTCCCAAATTACCAGCGTATGTTAATAAATCAAGGATAATTATCTTTATTTCCTCGTTCTTGTATTTTTGGTTGAGCAAGTACTTAATAAAGTTTGCTCCGATGAAGCCAGCGGCTCCTGTAACTAAATAGGTCTTCATTCTTTTTACGTTGAACTTTATAATTACGTTGTTTAAGCTTCTGATTTTAGATTAAGGGTGGTTGCTCTTTTGTCCTATAAACGTAAAATAAATTAACTTATTATATTTTTTGTTCCTTTTGTTCTCCAGTTTTATAATCTTCTGTTGTTAAAGCAAAGCGAGCTTTAATAATCATTCCTAACATTTCTGTTGTTTTGTCTATACCCATCAAGCTAGAGTTTATGCAGAGGTCATAGCTACTACTAAATCCCCATTTCTTACCCGTATAATAATTATAATAGGTGGCACGCTCGTTCTCCTTGTCGTTAATAAATTTCTGTGCTGCGTCCTCATTACAATTTCTACGTTCGCAGATACGTTTAATTCTATCCTTTCTGTTAGCCGAAATAAAGATATTCACCACATTAGAAAACTTGCGTAATACATAATCAGCCGTTCTTCCAACGAATATACAGTTACCCTCTTTTGCAGCCTTCAAGATAGCATCACTCTGAAACTTAAACAATCCATCCTCCGTAAACTTATTATCGTAAAACGAACTATCTGTGATGAGCGGTGCATGAAGATGGAACATCGTGTCAAAGAATCCTTTACGTTCATCTCTCTCTCTAAAGAACTCCTCACTAAATCCACTCTCCTTGGCAGCCAGGTTTAATAGTTCATGGTCATACAGTTTGCAGTTAAACAATTTACTAAGCCTATCTGCAATGATGTGTCCGCCACTTCCTACCTGTCTGCCTACATTAATAATTATCTTCTGTTGCTTCATTATTAGCCCTTTTTATGTTTTAAGTTAAATTTCTTCATATATACCATCATCATGCTAACAGAGGTAGCCACGGCAATAACGTCTGATGAGGGCAACGATGCCCATACGCCGTCTATACCAAAGAAATGTGGCAAGATAGCAAGCAAAGGCAACAAATATATCAACTGTCTTGATAGCGACAGGAAAATGCTAATCTTTACCTTGCCAATACACTGGAAAAAGTTGGTAGTAACCATTTGTATACCCACGATAGGGAATGCCAGTAAATTGATGCGAAGTCCGTCCATTGCTAGACGTGTGAGCGTTGCATCCGTTGTAAACAACCGAATGCAGTAGTACGGAGCAAATTCACCTACCAACCAACCTGTGGTCATAATAATAGTTGCGGCAATGATAGATAGTTTTAGTACTCTCTTTACACGATGGGTTTGCATGGCACCATAGTTATATCCTGCAATAGGTTGCATTCCTTGGTTCAGTCCCATGACGAACATCATAAACACTGTTGCAATACTATTGGATATGCCGTATGCACCCACAGCCATATCTCCACCGTAACGCACAAACTGGTTGTTCATAAACACCACAATGATACAAGCACAGGCATTCATCAAGAATGGTGAGATACCTATGCCGATGATAACTCTTACCAAGTTTGACTTGAGTTGGTAGATGCCACGTTTTAAGTGTAATAGTTCTTTTGGATTGCAGAATAGTTTTATTTGCCATATCAAAGCTAATGCTTGTGAGATGATAGTAGCAAAGGCAGCACCACGTATTCCCCAGCCCCACCATAATATAAATATCACATCCAAAATAATATTCATTGCCACTGTAAACATGGTAGCATACATAGCTTGCTTGGGTTTACTGGCAGCACGCAATATGGCGTTCATACAAAAATACATATGAGATATGGCAGTACCTATTAGTATTACTTGCATGAAGTCGCGAGCGTAGGGTAATGTTTCTTTACTGGCTCCAAAGAATAATATGATAGGATCTAAGAATATATAGCACACAAAACCGAACATCAATCCTATGATGATGTTCAGTGTTACAGAGTTACCTAAAACATTTTTTGCACTGGTATAGTCTTTTTGACCTAACTTTACAGATATGGCTGTAGATGCACCTATACCAATGGCAGAACCAAAGGCTGCCGATAGATTCATCAACGGAAAGGTAATGGCTAAGCCCGATATAGCTAACGAGCCTACAACCTGTCCTATAAAGATACGGTCAATCATGTTATACAACGATGCTGCCGTCATTGCTATCACGGCAGGCAGGGCATATTGCAAAAGTAGCTTTCCTACTGGTTTTGTTCCTAATTCTAATGTTGCTGTTTTATTATCACTCATTTTTATTATCACTCATTTTTATTATCACTCATTGTAAAATAATAAAAGTGAAGCCGCAAAAAAAAAACTCTCATACTCTCTCTACTCCTCCCACAAGGGGGGGAGAGAGAGAAACGTACTTTACTGAGTTTTGGGCTTGAGTGTTTATGCTATGTTTTGTTTAAGATAGGTTCTATAAAACCATACATAATTCTACTCGTCTGGCGTATGTCTTCATATCGCTCTTTTTGTCAATGTCGTAAGATAGAGACGTAATTTGCTCTTGCTGCACACCATTGTCCAACAAATATTGCTTTACACTATTCATGCGACGCATGGCGAGGTTGCTGTTGTATGCTGCAGAACCATCTTTGCTGGCAAACCCCCTCAACTCTACTTTTATCTTATGGTTGCATTTTAACACCTTAATTATTGATTGCAATGTTTGCTGAGCCTCTGTTGTGAGTTGTGTCGATGATACATTGAAGAATACTTGGCGCAAGTTAGTGCTGAACAAGGTAAGATTGTTGTCATTATGACAACACTCTAACAATTTTTCCCCTAACAGGTTATCTTGCGTGGACTGTTCTTTAAATGCACCTTCAACACTATCTGCAAGTATGGGCTTAGAAGCAAGTTTAAGATTGTTTATGCGCATAGATAAAGAATCAAGCTGTTGCCTAAGCTTAGCATCTTTCATGGGTTTTGTTAGCATCTCTATTTGCTCTTGCAGTTTATCAATCTGTTTCTGCAACTTATTGAGTTCTCTATTATTGCTTGGTGCGTTAGGTGCATAATTATTGCCACCACCCACATATTTTGGTACATACACCGGAATATATTCTACGCTATGTGTAACCGTATTGTATACAGGTATGGTACTACTTTCACGATAGGTATTACCGTACACCTTATTCGCTCCAATGGGTTGTGCCATACTGCTGTGTTGCCTTTTTATTTCTCTAACAGCCACACCTTTTAATATATCTATCAAGTCATTACGATTAACCACAATAGTGTCGTTATCGTTTGATGTAGGGGCTACATTTTGTACTGGTGTAGCCCCCACACTAATGGTTGATAATATAAGAAAGGCAAGAGCTGCCAAACTATGTTTTATTTGCATATTGATTTCTTAAATTTAGAATATAAACGAATAGCCTACTACCAATTGGTTCTGCTTGGTTAGGCTGCGAGCCGAATAATCTACAAAAGCCTTGCCGCCCAAGAAATGAGTGCTGACACCCAGTATGATGTTAGAGCCAACATGCGTCTTGTCGCCATGGAAGATACCTAATCCAAAGCCTACGTATGGTGTAAACTTTCTAAACATATTAGCATGGATATTATAAACTACATTACCAGATAAACCAAAGCCTGTGCTCTTGCCCATGCCTGCATATAGCTCTGGAACAAAATCAAGGTTGGTAGATGCTACTTGCATATATCCTCTTACACCAACGTTATATGCAGTAAGATCGCCAAACCCTATGCCAGTAAACAAGGCTATGCGGTTTAATCTAAATATATTGGTATTTTTTAAGTTCTCATTGTTATGCGTAAAAGCAGGAGTAAGAGGGGCTGCGGGTATGCTATTTTCTTGGTATACAACGCCATTTGTTTTTTGACCAATTACCTTATTTAGCTTCTCGTTTACCATTTTCAACTCTCTCTTCAGTTGCTCTGTCTCGGCATTGTTTCTTGGCTGAACCTCACCCATAGGTTGGTTGCCAGTGGGTTGCATATCATAATAATAGGCTTTGTTGCGGGTTTCCATGCGAGCCTCGTCAATAATTCTATCTACCAGTTCGTTAAGTTGTTTTCTGGTTAGCTTCACCTCGTTGTTGTTATCTTGAGCCAATCCGTTAACCAAGTTGCGCTTAACCTTCATCTCCTCGTTCTCTATATTCTCCAACTCTCGTTGGTTCTTATCTTTTATGCGTATAATCTCTGTAACCTTTAATGTGTCTTTGTTTTGCAAAGCGGCTGTTAAGTCATTATCTAATTTGGTAATGCGCTTTTCGTATTGTGCTTTTAGTGCATTAACCCGATCGCTGTATAGTGCCATCTTCTCATCGTATGCAGCCAGCTTGTCGTTATATGAATTTATCTGCTCATTATATTCGGCACGTAAATCGTTGATACGCTTGTTAGAAGCCTCACGCTCCTCAGCCACCTTGCTTAACAAATATTTGTGATAAGCTTTTGTGCCATTGGCACTCTCACCAATATTAAATCTAATACCAGTAGTGTACATCATACTGGTTTTAATGTGGTTGGTGTTTTGAACGTTCTCTTTTTCTATATCTTTCTTAGGCATGAAGATAGCATTAGCAGTGCCATAGAGAGCAATATTTTTAGACAATGGTATTTCAATACCAGCACCACCCATAGCAAATGCAGAGCTTTCTATAGTGTTTTTGCCATCTTTGGCTATGTATTCGTTTCCTACATTCATGTAACCTCCACCTAATTGCAGGTAAGGAGTAATGCCGCGTGGCATGTTTAAACGAGTAATAATGTTACCTCCATACAATGCTAAGTTATTGTTGAATGAGAGCGAAGGCTTGTTAGCTTCTTTGGTAGCTTGATAATAGAAACCGCGTATGCCTACCAATGAAGACAGGTCGAAACCTGCGCTACCTCCTAAGAGATAAGTATCGGTGAGGAGAAAATCTTTGTCAAAGTTAAGGTACACCAGAGAGGGCTCTGCTACGAATTTAATGCCTTTGAAGCCACTGCTAAACATTTTGTGGTATTCTCTACTAATGGCATCTTTGCTGTTGTAAGCTGTTCCACCCAAATAAAGGTCGAGTGTGGCAGCTGCAGTCCAGTTATAAAGGTGGTTACCACCATTGTCTTTGCTGTATTCTGGGCGAAGCAGATAGTTGCCATCACTGGCATTAAACATAGTGTTCTTGGCTTCGAATGATAACACAGCACGATTGGTGAGGTTAAATTTGGCACCCAAGCCCAATGCAGCAAACAGTTGCTCATCTTTTAGGTCAACATTTGCAGTGGCAGCGTTTGCCTGTGCTGTATTGTACATCATTTGCTGTACGCCAGCACCCACTGTTAAATAAGGTGCAAAAAATGTTCCTCTCCATAGGTTTAGCTTCAGCTCTCCACCATATTTCTTCAAGTCTACCTGTGTAGCTTTCGTGTTCTTAGTCCAGTCTTTCATTGCGTTCCAGCCTAACGGACGAGCAGTAGCATCAGCATTATCTCCATGCAGATAAAAAGCTCTTATCTCAAAGAGCGCACCAAAGCCAAATCCTATCTTGCCACCGTATAGGGGCATATTGTCGATAGTAAGGTTTTTATTCCACCATTGATATTCTATGGTGGGCGATACTATAACCGACACATCATTTACTTGTGCTATAGACTTAAGGCTTCCCAACAGAATAATACCCAGTAGGGAAAGAAGTTTTTTTTTGTTTTTTTTCATTAGAAATTAATTTTTTTGTATTTAAAAATAAGAACTTGTTGTAAGGACGTGTTTTTATAATATTGATACACATATATATACTGTACTTCTTTATATGTAATATATGGCAGCATATTTTGTTTCTGCCTTAATAGTTATATGAGTATAACGACCTTTTCAAATTCTTTACAAAAATAGTGCAAACCGAATAACAAACAAGTTTACTTGATTTGTTGAGGTGAAGCCTATTTTATACAAAAATAGTGCAAACCGAATAACAAACAAGTTTACTTGATTTGTTGAGGTGA
>CAMQBR010000039.1 GCA_946999045.1 uncultured Prevotella sp.
TGACAGGTATGTCTATGCGTGTTCCTACTTTGGATGTTTCTGTTGTTGACTTGACAGTTAACTTAGCTAAGCCAGCTTCTTACGATGAGATTTGCAAAGCTATGAAAGAAGCTTCTGAAGGTGAATTAAAAGGCATCTTAGGATACACTGAAGATTCTGTTGTTTCTTCTGACTTTTTAGGTGATGCCCGTACATCTATCTTCGATGCTAAAGCAGGTATTGCATTGACAGATACATTCGTAAAGGTTGTATCTTGGTACGACAATGAGATTGGTTACTCTCATAAAGTAATTGAGCTCATCAAGCACATGGCAAAAGTTAATGGCTAATCAAAATTAGCATATTACATGATAAAAAAGTCGTTCGATTATGTCGAACGGCTTTTTTTTTGTACATTTGTGGCATGAAGCTGTTAACTATCTTAGGGCCTACAGCCTGCGGAAAGACTTTTTTGTCTACTCATTTAGCTTACGCAATGGGTGGAGAAATTATTAGTGCTGATAGCCGACAAGTATATCGGGGTATGGATATTGGCACAGGCAAAGACCTTGAAGAGTATCAGGTTAACGGTCAAAACATACCTTATCACCTTATTGATATTGTAGAAGCAGGAACCAAATATAATCTATTTCAATATCAACAAGACTTTCATCAAGCTTATCAAGATATTATTAATCGGCATAAACTGCCCATCTTATGTGGTGGAACGGGCTTGTACATAGAAGCTGTTCTCAAAGGATATGAACTTTCACCCGTTCCACAAAATATTGAATTGCGCAACCATTTGAGCCATTGTTCGCTAAAGGAATTAACAAAAAAGCTAATTGTACTCAAAGAGCAAAACCACTCTACCATGCACAATCGTTCGGATGTAGATACGGTTCAGCGTGCTATCCGTGCCATAGAGATAGAAACATATAACTTGCAACACCCTACCAACAATCGCACACTGCCTGCTATCAACACGTGCATTATCGGGCTAAATATTAACAGAGAGCTAAGAAGAAAAAAGATAACAGAACGTCTCAAACAGCGATTGGCAGGTGGAATGATAGAAGAGATGCAGCAATTGATGCAACAAGGCATCACAGCCGATGCTTTAATATACTATGGTTTAGAGTATAAATACGTTACAGAATATATTATTGGGCGCAGTACATACCAAGAAATGTTTCAAAGATTAGAGATAGCCATTCATCAGTTTGCCAAACGACAAATGACATGGTTCAGAGGTATGGAGCGCAGAGGATTCAAAATACATTGGATTGATGCTATGTTGCCCATGAAAGAAAAGATAAAACAAGTACAACAGATATATGGCAATTGATAAAACACGTTGGGGCATCATATTCTGTCCTAAAAAAAGTTTCGCTCGTCCTCAAAAGAGATGGGAGGAAATAGAAAAATGTCTGATAGCAGAAGATATTGACTTCGACTTTGTACAAAGTGAGAAAAAAGGTGGTGTAGAACGACTTGTTAAGATGTTTATCAATTCGGGCTATAAAACAATCATTGTCGTAGGTGGCGACTCTGCCCTCAATGATGCAGTTAACAGCATTATGCAGGTAGATATCGAAAAACGAAAAGACCTTGCATTAGGTATGATTGCCTATGGCGTAATGAACGACTTTGCCCACTTCTGGGGTGTTGACGAAAGTGATGACAAAACTGTTATCAGGGCATTAAAGCAACGACGTATCAAGAAAATAGACCTTGGTTGTATACGATACACCAACAACAATGGCGATGCTTGCATACGTTATTTCCTTAATTGCGTTAATATTGGTTACGTAGCAGCCATTATGAATCTTCGTAGAAAAACTCAACATATATTTGGTTCTCGCACCCTATCCTTCCTTTTTTCGTTTATTTTGTTGATATTTCAGCGGCTAGATTACAAAATGCACATCAAAATAAACACAGATAATATAGAACGTAAGATAATGACTATATGCATAGGCAATGCTCTCGGATATGGTCAAACGCCTAATGCCGTTCCATATAATGCTCAGTTGGATGTATCATTGGTATATCAACCTAAGATAACACAACTACTTGAGGGTATATATTTGTTTATAAGAGGAAAGTTCTTAAATCATCACAGCGTACATCCGTATCGCACAAAAAAAATAGAAATACTTACTGCTGGTCGTGCTTTGGTAGGTGTTGATGGTAGATTAATGCGCACCCCAGTAAGTCAGTTTAATATTTTTATATCTCCCGAAGCCATTAACTTCATTTTGCCTGATTAGAAACTATCAAGAAGTAAGGATTTTACGAAGTTTAGGAATTAAGCCCTTAAACTTTTTTGTATGGACGCACTATCCGTGCGTCTCTACAAACATTTATACCAGTGTTTCAATGCTGTACGAGGAATTCCCAAGGCTACAAGAGTATCCAAATCGGCTTTAGCCTCATCTTTCCTTCCTAATTTTATATACACCTCTACCCTATTCAGTAAATAATCTTTATTGTTAGTATCGCGCTGAATAGCCTCCGAAAAATCATATAAAGCCAGCTCGTACAAACCACGATTTTTCTCCATGCCTGCTCTGGCGGCATAAGCTACGGCACTATCTGGATAACAATGCACCAAATAGTTAATTTGATTCATGGCATCTGTATAATGGTTAT
Source organism: uncultured Prevotella sp. (assembly GCA_946999045.1). Classification (GTDB taxonomy): domain Bacteria; phylum Bacteroidota; class Bacteroidia; order Bacteroidales; family Bacteroidaceae; genus Prevotella. The sequence goes on from CAMQBR010000039.1 coordinate 2,635, forward strand.
CCTTTTCGTTGAGCAAAGCCAAACCCAGCCAACCAGCAAAATAACGTGGTACCTCCCTTAAAAGATTCTCATAATCAAAGCGTGCAAAGTTATATCTACCTAATTTCTCGTTGACAAAAGCCCTGAAATACAAGCCTGCCACGTTATTAGGTTGCAAGTTCAATACATAGTCATACTCATCTTTGGCATATTGCCATTGTTCCAGCTGCACGTTCCAAGCTGCCTTTTTCAGTCGCAAATCAATATTATCAGGATGATAAGACAACATTTCTGTAGCCTGCTTTAAACTGTCGCATAAATCATTATATTCTTGTGCTTGTAATACCGAAACAAAGAAAATTGAAAATATACTTAACAGTTTATATTTCAATATTTTATAAAACCACTCCATTCTATTTTACAAACTTATACAAATTGAATTTGAAACTCAATGAAATTGTACTGAAAACTCAATGAGATTGCTCCACAAACTCATTGAGATTGTAATTCTTCCCCAACAACCTTTGAAAAACCTATTGAAGGCTGCTTCTATAAATTACCTCTGTATATTGAGAATATAGTTTATGAAATACGTTTTGCTATCTTTTTAATTTTTTTCTTTATAAAAAACAGGCTGCACCTCAACAATTCAAACAAGTTTGATCGTAGAGTCAACCAGCAAGTGCAAAATTATAAAACGTGTTTGAAAAACTCGCACTTAGGTGTAGAAAAGTTTAATTTTTCTCTCGGTCTTTTGTTCAATCTCTTTTGTGTTGACATAATTCTCTTGTCTGTATAATGTTCAAACGAATCCTTTTTCGGTATATTTTGTCTGATTAGTTTATTTGTATTCTCAATAGCCGTAGAGCTATAAAGTTTTTAGGGCAAAGGTAATAAAATAGGAAAACCAATAAAAGGCGGCTAATGTTGAATGCTTACAAAAAATCCGAAGGATAAAAATTTCATCCCTCGGAAAGTCTTATAACTATGCCTTATTCAAGAAAGATATTAGGCAAATTTTAAGCCAAAGTAAACAGCTTATCAGCATCCTTAATCTTACCCTCTTTGAAAAGCCAGCCGATACCTAAATAAACTTCCTCTGCACTAATATTAGCAGCCTTAGCAATCTCTTCAACGCTCATAGCCTTACCTGCTGCTGCCAATGCTTGATAAACATCACCAGCACGGAAGCCTACACTCTCTGCATTTGCTACGAGTTCTACATGCTTCACTGCAGCCTTTTTGCAAGCTGACTTTGTAGAAGTGGTCTTCTTGGTAGCAGCTTTCTTACAAGCTGCGGTTGTTTTCTTTTCTGCCATAATAAAAAATCTTTAACTATTAACTAAAACTATTAACTAACTTATATAAAAAACTAATATTTGTTGTACGTGGCAAAGATAGTAGTTTTATTTTATTTACAAGAAAATTAACAACATTTTATGCAACTTTTTATCGTATTTTTTGTATCGTCCGTTCTTTATTGATGCACGTCAAGCTTTATCTGCAATTCGTCTAACTGTTTATCATCAAGAGTTGAGGGTGCATCAAGCATTACATCCCTACCACTGTTGTTCTTTGGGAATGCAATACAATCACGAATACTATCCAATCCTGCCATGATACTTACAAAACGATCTAAGCCGAATGCTAAACCTGCATGAGGTGGTGCTCCATATTTAAAGGCGTTAATCAAGAAGCCAAACTGAGCCATGGCTCGTTCGGGTGTAAAGCCCAATATCTCGAACATTTTCGACTGCAATTTGCCATCGTGTATACGCAGGCTACCACCTCCCACTTCAATACCATTGCAAACGAAGTCGTATGCCTTGGCACGAACCTGCTCTGGATGAGTATCCAACAACGGAATATCATCTGGATTAGGCATAGTAAATGGATGGTGAGTAGCCATGAGTCGTTGTTCTTCCTCGCTCCATTCAAACAAAGGGAAGTCAATTATCCACAAGCACTCAAACTTATTCTTATTGCGTAAGCCTAAACGTTCTGCCATTTCTAAACGCAACGAACAAAGTTGAATACGAGTTTTGTTAGCATTATTGCCACTCATAATCAATACTAAATCACCGTCATTAGCACCCATTTGCTTTTTAACTTCCAACAACTGTTCTTTGGTATAGAACTTATCAATAGAACTCTTAATGGTTCCATCGGCATTATATTTAATGTATACTAACCCCTTGGCTCCTACCTGCGGACGCTTTACAAAATCTGTTAAACTATCCAACTGCTTACGAGTGTAGTTAGCACAGCCAGTAACACAGATAGCTCCAATGTATTCAGCCTCATTAAAGATACTAAAGTTAGCCTTGTCTTTCAATGTATCCAACAACTCTACAAACTCCATACCGAAGCGTAAGTCTGGTTTATCACTACCAAAACGTTTCATGGCTTCAGTCCATGTCATTTGTTGTAGCTTAGGCAACTCTACTCCACGTATCTCCCTAAACAGATGACGACAAAGTTCTTCAAACAGATTAATAACATCAGCTTGGTCAACAAAACTCATCTCACAATCAATCTGTGTAAACTCTGGTTGACGATCGGCACGCAGGTCTTCATCACGAAAGCACTTCGCTATTTGGAAGTATCGGTCAAATCCGCTCACCATTAGCAATTGCTTCAAAGTCTGTGGACTCTGTGGCAAGGCATAAAACTGACCTGGATTCATACGAGAAGGAACCACAAAGTCTCGTGCGCCCTCTGGCGTAGAACCAATTAATACAGGAGTCTCTACCTCAATAAACTTTTGGTTATCCAAGAAGTTGCGTATCAAGATAGTCATGCGGTGGCGCAATTCCAAGTTTTTTCTAACGATAGGTCTTCGTAAGTCAAGGTAACGATATTTCATACGAAGGTCATCACCACCGTCTGTTTCATCTTCTATTTTAAAAGGAGGTGTTAAGCTCTCACTCAAAACTACCAAGTTGTTTACCAATATCTCAATATCTCCAGTAGGCATCTTACTGTTTTTACTTTGTCGTTCGCTCACCTTACCCATTGCTTGAATGCAGAACTCACGTCCCAACTTATTAGCCTGTTCGCACAAAGCAGCATCAGCAGCCTCGTTAAAAACAAGTTGTGTAATACCATAGCGGTCGCGCAAATCTACAAAGGTCATACCTCCCATTTTACGTGTGCGCTGCACCCACCCTGCAAGGGTTACTTGCTTACCAGCATCAGAGAGCCGTAACTCTCCACATGTATTCGTTCTATACATAGTTTGAAAATTATATCCTTTTAATTGGCAAAATTAACTAAAAATGCTGAAACAAGCAAAGTATGAGGGTATTAACTACTGCATAATTTAAAAATTCTTAATCATTATTCCACAGTATAGTAATTATTTGTATCTTTGTAATATACAGAATGCAGAAAAGTATTTCTTTAAGTAAAATTATATAAGCTTGTACACATATAGTAAACATCAAAAAAATAAACTGAATATGAAAAAGTTAATGATGATGACCTTTATGTTAATAGCCTGTTTCACTATGACAATGGCTCAACAAAAGGCTCAAATTAAGTTTGACAAGACAACATTTAACTATGGTGAGTTTAGCGAAAGTAATCCCGTACAAAAATGTACTTTCACCTTTACCAATGTAGGTAATGCGCCTCTTGTTATTAACCAGGCAGTAGCCAGCTGTGGATGCACTGTTCCGTCTTATACCAAAACACCTATCCTACCTGGCAAAAAAGGTGAGATTAGGGTTACGTATAATGGAAAAGGTAAATTTCCTGGACACTTTAAGAAAACGATTACCATTCGCACCAATGGGGAACCTGAAATGATACGCCTATATATTGAAGGTGTAATGAAAGAAGCCCAACAATAAATTTTTATCTATTATTTATTTTGAAGGAGATAAATACTTGGGCTGTGTTTATCTCCTTTTTTCTTACTATTACAAACTGGGGACGCATCCAACATTAGCCGCTTTTGTGTAACTTTGCTACCTTTACCCGAAAAACTTTATGTTTGCACTCAACAAAATAAATATTCTTTGCGGTTGTTACACTATCGTGGATATGCGTCATAGTATCATTCTTCGCCTGCCCCCATTGGTACGCAGCAATGATTACCAAGCTGGTATTTGCCAAGAAAAAAAAGGTTGCTAAAAAATGAACAAATTTGGGTGAAATGTGGACATTGCCCTATCCCTACATATCTTGTAGTTCTTCGTAAATGCGCTGTACGGGTAACCCCATTACATTAAAGTAGCTGCCTTCCAACTTTGTAACACCGATATACCCTATCCATTCTTGTATACCATAAGCACCAGCTTTATCATATGGTTTATAGATAGAAACATAGTAATTGATTTCTTCATCGGTTAAAGTCTTAAAAGTAACATTTGTAACTACACTAAACGACTTTTGTTTTTGTGTGGTTGTAAGACATACACCAGTGATTACTTGATGCGTTTTTCCACTCAATCCCCTTAACATACGCTTAGCTTCAGCGGCATTGTGCGGTTTGCCCATGACATGGGAGCCTAAAATAACCACAGTATCTGCCGTAAGAAGAAGTTCATTAGGCTCAACTTGGTAGGCAGTAGCCTTTTCTTTCGCAATGTATTGAGAAACTTCATTGACTGGAAGTGTTGATGGATATGCTTCAGGTACACCGCTTTTTACTTTAATGGTAAAAGGTATATCTAATCCTTTTAGCAATTCTTTTCTGCGAGGAGAATTAGATGCTAATATAATATGGAAGTTTTTCATTTACTACACATTTCTAAAAAATCCTTACCAACCAAAAACTTCGTCACTATCTAACCATAAGTGATGTGCCTTTAATACCTGTTCAATAATATCGCGCCCACAGCCTTTTCCTCCTTCTACATGACTAATATAGTTGGCTACGTTCTTAATTTCTGGGGCAGCATCAGCAGGACAACAGGGACAACCACATTGTTGCATCACTTCGTAATCAGGAATATCATCGCCTACATAAATTACTTCTTCGTTTTTAAGATCGTATTTTTGTAAGAAATCGTGGTAATCGTTTAGTTTAATAGCACTCTTCATATAAATATCTTTCACACCCAATCCCTGATATCTTATCTGTACGGCATGAGTATTTCCACCTGTTATGATAGCAATACGGATGCCTTTCTTTGTGGCTAACTGTATAGCATAACCATCTTTTATATTGGCAGTGCGCAAAGGTTCTCCCTCACTGTTCATCACAATGGTAGAGGTAGAAAGAACGCCATCTACATCAAAAACAATGGCTTTTATTTTTTTTAAATCGTAATTTATCATTGTATGTGGTACCTTATATAATTATGTTGAGCAAAGGTAAGCATAATAAATAAATAACTATTGCTTTTTGTAAAAATTATATCACTATTTCTCCGCATTTACATTTTTTTTCCTACCTTTGTACGCATTATTATCAAAATAATGCAGATATGAAAACATTAATAGATCGTATTCTTAAAGACGGACGTTGCTATCCGGGTGGGATACTAAAGGTTGATAAATTTATTAATCACCAAATGGATCCAAATTTGATGAAAGCTATTGCTATAGAGTTCATTAAGCGATATTCCTCTACTGAGATCAACAAAATTTTAACAATAGAATCCTCTGGTATTGCTCCTGCCATTGTTATGGGATTGTTACTCGATTTACCTGTTGTTTTTGCAAAGAAAAAAAAGCCTTCTACTATGGGAAATATGCTTTCAACAACCGTTTTTTCTTTTACCAAACAACGAGAGTACAATGTAATTATCAGTAAAGATTATTTAACTCCAAACGATAAGGTTCTGTTTATTGACGACTTTCTAGCATACGGTAATGCCGCAAAAGGTATTATAAATCTTTGTAGACAGGCAGACGCAGAACTGGTTGGTATGGGATTTATTATTGAGAAAACATTCCAGCATGGACGCGATGCTATTGAGGCTGCTGGGGTAAGATGCGAATCGTTGACGATGATAGAATCGCTTGATAATTGCGAAATTAAAATTAAAAACATGCAAAAATAGTTTTATGAAAAAGAGTAATTTTAATTCCGATATTAACAAACCGTTAGCTTCTTCATCAAACGATTTGATTTATAGACTCTATGATAAACCGAAATTAAAAGAAACTATTTTTGCAGCATTACAACATTTGCTGGCTATTTTTGTGGCAATTATCACCCCACCACTAATTATATCAAATGCACTTAACTTTGATGTTGAGACAACAGGCTATCTTGTTTCGATGTCGTTATTTGTTTCTGGAATAGCTACTTTTATACAATGTTACAAGATAGGCCCCATTGGTACAGGACTTCTTTGTATACAAGGAACAAGCTTTTCGTTTATTGGTCCTATCATTGGAGCTGGTATGTTAGGAGTGGTTAATGGTAAGCAGAATATAGAATTGGCTTTGGCTTATATTTTTACATCATGCTTAATTGCTTCTGTTGTAGAAATGTTTGTAAGCCGAATGCTGAAATATACACGAAAAATTATTACACCTTTGGTTTCGGGTATTGTTGTTACACTGATAGGAATGTCGCTTATCAAAGCTGGTATCAACTCATGTGGAGGCGGTGCCGAAGCAGAAGCAAATGGGTCGTTCGGTTCTTTTTGGAATTTAGGTTTAGCTGCTATAGTTTTATTTAGCATTATCTTTTTTAACCGTTCCAATAACAGATTTTTGAGAATGAGCTCTATCGTTCTCGGACTCATCATTGGATGTGTGGTAGCTTACTTAGCTGGAATGATAAATGTAGACTCCATACACAATATGGGAGAACTGAATATTCCTATACCTTTCAAATATGGTTTTCGTTTTGATACTTCTGCTATTATTGCTTTAGGCTTGGTTTATCTCATAACAGCAATTGAAGCCTATGGAGATATCACAGCAAACTCTTTAATTTCTGGTGAACCCATAGAAGGACGTGTATTTGAAAAGAGGGCTTCGGGAGGTATTTTGGCAGATGGCTTTAACTCGATGATTGCAGCAGTTTTTAATTCTTTTCCTAATTCTATCTTTGCGCAAAACAACGGCATGATACAACTTACAGGTATTGCCAGTAGATATGTAGGCTATTATATTGCTGGAATTTTATTGTTATTAGGTATCTTCCCTGCTGTAGGACTCGTTTTTTCTCTTATTCCTGCACCTGTACTTGGTGGCGCAACTCTGCTAATGTTTGGTACGGTAGCTGCCGCTGGCATTAAAATTATTGCAGCTACGAAGATAAATAGAAAAGCAGTTTTGGTAATGGCTATCAGCTTTTCATTAGGACTAAGCGTTGAAATGGTCCCTAATATTCTGTATCAAATGCCTGAAACCATTAAAAATATATTTTCATCTGGTATTACAACTGGTGGATTAGCGGCAATATTAACCAATAGCTTGATAAGAATTAAAGAATAAGGAGTTAATAAGATCATATAAAGATTACTACAATAATAAAAAACGCTTTAGATTTTCTTGGAAGAAATATCTAAAGCATTTTTTTATTGTCATTGACAATTATTTATTTTTGGGTATCAAGTATTTATCTCCTGTATCCTTAATAAGTTCTTTAGCAAACAATGCAGGGAAACCAGGACGTTGTACTCTTGCACCCAAACCTGTTTTGGTACGAAGAAATTTTCCATTCTTCACAGGTTTGATAGCCATATCATTGTAGCGAACAATTAGAAATATTGCCAATTGTTTCCATCTTGTCAACATTTCTTGAGCCTTAGTGTTAGAATAGTTGCTCAGATATTTAAGAGCTTCAGCCTTATTGGTTTGATACAAACGAAGAGCTTCAGCTTCTACTTGTTTTTGTTGGAGAAAGTAAGATGTCTCCAAAGAATCACGTACAAGTTTCAAGTCTGGGAACATTTGGCAGTAGCGAGGATATATCATATTACTTACCCAATTGCATACCCAAAAAGCGTTCTTGTCAGAAAAAGTTACTGCATCAGCACCAGGGGTATTATAGCATTCGGGTTGTATGGTATTACCACAATAAATAGGTGTATAAGCAATCATATTACCATCATCATTACCAAACCATAATAAGCCACCTATTTCACGAGGTAACCAACTTCTCATTTGACTAACAAACGAGAACGCTGACTGCTGTGTTGAGGTTGGGCGCTCATTGAAAAATTGTTTATCACCAACTTTATATGTTAAAGGAGTTGGACGATAAGGCATTTGATAAATACCTCCACCGATGTCGGCACTATCAAGGGCTAATGGAGTTCCCTCATAATGGTCGCGCATACAAGCTTGAATATCCTGCACGCTTACCTTCTTGTTAGGGATAATCCACAAAGGCATATCCTCTGCTTTAGGATCTTTTCCCATTGCCCACGGTAGGTATTTAGACATATCCTGAAAATGATTAAAGAAGCTCCAAACACGTGCTTCACAGAATCTTCTGCCAGAAAATGTAGGTTTAGCATATGCTTCTTTCCAAGAAAAGTCGGCATCCCTTCCCTTAAACCAACCTTTGCTTCGTGCAAACTTTACAACATCCTTGGCATACATCACATTCTTTTTATCCTTCATGTTAAATTTGCCAATTCTGCTTTGATTTGCATGACCGCATATAGCGTTGTCTGGAATACGAATGGCAACCCATACAGTAGCTTTGCTTCCAGGGCCCTTACCCATCATTTCCATAATCCATGCTTCGTTTGGATCGCATATAGTAAAGGTTTCACCAGAGCTGTTAAAGCCATACCGATTGGTTAAAGTTGTCATAATTTGAATGGCTTCACGTGCCGTTTTTGAACGTTGCAAAGCGATATAAATCAAAGAACCATAATCAATGATACCTTCAGGGTCTCTCATTTCTTCACGTCCGCCATATGTTGTTTCGCCAATTGTAACCTGATACTCGTTGATGTTGCCGATAACATTGTAAGTTTCGGCTGCTTCGGGTATTTGTCCATGATACTCGTTGGTGTCCCAATCATAAATATCACGCATGGTACCTGCTTTGTGTTTACCAGCAGCGTAATGACGTAAGCCAATAAACAGTCCATAGTCATCGGCATTATAAGTGCAGATAACAGAACCATCTACAGATGCTCTCTTACCAACAATGAAGTTGGTACATGCAGATGCTTGCTGTATGTTAGCTCCAAAAGCTAAAAGCAACACTGCTAAAATGATTCCAAAAGAAAATTTGTTCATAATATTATAAAACTTAATAAGTGGCTATTTTTTCTAATCAACATGAGTTAACAGGTATACAAATAACAGGAGAGTTTATCAATTACTTCTAAAAACTTCGTTGAGCAGCGGTATCTGCTGCTATACTACGTTTTATACCTGTGTCTACTGAATCTTTCTTAGATTGATCTTCGCTAGACTTTGTTGCATGAACACGAACCAAAGTAATATTGGTAAGTAACATTATTTTTAACGTTGTGCTATAAGCATCATTAGGATTGCTATTATTCAATATGAAATATCCACGAATCTCCTTTATACCCAGCTTACTATTATCTGAAATTTGCAAGGTATAATGATTAGGAGAAGATACATATACAGTTTGTACCGCTACACTATCATTATTAAATTTAACTGCCATGACTGCCATCCCATCTTTTACACCATCTTGAAAAATAAACTGTGCATCAAAATTGAGGTACAAGTTATCTCCTGCTTTGAATGTGGTGTCGGCTTGTATTGCGTACGAATAGACATTAAATGGCTTGTAGGGTGAGAGTACAATAGAACGATCTGCTCGCCATATATTAGTCGTATCTGAATTTGAAGAGTGTCCTCCTCCATTTGCATTGACATCATTTGCTGATGCACCTAGTGCTAATGCATCTTGGCTCATTCGCTTGGATAATGCTTCGTAAACATCTTGCAATAGTTTGGTATGGCGTGTGTAATAGACCATTGACGAATCAAACTCGGCTTCAGTTACACCATGCTTTTTGAGTACAGCTGACTTGTAAGTTATCATTTTTGTGGCATTTTCTTGATTGATTTTATACATTGCATCTGCAAGATGATAATCATATAAGATATCTGTCATCTTTTCCTTAGAGATATATTTACCTGGAACAGAGGGTTTGCAAGATGCAAATAGCAAAAGCAATAATGCTACAACAAAAGAAAAGGAAAATAACTTTTTACTCATCTGTATCTATCTTAGGATTATTATCTTTGACTGTTTTTTTTATTGTTTCTAATTGCTTACGATAAAAAATAAGCAAAAGAACAACGCCAACACTGATACATGAATCTGCAAAATTAAATATTGGAGAAAAGAATACAAATGGATGTCCTCCATAATATGGAATCCATGTAGGCCATGTTGTTTCTATCAAAGGGAAATAAAACATATCAACTACCTTTCCATGTAAAAAGGTAGAATAACCAGAAGCAAATGGTACAAACTGAGCAATACTATAGGGTGTAGAATCTGTAAATATCAATCCATAAAACATGGAGTCAATAATATTGCCCATTGCACCAGCAAGTATCATGGCAAGACAAACAATATACCCTTTGGGATGTGGACGCTTAATTAACTTACAGATATAATAGATGATGGCGCAAATGGCTATAATTCTAAATAAGCTCAATACTAATTTATTGATAAAGGTCATTCCATATGCCATTCCATTATTTTCAATAAACCTAATGTAAAACCAATTAGTTATTTGAATAGAATCGCCTAAAGCCATATTGGTTTTGACCATTATCTTGATAATTTGGTCAATAATTAGTATGAGTAGTACAATGAGTACGGTAAGTTTACCGCTGGTTAAATATTTATTCATGCTGTACACACTTTCCTTCCAAGGGATATACTTAATATCGTTTTCGTGCATTTTTAGATTCAACGCTTAATGTTGCATGGGGCACAACCTTTAAGCGTTCTTTAGGTATCAACTCGCCCGTTATTCTATCAATACCGTATGTTTTATTATTGATTCTAACAAGTGCCGCTTCAAGTCCTTGAATGAATTTCTGCTGGCGACTTGCCATTTGGATTAATTCTTCTTTAGACTGTGTAGCACTACCCTCCTCCAATGCTTTATAGGTTGGAGAGGTGTCATCAGTATCATTTCCGTCAACGTTCATTACTTGGCGCATCATGATATTATAATCTCTGCGAGCTAAACTTAATTTCTCATTAATAATAGTGCGGAACTCTTCTAATTCGGCATCGCTATAGCGTTTTTTCTGTTTCATGTTCATCAAATAGAAATAAAAAGTGGAAGGCTACTTGTACGAAGCCTCCCAACTTACATATTAAACTTTTTGAATTTTAATATTAAGGCGATAGGTATCAAAATCGGTCTCTACCCCATTATTTTCTTCAATGCTAATACTATTGGCAAGAACCTGACTCTTAATGTAATCGCTAAAATCTTGAATAGCATCATTTGAAGCTTCATTAGGAGAAACCAATATTGTAATTCTATCTGTTATTTCAAAATTACTTTCTTTTCTTAAATTCTGAATACGATTAACCAATTCGCGTGCTATACCCTCTTTCTTTAGTTCGTCAGTTAATTCTACCTCAAGCGCAACTGTTAGATTTCCCTCGTTAGATACTAACCAACCTTGAATGTCTTCGCTAACTATTTCAACATCTTCACGTAGAATAGTTACAGGTTGATTATCAACAGTAATATTGATTGTTCCTTGTTCCTCTAACACTGCTATTTGCTCTTGAGATACTTTGGACATATAGGTGGCAATACCCTTCATGAGCTTACCAAATTTCTTTCCCATTGTGCGGAAGTTGCACTTTACTTTCTTGATAAGCATTCCTTGTCCTTCAACAAAGTTGACTTCCTTAACATTTACCTCGTTCTTAACCAAACTTGCAATAGCCTCAATACGACGCCTCTGATCGTTATCAATAGCAGGTATCATGATTTGTTGTAATGGCTGGCGAACCTTGATATTTACTTTTCTACGCAAAGCCAATACCATACTAGTAAGTTTTTGCGCAATTTCCATACGAGCTTCTAAGTCTTCGTTTATCAAATCATTATTAGCTACAGGGAATTTTTCAAGATGTACACTCAATAATGTACCTCCTAGATCTTTATACAATCTGTCGGTAAAGAATGGAGCAAACGGAGCCAGTAACTTACTAACTGTCATTAAGCAACTATAAAGAGTTTGATAAGCCGAAAGTTTATCTTGACTCATCTCCTTACCCCAAAAGCGTTTGCGATTTAAGCGAACGTACCAGTTACTCAAATCATCATTTACGAATATATCTATCAATCTGCCTGCACGAGTAAGATCGTACCCATCTAATGATGTTTGAACTCCCTTTATCAAAGAATTCAACTTAGAGATAATCCATTGGTCAATCTCAGGTGCGTCTTTTATAAGAGTATTGACTGAAGCTTCTGTTGGTTCATACTGATCAACATTTGCATACAATGCAAAGAACGAATAAGTGTTATAAAGTGTACCAAAGAATTTACGACGAACCTCATCAACGCACTCGGCATCAAACTTCAAATTGTCCCACGGAGAAGAGTTAGTCATCATATAGAAGCGTACAGCATCTGCGCCATACTTCTCTATCATATCAAAAGGATTGGTAACATTGCCTAAGTGCTTACTCATCTTATTACCCTTAGCATCCAATACCAGTCCTGAAGAAATAACATTTTTAAATGCTACAGAATCAAATACCATAGTAGCAATAGCATGCAATGTAAAAAACCAACCACGTGTCTGGTCTACGCCTTCGTTGATAAAGTCGGCAGGATAGAATGCTGGAGGTATTGGTACACCCATATACTCACTGTTAACCAATGCATTACGAGCTTCCTCCCCTGTAACTTCTTTTCCTTGTGCATCCTTCACGCTCATGCCATGAGCCATTTCTCCTTCAAATGGATAGTGAAGTTGAGCGTATGGCATAGAACCACTATCGAACCATACATCAATAAGGTCAGGCTCGCGATACATAGGTTTACCTTCATCGCTTACCAATATAATATGGTCTACGTATGGACGATGTAAATCTATCTTATCGTAGTTCTCTTTAGAGTAATCTCCAGGAATGAAGCCATTATCTTTTAATGGATTCGACTTCATGCAGCCTGCAGAAACGCTCTTTTCTATCTCGTTGTACAATTCAGCTAAACTACCAATGCACTTTTCGCCTTTATCCCCATCACGCCAAATAGGTAATGGAGTTCCCCAGAAACGACTACGGCTTAAGTTCCAGTCGTTTAAGTTCTCAAGCCAATTACCAAACCGTCCTGTTCCTGTTGACTTTGGTTGCCAGTTTATAGTATTATTTAATTCTACCATTCGCTTCTTTTTAGCTGTATCTTTAATAAACCAGCTATCAAGAGGATAATATAGAATGGGTTTGTCTGTACGCCAGCAATGCGGATAATTATGAACGTGCTTCTCAATCTTATAAGCCGTACCTTGTTGCTTCATCTCCATCACCATGATGATGTTGAGGTCTTCTGCCTTTTGAGAAGCTTTAACATCCCAAATACCATTAGCGTTAAACTTAGGATCGTACGCATTCTTTACATAATCACCTGCATGATGACTATATTTTGCTACATCAACACACTTTTGTACAAAGTTCTGATCTAAATCTTCTATTGTATAATATTTTCCCTGAAGATCAACCATGGGGCGTGTCTCCGCTTTCTTGTTGATAAGATGTAAGCCTGGAATATGAGCATCTTTAGCCACTTTAGCATCGTCAGCACCAAATGTAGGCGCAATGTGTACTACACCAGTACCATCATCGGTTGTTACATAGTCGCCAAGAATAATACGGAAAGCCTCACTCTCCATTTCTACAAAACGCTCTTTGCCATTTTCTGCCACAAAGACTTTATTTGGATGCTGTTCTGCATATTGTTGAATATAAACAGCGGCATTGCTATCAACCTTCTCTACGGGCTTTACCCAAGGCATTAATTGTTGATAACGTAAGCCTTCAAGCTCTGTTCCCTTGTAATGATTTAATACTTTATATGGTACAACCTTGTCTCCTTTTGAATAAGAAGGTATTTCTTGATCTATAGCAACTTCTCCTTCTGCTGGAAGATAAGCGTGCAAACGGTCGTTGCCCATTATAATATTAATTTTTTCAGCTGTATAAGGATTATACGTTTCTACAGAAACATAATCAAACTTAGGACCGACACAAAGAGCTGTGTTCGAAGGCAATGTCCATGGGGTTGTAGTCCATGCTATAACATAAGTGTCACCCCAAGTGCTGGCAGCCAAGTTAGCATCTAACTTGGCTAAAGACTCATTATCTGCCTTGAACAATGCAGTTACTGTGGTATCTTTTACATCACGATAGCAACCAGGTTGGTTTAATTCGTGTGAACTCAAACCAGTACCTGCTCCTGGAGAGTAAGGTTGAATGGTATAACCTTTGTATAACAATCCTTGGTTATACAACTGTTTTAGTAACCACCAAAGCGTCTCAATATACTTGTTTTCGTATGTAATATAAGGATGATCCAAATCAACAAAATATCCCATCTCTTCTGTTAGACGCCGCCACTCTGCAGTAAACTTCATCACATTTTCTCTACATTTCTTATTGTAGTCTTCTACAGAGATGTATTTGTTAGATTTCTTATTATTTATATCTTTTTTGGTAATACCTAATTCCTTTTCAACACCCAGCTCTACAGGTAATCCGTGAGTATCCCAGCCTGCTTTACGCAAAACTTGGAAGCCCTGCATGGTCTTGTATCTATTAAATGTATCTTTAATAGCACGAGCTAAAACATGATGAATACCAGGATGACCATTTGCCGAAGGTGGACCTTCAAAAAATATAAACTGAGGGCAGCCTTCGCGTTGGTCAATAGACAAATGGAAAATATCATTTTTTTCCCATTCTGCTAAAACCTCTTTGTTGGTTTGGGTTAAATCAAGCCCTTGATGTTCGGCAAATCTTTTAGCCATAAAATTCTATTTAAATCTATATTTTAGTTATTATATGTGCAAAGTTAGCAAAAAAACTTATCATTAACAAACTTCTCTGTTTTTTTAGAAGCCGTTATCTATCGACTCACTGTACAAATCGTTAAGTAAGAGATAGAGATAACTTGAGCAATTTTCTCAATTAAGCTCATCACATAGGCGATTACAAAAATAATCGCCTAAATTCTATACTATTTTTCCATGATAATATATCTCCTATATAAAAAAATATAATTTAGGCTCAAATAATTGACATTCAATAGCCTAATGGCTTATCACAAAGTCAACCAGCAAGTGCAAATTTACAAAATATGTTTAAACAAATTACACTTTGGTGTAGAAATGTTTAATTTTTCTCTCGGTATTTCGTTTTTTGTATCTACATAATTCTCTTTTCTATATAATATATCTAAGCGAATCCTTTTTCTGTATATATTGTATAGTTAGTTTAATATTGATACTATAAAATTACCACCATATATTATGAGTAAATTTTATGAAATACGCTTTATTATATTTTAGTTTTTTATAGAAAACAAACAAGCTGAGAATCAACAAATTAATTCAAACAAGTTTGAGTGTATTCGAATTGTAATGTTTTGATTTAAAATGCAAGTTTTCACAGTCGTGTAGATCGCTAAACTTCCCTTACTCACTTACATTTTGAACTCAAAAATAAGTTAAAAATCTAACAAAGCTAATTTATAGAAACAGGCTATACCAATATAGCTACTTTTAAATATACTATCCATACTCCTGATAATTATTTTTTTTGACTCCTTCATGTTATATTTTAATAAACATCAAAAACGCATACGTGTAACGCATTTATATACAGTATCTTACAGTCTCACTTACAAACTTATTGAGATTGTGCGAGAAACCCATAGAGATTGTAGTACAACTACATTGACTTTGTTGTTCTATTTCAATGAGATTAAATACAACCTTAATTCCGCAGTATTTTTTCTTGTGAGAAAATTTTATATGTTGAGGTGTC
>CAMQBR010000040.1 GCA_946999045.1 uncultured Prevotella sp.
ATTCCCTTGCGCATTTGTGATTTCACATTGTCTACATTCATAATCATCAATTTATGGTTGATGATGCAAATGTATGTAAAATATAAGTACCTTGCAAAACATAGTACCATAAACCTTTTGTCTGTTAACCTTATTTAACTACTAAAATTCGGAAAACAAATATTCAGCTGTAAGTGCATAGCGTAGCTTTCAACCTCAAATAAGGCTTAATAGCACTAAAAGAGGTCTCATCGTATTATTGCAGTTTCGGCAACAGAATATAAAAACAAGGCATAAGTGACAAAAAGAGGCCTAAAATCTCTTGTAATCCCTTTATTTACTATAGTTTTGAGCAAAAAACTTTTCGATGACAAAAAATCTGCTTTTATTGCGGTTCTCATCGCACCATTAAAAAGGGTAAGGAGAATGGTTATCAGCGTTGGTTTTGCAAAGACTGTAAACGCTATTTTATAGGATGTCGTCGCTTGACAAAGGAAGATGTTAATTCTACATATTCCTTAGGGAATCTGACTGTATGCGACCTTGCTAGAGAATTTGGCATATCAACTCGTACGATTCACCGCTATCTGTCATCAGAATACAAGGAGAACCTTCCTAAATTAGTTTCTAGTAATGTTGTAGTCTTAATGGATGCTACTTACTGGGGCAGAAGGTTTGGTGTTGTTATAATGAAAGATCACATATCGGGTCGTGTGCTATGGTATAAGTTCATTGACAAGAAAGAAACAATTGCAGATTACAGAGAAGGTATTTCATATCTTGAGTTGCATGGATATAATGTTTTAGGCATAGTGAGCGATGGCTTAAAAGGGCTTCGTCAAGAGTTCCACCAGTACAGATTCCAACATTGCCAGTTCCACCAGCTTATGACTATAAAAACAAAACTGACATTGCACCCCAAATTACAAGCGTCACAAGACTTGCTTGGCATAGCTAAAATGCTTTGCCATACAGACAAAGATTCTTTTATAGGAGCTTTGACTGCATGGCATGAGAAATGGAAGGACTTTATAAACGAAAGGGTAAAAGGAGTAGATGGGAAAACGCATTATGTGCATAAGAACACAAGAAGCGCATATTTAAGCTTAAAGAGGAATATGCCGTGGTTGTGGACATTCTATGACTTCCCTGAGTTGCAAATGCCGAATACAAACAATGAATTGGAAGCACTCAACTCTACTTTGAAAGCAAAATTAAACCTACATAAGGGCATTAGCAAAGAAAGGAGAAAAGTCATTATTCAAGACTTTTTAAAGGCTCATTCCCCTTGTAGATAAAGGCATATAAGATGTTTTAGGTCTCTTTTTGTCATATAAGAGCAAAAGAGACCCATTTTAGGTCTCTTTTTGGCACTTATGCCAATAACTTATATGCTGCCAAACATATAAGGGTTATTTGTTAGTGTGAAAGGCGGCTAATATTGGATGCTTACCTATAAATTACCACCGTAAAGTTTTTTATGTCAGTTTTTTACGTTTTGTCATCTTGTGGACTCTTTTTATATAAAACAGGCTGCGCCTCAACAATTCAAACAAGTTTGATTGTATTCGGCTTGCTCCGTTTTTGGTTCAATTTGCTTGTTCGTTCAGTCGTATAGCTCTCTATATTCCTTCACTCACAAACAAATTGACCTCAAAAAGAGTCTCACAATCTGTCAAAGCTAATCTATAGAACCGCCCTTATATGGTAAAAATAAAGCTGGCATTATATATCTTTGTAGTAACCAAACCCAATGATAAATGAATGCCAGCATAACATAATACATAAAGCCTTTGTATATCCTTGAAAGAATGTTGGATATATACATTGCAAAAATAATAAAATAGTTTTGTATATCCAAACTCTATCATACAAACTTTTTTGTCTGGAGTATGGAAACTACAGAACGTGATTTTGTTTTTTTTCAACGAAGTCAAAAAAAAACTCAATAGTCATACTATTAGATAGCAGACTTACTGCTATTTGTTAACCTCTATTACCTTAAAGATGCCATTGCCTAATATATCGGGTTGCATCACGATAGGATAGAACTGTACACATACAGGCATATCCACTTGTATATCGTGTTGAGTATCGGTAAGCAGTCCTGTAGCTTTGTTTATACTGAATACCTGAATAGTATGGCTGTCCCGATTGGCACAAAGCAAGAATTTTCCATTGGGTGTAATATTAAAATTGCGTGGATGTACCCCTGTTTGTTGATACCCTACCTTATTTAATATACCCGTCTTTTGATTGATTTTGAAGATGGCAATACCATCGTTCTTCAGGCGGTTGCTGGCATACAGAAACTTTCCATTAGGAGATATATGGATATCTGCACCCCCTTTAGCTCCTGTCTCATCAGCCTTTATCTCTTGTATTTTTCGCATTTTTCCAAAGTTATAGCTATATGCTGTAACGGCATCCGACAGTTCACTCATCACATATACAAACCTACTATCAGTGCTAAACTCGATATGTCGAGGCCCCGAGCCCTTACTCAAGGCAGCTGTAACCGTAGCATTGCCTAATTGCTTCATATCTACTAAATTGAAACGAAGCAAGCGGTCGGCACTGAAATCGGTTGCAATAACTCCTTCACCATCTGGCAAAAATCGAGCACAATGTATGTGCGGTGTATGCTGTCGGTTTGCATCTGCATTGTTTGCCGAACCTTTGAATTGTTGCGACATAGGCTTTAGCGTTCCGTCTATATTTATGGGGAATACGCTCATGGAACCTCCAGCATAGTTAGCTGTGAGCAACAAATTGCCATTAGTTGTTACATAGCAAGGACCTTCTCCATGTGTAGGCAGAGAGTTGACAAGCTTCATCTTTCCTGTTTTCTCATCAAACTGTATTACATTGATGGCAGCCAAAGAGTCATTGGTTTCGCTCACGGCATAAATCATTGATCCATCCATGGCAATGGTAAGGTACGAAGGGTTGTTTACCTTTAGTGTGTCTAAGGGTTTAGCCACACCCGTTTCCTGATTAAAACTAAACGAGTAAATACCCTTACTCTTGCTTTGGGTGTAAGTACCTACGATAAGCGAGATATTGTCTTGAGCTAACAAATTGCATGATAAAGCTAAAAGAAAAGAAAGACAATATATATATTTTATATGTATATGCATTCCAACCATTATTTGATGATTGAAAAAAAAAGGTAGGTATGGTCAATATCACTCCTACCTTTTATTATATGCTAATTATTATATGCTAAAATAAAGCCTTAATTATTCGTCCTCTTCAGGGGTAATGAGCTTATACCCCTTACCGTGGATGTTGATAATTTCTATTTGGTCATCATCCTTTAGATGCTTACGCAACTTGGTAATGTACACATCCATAGAGCGAGCATTAAAGTAGTTATCATCAATCCAGATAGTTTTTAAGGCAAAGTCGCGCTGTAATATTTCATTTGCATGAGAACAAAGTAGAGCCAACAATTCGTTCTCTTTGGTCGTTAATTTAGTTTGTTTGTCGCCAATAGTTAACAACTGCTTTTGGGTGTCAAAAATAAATTGACCAATGTGGTAAATAGTCTTATCCTTATTCTTCTTTCCACGTACACGACGTAAGATAGCTTCTATACGCAATACCAACTCTTCCATAGAGAAAGGTTTGGTAATATAGTCATCAGCTCCAATCTTAAATCCTTCCAAGATATCCTCTTTCAACACCTTAGCGGTAAGGAAGATGATAGGAATCTCAGCGTTAGCCAGTCTTATTTCTTGTGCCAGAGTAAAGCCGTCTTTCTTAGGCATCATCACATCTAACACGCAAATATCAAATTTATCTCTTATAAACTCTTTATAACCAGCATCGCCATCAGGGCACAATGTTACAATAAATCCTTTTGCTTGTAAATATTCGCGAAGAAGCATTCCTAAGTTTTCATCATCTTCACACAATAGAATTCTTAATTTTTCTTCCATAATCATTGTATTTTTAAGTTATTATTAATCGTTAATAATAGGCAGTTTAATGGTGAAAGTTGTGCCTTTCTTGTATTCACTTTCAACAGTAATATCACCACCATGTAAGTCTATTATCTTTTTTACATATGCCAATCCCAATCCAAAGCCCTTTACATCGTGCACATTACCCGTATGTACACGATAGAACTTCTCAAAAATTTTCTTTAGATTTTCTTTCTTGATACCCAATCCTGTATCGCGAATAGATAGGTACAGATGGTCGTTATCGTTCCAAGTTTTGAGATAAACGTTAAGCGGTTCATTGGGCTTGCCGTACTTTACAGCATTATCCATTAAGTTGAAAATAGCATTCTGGAAATGAACTTCATCCACATAAATAGTTGATTGGATAGCTTCTATCTCAATATATACCTTTCCTCCTGTATGCTCAACACGAAGAGTAAACGAACGTGCTACATTTTCTATCAGCTCATTGATGTCTAATTTCTTTTTCTTAAATACGGCTTTCTTTTTATCGAACATTGACATTTGCAGAACCTTTTCCACAAGAAACCGCAATCGTTTCGATTCATCTTGTATTACTGTACCCAAATGGGTCATCATCGATTCATTTTTACTCAAGCTCTTATCGTTTAACATCTGCGCTGCTAACGAGATACTGGCTATGGGCGTCTTTAGTTCGTGTGTCATGTTATTGATAAAGTCGTTCTTTATTTCGGTATAACGCTTTTGTCTGAACACGATGACAATGGTGCAGATAAACGTAATAAGCAAAATGAGAGTGAATACAATAGCGGGGAAAATAAACCTCACCGATGAGAAGATATAACTATTCATATCAGGAAAGTGTAAACGTACAATGCCTGTTTTGGCTGCAGGATCGTTGCGAAACAACACTTGAGAGTAGGTATATTCTTCGCCTTCTTCAGAGTAATCTGAGCACCGATAAAGCTCTCTTCCGTCTTGTGTAGTTACTCTGAAGTGATAAGGTATGTTGATACCATTGTTCATTAATTCTGCTTTCAAGTCTTGATCAAGTAGCTTAAAGTTTATTCTCTCTTTCAAAGGCTTGTCTGAAGCCGAATACAAGATGGAATATACCACCTCATCTAACAAGGCTTTTTGATAAATATATCTGTTTTTTACTATTTCTTGTAAAGACTTGGCAGCCTCAGAGAGTGAGTTTTTATCGTTTTGCAATATCATACCCTTGGGCATTTGCGAAGGCTTTACTGTGATAGTTTTTAACTCGAAAGCCGAATACATGGTTCCGTCTTTACCTGTTACAGAGAACTGATGCGACTGTTGCAAAGTTCCATCAGGCTTTCCCGAACGAGTTCCTACAGAGTCTTGTACAAAAGCTCTGCGTTCTGTTTCGTTTACATCCTTCTGCAAATATCTAAAGGTTTCATTATATTCCAAATTACGAGACGCTTGATTTAAAGCTCTGTTAACAGACTCGTCAAATTGTTCCTTCTTCATATCTGCCATTTCTCTGAAGTATTTTAGCTGCAAGAAAAGCAGTACAAGGAACGAAAGTCCCATAATGACTGAGATAATCCAAATTGTACTCTTCTTCATATATCCCAAAGTTAGATAATAATCTTAATATGTTAACACTTAAATGTTAACAAAATATCATAATAAAACATTTATTAACATATGTACGTGTTATAATTACAAATATATAGATATACTTAATAAAAAAAAGAGATTTTTTTGAGTATAGTTTAGACGTTTAAGGCTTGTTATATAAATTAGCTTTATTAGATTTTAAGCTTACATTTTGTATCGAAAAACAGCCCAAGCCAAATACCATCAAACCTGTTTGAGGCTGATTCTATAAATTACTACCGTTTTTTGTAAGTAATTTTTATAAAATACGTTTTACCTAATTGCGAGACTATTTTTGTGGTTATTTTGTTTGTGAGTGAAGGAGTATAGCGAGCTATACGATTGAACGAACAAGCAAATTGAACCCAGGAAGAGCCCACAAGATGACAAAACGTAAAAAGACTAACATAAAAACTTTACGGTAGTAATTTATAGAACCGCCTATAAGGTAAAATCAATGTTTATAATATTTGTATTCTATAGCCTAAGGTTAACATAAAACCTGTATTTTTAGCCTTACCCAATATATTTTTTGTCTCTTTTTTTTCTGAGATTTTCGCAATAGGAATATTGTAACGTGCATCTAAACTAATATCTTTCCATACAAAAGAAACACCTACAGGAATGGTAAAATCACCTTCTTTCAAATCATTCTTAGCTTCTTTTTCATCAATTTTAGCGTAAATAATTCTACCAATATGCAAACCTGAATAGAGATTAAAATACTCTCCTATGTATTGTTTTAATAAGAAATCGGTATAAATGTAATTTAATCTCAGCTTAGATTTATGAGAAGGAAGCTCATTCATTGGTCTAAAATAGGTAACACCTTGCTGCACAAACATCAATTCTTGCTGAATAGAAAAATGTTTGGTTAGAAACGCTTCTACAAAAAGCCCACCTAAACCTGTTATTTTGGGTTTATTTTTTACACCAGTTAAAAAACTATACATAGCTCCACCTTTGATACCAATATAGGTATCCCAAGGGTTACGTTGAAACTTTGGCTTGAATGTTGACTGTGCAAAACTTACAGAAACAAAGATAAATGTCAACAATAGAGACCATAAAACCTTCTTCATATTTTCCTTTTTTTGTATTTTGTGTGTAAATTTACATATTTTTTATAATGTAGCAAAACGTTTTGTTGCTTTTTGTTAATTTAGTATGTTATATCAAAAAGAACAAGTATCAATACATTAAAAATAAGTATCTTTGTATGGTTTAAACAAATAACTCATGCTATGGGGAAAGAAAATATTACTACACTAAGCAACAAGCAAACAACTGACATACAGAAGAAACAATTTATTGATATTTTTTTTCATCAACAATTACAGATATGGAACGATGCTAAACAGCATTTTGAAGATATAAAACATGTACAAACTAAGCCTTTAATGGTGGGCAATATTGAGATGCAAGTGCAGTTTAATGCTGCCAGAATAGTATCTACTGGGGCAAAGATTGATAAAAAAACTTTGGTAGATCGTCCATGTTTTCTTTGTCTGCACAACAGGCCTAAGATGCAAATGGTACAAGTCATAGATCAAGACTTTGAGCTATTGATTAATCCCTACCCTATTCTACCTCAACATTTTACTATTCCTTTGCGCCGACATGAGCCACAAAACATTGCTCCTCATTACTCAGAAATATATAAATTGCTAACCATATACCCACAACTTATGGTATTTTATAATGGTCCTAAGTGTGGGGCCTCGGCTCCCGACCATGCTCATTTGCAGGCAGGAAGCTGTGGCATACTACCTTTACAAAAGACATGGAGCATACTTTCTCAACATTTACAAATTGTTGTTTCACTCAATAAGTATGCTGCATTATCAATTATTACTGCATATCCTTGTCATGCTTTTTGTATTGTTAGTAGAGAAAAAGAAGACAGCAACCGCTTGTTCAGTATGCTCTACCGTGCTTTGCCCCTGCAAAAGAACGAAACAGAGCCTATGATGAATATTGTAGCTTGGCGACAAGGGGAAGATTATATTGCAGTAGTTTTTCCACGAAAGAAACACCGACCTGATTGTTATTTCGCTAAAGGTGATGAGCAAATGCTCATTAGTCCTGGTGCTTTGGATATGGCTGGACTTATCATCACACCTCGAGAACGAGATTTTAAAAAGCTGAATTCAACAAAAGTTGAAAACATTTTAAAGGAAATGACTATAAGCGATAAAGAGTTGGATAATACACTTTCGAAATTAAAAGCTTTCTCAACTAATGAAGATGAAAAGAAAGAGCCAAAAGTTTCAGTGGGTATTGTCAATGCAAAGCAAATTTGTTTTGCACTGAATCAATCATATATCTGTCAAGAAAAGCCTATACGAGGCTGTCAAAAGGTGGAATTTGAAGCTGGCTCTATTTTGTGGAATGGACAATATCACCACGAACTTTGCTTTACGCCACAGACTGATAGTGCCACATTTTCTTTAAACGATGTTACTATTGGCATCAATTTCCATTGGGAGCGCAAAGAGATACAAACTTTTCATGGTACATTGCGCTTTATTATTAATGGTGATAAAATATGCGCTATCAACCAATTACCAGTAGAAAACTATTTGGAAAGCGTTATATCGAGTGAGATGAAAGCTACTTCTTCGTTAGAATTATTAAAGGCTCATGCTGTTATATCGCGCAGTTGGTTATTAGCTCAGATACAAAAACATCAACATTTAGAAAAGAACAAGACAACAGAAAGCTCGTTCTTCAAAGATAAAAATAAGCTCATACACTGGTACGATCGTGAGGACCATACCCTTTTTGATGTATGTGCCGATGACCATTGTCAGCGTTACCAAGGCATTACCAAAGAAACTAACAAATATGTTGTAAAGGCTATACAGCAAACAAGGGGAGAGATATTAATGTACAATGGCGAGATATGTGATACTCGATTTAGTAAATGTTGTGGTGGCATCAGCGAAGAATATCGCTATTGCTGGGAAAATATTACTAAACCTTATTTATCTCCTGTACGTGATATAGCAAAAAATGACCGTGAACAAATACCAGATTTGACCAATGAGAATAATGCAGAAATATGGATAAGAAACACTCCAGATGCTTTTTGTAACACGCATAACAAAAAGATTTTATCACAAGTATTAAACGATTACGACCAAGAGACAATTGATTTTTACCGCTGGGAGGTAACATATACGCAGCAGGAATTGCGTATGCTGATAGAAGAAAAGCTGGGTATGGAGTTAGGAGATATTCTTGATTTGGTTGTATTAGAACGAGGAAAGAGTGGACGTATCTATCTTTTAAAGATTATAGGAAGCCTGCAATCGTTTACTATTGGAAAAGAATTAGAGATACGTCGCACGCTATCTAAGACACATTTATACAGTTCTGCATTTGTAGTAAATAAGCAAGATGTGATGAATGGGGTTCCTCGAAAGTTTGTTATCACAGGTGCTGGCTGGGGACATGGTGTAGGCCTTTGTCAGATTGGTGCTGCCGTAATGGGCGAACAAGGGTATCATTACACCGACATTCTTAAACATTACTACAGTGGTTCGCAAATCGCTCAAATGTACCAGTAAGGAGTTTCGTACTCATCTTTGTAGTATAAGGCATATAGATTACACAAATAGATCATATCATACATTCTATAGGCTGCATAATTTGCAAAATCTGCGAGAAATAAAACATAAGAAACAGCAATGTAGATAAGAATTATGAATTAATATATGTTGCGCAATATAAAACAAAAGATATTCAAATCTCCATTTGAAGCTAATCTGCATTTTAATGTAGAATGGAGGTGGATGCCAACCCTTTATGTATCTAAAGGGCTGGCATACGTTGTTCTGTTTCTAACCTCTCTCATTCTTTTTAAACGATTGGGGGTAAACAATAGTGAGCTCACTTTCTTTATATCTTGCTGCTTTTTACCTCTATGGCTTCGTCCTATATTATCACTTTTTGTACACATCTCACATTATCACAGAGGTTGGATATTAGGTACCCAACTGCTGTTTACGCTTTCTATTGCAGGCATAGCCTACGCACTTGCCAACAACGAATGGACAGACACTATGCCACTTCTTTATGGTTTACTATCTGTTTCTACTGTATTTTATGATATTTCAACCGATAAATATATCCTAAACGCCATCAACAGCAAACAATTATCTACACTTAGCATTCGCAAACTATCATACTACTTGATAGCTATGCTTATAGGTTTAGGTATCATAGTAATGATGGCAGGCAACTTAGAAGTGCTAACACGCATGATAAAAAGTTCGTGGAGCACCGCATTCTATATGCTTAGTATGCTATTGGGCATATTATGGATATGGAATTTATTTATTCTTCCACGCACCATTAACCGTAAACGAGAATACAATGTGCGTGTGGCTGATATGTTCTATGCCAGTCTTAACACCTTAGCCGACCTTATTCGTATGCCTCGATCATGGTCAGGCATACTCTTTATTTTGTTTTATATCTTACCTTTTGTATTGCTCGCCCCTATATCAATGCTGTTTACAATAGATTTAGGAAGCAGTGGAGGTTTGTGTCTTTCGCCACAAGAGTTTGGATTTACACAAGGTACTGTGGGTGTTTTTGCTTTAGCATTGGGAGTAATTATTGGCTTTTGTTTGTTACTAAAACATTCGCTCTTTACAATGTTACCATGGATGACTATAGCTTTGTGTTTACCTAATATTATTTATGTATACCTTAGTTTTACGTTACCCAACAACATTACATGGATATCATGTTGTATTTTTGTGCAACAATTAACCTGCGGTTTTGGATTGTTTGCCTATCTTCGCTACATAGTATATTATAGTGAGGTAAAAAGATTTGCTACCTATCCGCTTTGTTTGTCGCTTACAACGTTATCTGTTATGTGCGGAATGATGATTTCAGGCTCGTTACAACAAGCCATGGGGTACCGACAATACTTTATTTTAACCACTTTCTGTTGTATTGCTCCAGTGGTAGTATCCCTCATTGTATTAGGAGTAGAAAGAAAGAGTTCTGCCTTTAATACCAAGTAGTCTGTTTTTTTCAAGAAAAAAGAAAGAACCCTTTTAGCTTCTTCCATTCCAAATAATGTAAATAACAACAGGTACACCTATAATAGGGGTAATGGCATTCAGTGGAAGTGTGCCTTGCTCACCAAATAAAACACATATTAAGTTACAAACAAGAGCTATAATAGCCCCCATAAGCATGGTAAAGAGAAGTAGTTGTCGGTGATTATCTGTTTGGATAATAAGGCGAGCAATGTGTGGAACTATCAATCCAATAAAACCTATAGGACCACAAAATGCGGTACAAACTGCGGTCAATAATCCTGTTACAATAAGAAGGTAATTACGTACTCGCTGTACATTTATACCCAAATTACGTGCATAGTTTTCACCTAAGAGCAAAGCATTGAGAGGCTTTACGAGAAGAGTTGCGCAGAAAAGTCCTATGATAATCAATATCACAAACAAGGGTAGCAGTTGTAAAGAAACACTGCCGAAGTTACCCATTCCCCACATCATATAAGATTTTACTCCTTCTTGAGTTGCAAAGAAATTAATCAAGACAATAGCTGATGATGATAAATATCCTATCATGATACCTACTATCAATAACATAACATCACTTTTTACCCAATGAGAACATAACAAGATAATTCCTGTTACCAACATCGCTCCCACAAAAGCAGCAATCAACACAGCCAAAAAACCACTTACTGTGAATATCACTGTAGATAAACTTCCGCCTAAACACAGCATGACAATGGCTACTCCTAAGCCTGCACCACTGCTAATACCAAAGATTGACGGTCCTGCTAAAGCATTATGAAAAGCAGTTTGCAACATGAGTCCACTCACAGAGAGAGCAGCTCCACAGAATAATGCGGTAATAGCTTGTGGCAAACGTAATTGTAAAATAATGAATGAAAAGCTATTGTTTGTATGGAATGGCATAGACAATATCTCTAAAATATCCTTAAACGGGATATAAACAGCACCCATCCATAAATTGAGTACAACTAATAAAATCATACTCAAAACTAAAATAGAACCATATATCCATGTTTTATACCATTTCATACGATTACAAAAGTACATAAAATACGGAATATTTTAGTTAACTTTGCAGTTACATTTACAAAAATATGAATATAGAAAATCAGTTTACACGCACCGAAATGTTATTTGGTACTAAAGCTATACACACACTTCGTAGAGCACATATAGCTGTATTTGGTGTGGGTGGCGTAGGTAGTTATGTGGTAGAAGTGCTGGCACGCAGTGGCATTGGCACACTTAGTTTGATAGATAATGATGTGGTAAGTATGTCTAATATCAACCGTCAACTTGTTGCATTGCATTCTACGATCGGACAAAAGAAGGTAGAAGTGGCTAAACAGCGTGTATGGGATATTAATCCTAATTGTACAGTACATACTTATCCTATGTTTTATTTATCCGAAACTGCCAACCAAATAGACTTATCTCAATGTAATTATGTGGTGGATTGTGTAGATACTATGGCTGCTAAAATAGAGTTGATAAAGCAATGTCATGCTATCGGGGTGCCCATTATATCGAGTATGGGAGCTGCTAACAAGTTGGATCCAACTCGATTTAGAGTAACAGATATTAATAAAACAGAAATGGATCCGTTGGCAAAGGTGATTAGAAAGAAACTAAGAAAATTAGGAATACGTCATCTAAAGGTTGTTTTTAGCGACGAAGAACCTCGCAAACCTTTTGTGCTTGATTATCAAGAAAGTGCTGATGCTGTTCCTATTGATACGACATCTGTACACATAACAAACAAGAAACGTACAATACCTGCCAGCAATGCTTTTGTTCCTGCTACAGCTGGATTGATTATTGGAGGAGAAGTTGTAAAGGAACTTATTAAATAAGAAACGGAAAATATGAAATATAAAAAGCGAAAAGTAATACCTACATAATTTTAAAAAGGAAAGAGAAGAGGTAATACAAAGGTCATCACAATTCCCATCAATAATTGTAATGGTAAGCCCACCTTTATATAATCCATAAATTCATAATGCCCTGCTTTCATCACTAATGCATTGGGTGGAGTAGAGAAGGGCGAAGCAAAACACATACTGGCTCCTAAAGTTACGGCAAACAAGAAGGCATACGGAGTAACGCCTATCTGCGAAGCTGCCGACATTGCAATGGGTGCCATGAGTACAGCAGTGGCAGTATTACTGATAAACATAGTCATAAGAGTAGTGGTATAATAGATACCTGCCAAGAGAACCAGTGGGCCCATAGCTCCCAAGGCATTGACTAACGAATGAGAGATGAGTTGTGATACACCTGTCTTCTCTAAAGCTATAGACATAGGCATCATTGCTGCTATTAACACAACACTCTCCCAGTTTATAGTTTTATAAGCTGCTTCCACATTTCTGAAACATCCACAAAGTATCATCAACAATCCAGCTACAATAATAGCTGTAACAGGTTCTACAGGTATGAAATCGAAGACCATCATGCAAATCATCAAAACCATAATAAGAGCTGCGATAGGTGCTTTATAGTCAAGTATCACCTTGTTAGCTTGTTCGATAGGTCTTCCCAACACAACCCAGCCACTATCAGCTACATCCAGCTTATCTATATTGCTCCATGAACCTTGTACCAACAGCACATCGCCAGCCTGCAATCGTTGATTAGCCAGACTCTTTACCATATAATCGCCATGTCGACGAATACCCACTACATTGATATTGTATTGTTCACCGATACCAGAATCTTTTAAATGCACGCCGCACATATTAGATTGTGGCATTAACACCAGCTCTGCCATACCAATGTCATAGAAGTTTACTGAGCTACGATCTAGCTTTTCCAAAGCATTGTCCTGCGCAAAGGCATCCATTTTATCAATATCGCCTGTTAGATAAATAATGTTTCCTGTTCGTAATACAGTAGCAGCGTTAGGTACCTTTTGCTTAACCTGTTGTATGAGTCGACCGCTTTTATAGCTTTCTTTTCTAATTTCTATGATAGACACTCCATATCTGTTACGCAAATCAAGCTGCGCAACTGTTTTGCCACACAACGAAGAAAGCGGATTGATGCGGTAAGCCTGCAAGTAATTTTGCAGTTGATACTCGTCTACCAATTCATCCAAACTCTTATTTCTTCGCTTTTTCTTTCCTCTTTCTTTTTTCTCTTTTCCTAAAAATAAATTACTAAGAGGTAACAATACAATGATTCCTACCACAATAGCAATAAGCCCAATAGGTAAAAACGAGAAGAATGATAAAGGCTTAAAGTCTCCATTGATTAATGTTTCTTGAATAATAAGGTTGGGAGGAGTACCTATCAATGTTAGCATTCCGCCTAAACTACTAGCAAAAGCAAGTGGCATAAGTAGTTTGCTTGAAGTAATTTTAGACTGAGCTGTCATGCTTACCACTATAGGCATCATCAACGCTACCGTACCAGTATTGCTGACAAATGCTCCGATAAAAGCTGTAGTAAGCATAACGAGCAGAAACAACGTAATATTGTTTCCCTTAGCTAATTGGATTATCTTCTGACTGGTAGCCTTGGCCAATCCTGTTTGTAAGATTGCTCCTCCCACCACAAACAAACCTACCATCATAATAACTACCTGTGATGAAAAACCTGATAATGCTTCTTGTGGAGTAAGAATGCCACTTAATAGTAACACGGCAAGGGCACATAATGCTACAATATCCGATCGAACCCGACCGATAAGAAACATAACAATAGTAACAAATAATACAATGAGCGTAAGTATCATACTGAATAATATATAGATTTAAAAAGAGGACTTACATTATATAGATAATATACCCCTTTTGCAAATATACAAAAAAAGCAAAAAATGAATAGGTAGATTCAACTTCAAATGCAACTACATTTGCAAATTTAAGAAAAATGCCCATAAGTCTAATTTTAAAATACAACTTTCGAAAACAAACAAAAGTTGCATTTCTTAATTGAACTTGCTATTTTATCTAAATCCTTACACATATATTAAATCCGTCATAACGGCATCGCTCACATAAATACCTTTAGGTGTTAAACGAAGATAGCCGTCTTTTATCTCTAACAGATGAAGGGCAATATTCTTTTGTGCCTGCTTGCACATATAATGTCTGTATTTAGGTTCAAGCTGAGAAATACAAATACCACGAGAAGTACGCAGAGCCGTTGTTATCAAATCATTGTACCGTGTATCGCTGTCAAGATATTCCCATTGAAAAGAAGGCTTATCTTGTTGGATGGATGAGATATATTCATTGACGTCAGAAACATTCCATTGCCTCGACTCTATATTATACGAATGTGCCGAAGCTCCAATACCCAAATAAGGTATGGATTTCCAATAACTACTATTATGTTGGCTTTGCATGCCAGCCAAGGCAAAGTTGCTTATCTCGTAATGTTCATATCCCGCTTCTTTTAGTTGAGTAACCAAGGTTTGATACATGGCGAGCGATAGGTCTTCGTTTATCTCCTGAACTCTTCCTCGTTGCTTCAATTGAAACAAAGGGGTGCCCTCCTCGTACATCAAACTATAAGCCGATATATGTTCTACATGCAAAACTAGTGCTTGCCAAATATCGTATTCCCAATCAGCAAGTGTTTGTTGTGGAAAGCCAAACATTAAATCAATACTAATATTATATATACCATACTTACGCAATAGGGCTACGGCTGGTGCAATATCTTCTGCCTTGTGTCGCCTATGTAAGAACTTTAATCGCTGATTAGAGAAAGTTTGAACACCCATACTTATTCGATTGATGGGAGTTGTTTGGATAAATTGAGCAAATTCAGGAGTAATATCATCTGGATTACATTCCATGGTTATTTCGCACGTTGATGCCATAAACGCTTCATCATCATGAAAATAAAGTTGACCAATGGTTGAAAAAATCTGATTGATTTGTTGAGGTAATAGTTGCGAAGGAGTACCTCCACCTATATATATAGTAGAAATGAGCGGTATGGCTTCATCCTGTTTTTGTACACACGATGATAGATAATTCCTCCTCAACTCCAGCTCATGACACAAAGCATTTACATAAGTTTGCTGTAAATTACTGTGAGTTGTTGAGTAGAAGCCACAATAAATACATCTGCTTGCACAAAAAGGTATATGTAAATACAGGCCTGCCATCACTAAATATCATCAATTGGAATGCAAATGTACAAATATGAATAAAAAGAATGATAGTTTTTTGCATATTTTTTTGGCGTTTTGTAAAAAAACACCTACCTTAGGCGTCATAATCTAAACAATAGAGTACTAACCATTTTAAATCTAAACCGATATGAGAGTATATCAGACAAATGAGATTAAAAACATCGCATTGTTGGGCAGTGCGGGTAGCGGCAAGACCACGCTTGCCGAGAGTATGTTATATGGTAGTGGTATTATTAAGCGTCGTGGAACAGTAGAAGCAAAAAATACCGTAAGTGATTATTTCCCTGTAGAACAGGAATATGGCTACTCTGTTTTCCCTACAGTTTTTCATGTAGAGTGGAATAACAAAAAACTTAATATCATTGATTGCCCTGGTTCGGACGATTTCGTGGGTGGAGCTATCACTGCACTGAACGTTACCGATCAGGCGGTTATATTAATTAACGGTCAGTATGGACCTGAGGTAGGTACACAGAATAATTTTAGATATACCGAAAAATTAAAAAAACCTGTTATCTTTTTGGTTAATCAATTAGATTCTGATAAATGCGACTTTGACGCTGTTATCAATTCCATGAAAGAAATTTACGGTTCAAAGTGCGTTCAAATACAATATCCTATACAGACAGGACCTAATTTTAACGAGATTATTGATGTCTTATTAATGAAAAAATATTCTTGGAAAGAGGGCGGAGGCGACCCTATTGTTGAGGATATACCTACTGAAGAAAAAGAGAAAGCATTAGAATTGCACAAAGCCTTAGTAGAAGCTGCTGCCGAAAATGATGAAGGATTGATGGAGAAATTCTTCGAGGCGGAGACTCTGAGCGAAGACGATATGCGCAAGGGTATTCGCAAGGGATTAATAACCCGCAGCATCTTCCCCGTATTTTGTGTTTGTGCAGGAAAAGATAAAGGTGTACGTCGCTTAATGGAATTTTTAGGAAATGTAGTTCCTTTTGTAAGTGAGATGCCAAAAATACATAATACTCGTGGAGAAGAAGTTACACCAGATACTGCAGGACCTACTTCATTGTATTTCTTTAAAACGGGTATGGAACCTCATATCGGTGAGGTTTCTTATTTCAAAGTAATGAGCGGTAGTGTAAAAACAGGCGACGAATTGACTAATGCCGACCGCAATTCTAAAGAGCGCATCGGACAGTTATACGCTTGTGCAGGTGCCAATCGTATAGCCGTTAACCAGTTAAACGCTGGAGATATTGGTTGTACCGTGAAGCTAAAGGATGTAAAAACAGGAAATACTCTTAATAGTAAAGACTGTGAATGGAAATTTGACTTTATTAAATATCCACGTCCAAAATACAGCAGAGCTATCAAGGCGGTTAATACTGGTGATACAGAAAAGGTTATGGCAGCTCTCCTAAAAATGCGTCAGGAAGACCCAACATGGGTAGTAGAGCAATCTAAAGAGTTGCGCCAAACTATTGTTCATGGTCAAGGAGAGTTTCATTTGCGTACTTTGAAATGGCGCTTGGAAAACAATGAAAAACTGCCTATCAACTTCATAGAACCTAAGATACCTTATCGCGAAACTATTACTAAGCAGGCTAAGGCTGAATACAGACATAAAAAACAATCGGGTGGCGCTGGACAGTTTGGTGAAGTTCACTTGATTATTGAACCATATGCTGAAGGTATGCCCGATCCCACTGTTTATAAGTTTGGCGGTCAGGAGTTTAAGATGAACATCAAAAGCAAAGAAACGGTAGACTTGCCATGGGGTGGTAAATTGGTATTTATCAATTCCGTTGTGGGTGGTGCCATTGATTTGCGCTTTATTCCTGCTGTATTAAAAGGTGTAATGGATTGCATGGAACGTGGACCGTTAACAGGTAGTTATGCACGTGACGTAAGAGTAGTAGTTTACGATGGTAAAATGCACCCAGTAGATTCTAACGAACTTTCATTTACTTTAGCCGCACGCCATGCCTTTGCTGATGCCTTTAAAAATGCTGGTCCAAAAATTTTGGAACCTATATACGACCTAGAAGTTTATGTACCTGCCGACTATATGGGCGATGTGATGAGCGATTTGCAAGGACGTCGCGCTCTGATTATGGGTATGGACAGTGAAGCTGGCTATCAAAAGTTGCAGGCTAAGATACCTTTGAAAGAGCTATCTAACTACTCTATAGCATTAAGTTCGATTACAGGTGGCAGAGCTTCTTTTACAACAAAGTTCTCAAGTTACGAACTTGTTTCAAACGATTTGCAGTCTAAGCTGATTGCAGAACACGAAGCCGAGCAAGCATCTGAAGAAGATTAATTTGGTAATAAAATTATTTTTAATGTAAGTGAGTAAAGGAGTGTTGCAAGCTACATAACTGTGTGAACTTACATGTAAAACCAAAAACAAGTACAAGCCAAATGCAATCAAACTTATTTGAGTTGTTGTGGCAAAGCCTGTTTCCTATAAAAGAAAAAAAAACAACAAAACATATCTCTTAAAAATTACTCACTATATACGTTGGTATTTTTTAGAACCAGCCTTAAGCAGGTTCATAAAAATTACCAACGTATATTGTATTTACAAGTTAGAGTTATTGGGAAATACGACAAAGGATAGCAACCAACAATATGTGTTTTATATCATTAGCATATAAAAATGGTACTGTCCTATAAAAGTGTGTAAGCCCATATTTTTATTATCTTTGTATTTGA
>CAMQBR010000041.1 GCA_946999045.1 uncultured Prevotella sp.
AGGTGGTCGAGATTGGCAACCACGAGGAACTCACGGCAAAGCGTGGTGCATACTACAATCTTGTAAAGAATCAATTGGAGTTAGGAAACTAACGTAAAGGAAAAACAACTATGGTAGACGACAAGATAGAACTCCGCAGCGAGAAGGTAAGGCACATCATTGGCGAGATACCGTCAAAAATTGTACGCTATGGCATCATGATTATCACTATTGTAATATTAGGACTACTGGCAGGTGCATACTTTATACCTTATCCTGAAACCATCAGTGCAAAGGTACAGATGACAAATGCCCGTCAAGGCACAATCGCCGTTCCCTATAAATACGTAAATACGTTAGCGAGAGGAATGACGGTAAACATCGAATTTGAGGGTTACGATGCAGAAACCTACGGAGTTGCAAATGGTGTAATAACAGCCACATCGCATATACCCTTACAAACGGCAGAAGGCAACGTGTTCACGGCACAGGTAAGGATAACAGATTGCAAGTATAATCTCATCAGCGGAATGACAGGCACCGCATCTATACTTGTAAGCAATGAAAGCATACTTCAGAGGATTGTCAGGCAAATAACAAACATCATATAATTTCCTTTTTAATCGTAATCAAGCGGTGAAAGAAGAAGGGCAGTTGTAGTTACTGCGTAGTACCATTGTTTCGGGTATTTTACTACACGTTAATCCTTTTTCTTTCACCGCTTTAACTCCTATTGTAGTAATGTAGTAAGATATAATCGGTGAAAGAAAAAGGAAAGATAAGAAATAATCATTAGTTATTCGTGTTACCGAGCAGAAATATCGGTGTTATCACGGATGCAGGTTTCTGCAATCTCTCACAGAGATACTCTCTAAATAAATGGGCTTCCGTGCTGTCCAACTGAAAAGACAGGGCGATGATGACAGGAAGCGGATAGAGCGGAGCATAACCTTTTAGTTGTTCGTTTGCATAAATATCTTCCTCACCTGCAATCCTCTCATCGAGATATAGGTTGGAGGATTTTATTATCGTTTGCATCCTATGGTTGAGTTTCCTCCATGTTACCCCGAAGAACCTCACAAGTTCACTCTCTGTCATGGCTATCCCTCCATTTCCCTTGCGAATGACCTGCATATTGCAGCCCCAATCAAAATAGCTACGATGATTCTCCGTGCTAGTCATTGTCCTTTGTTTATAGTTCGTATTCATGCCGTTTCTTCCATTTTACAGGTTACAATAT
Organism: uncultured Prevotella sp.; assembly: GCA_946999045.1. Lineage (GTDB taxonomy): Bacteria > Bacteroidota > Bacteroidia > Bacteroidales > Bacteroidaceae > Prevotella. The sequence goes on from CAMQBR010000041.1 coordinate 1,220, forward strand.
CCGAAGATTCACAAGTCTCTCTCTCCGCTATTTCTTTCTCATTTGCCGATTGTTTGGCTATAAGCCTGTCCATATCCTTTGAAATCTTGTTGTCCGTTACCTGCGCATAAATCTGCGTGCTTGATATGGAGGTATGCCCCATCATCTTGGCTATGCTCTCAATAGGAATACCTGCGCTTAGACACATCGTACCAAACGTATGTCTTGCCATGTGGTACGAAAGTCTTTGACGGATACCGCAAGCCTTACCCACGATGCTCAGGTTCTTGCCCATCACGCTACGGCTGCAATGAGGTTGAAAGACAAGGCTGTCGCCTTTTTCTTTCACCGTCTGCTGTTCTTCGTTTCTTGCCTGCTCGTTCCTGCAATGGCTGATGATGGCTTCAGCTACGGGATGCAGTGGTACGATGAACTCGACCTTTGTCTTCTGTCTCTCTTTGCGGATATACCTCTGTCCATCCGCTGCCGTTTGGATATGCCTATATTGCAACGTTTCCATATCAGCGATAGCCATACCTGTGAAGCAGGAGAAGACGAACATCAGCCGAGCCAATTCCGATTCTCTGTCGTTCATCGTCATTGCCATGAGTTTCATTACATCGCCCTTTTGCAAGAAGCGTATCTTCTTTTCCTCCTTCTCATACTTGGCGTTCTCAAAGGAATTGCAGCGGATAATCCTGCTGCTCACCGCACGAAACATCAGTCGGCTCAGCCAACATAGATTGGTATTGACAGTCGATGCTTTCAGTCCACGCTTTTTCAGGAAGAAACGGTATTCCTCGAACAAACTCTCCGTAATGGTGACGATAGATATGTCTTGTACTCCTTTGTTTTCGATAAAATCTCGGAGATTTTTATCAGAATAGTAAAGGTTCAGATAAGTCCCCTCTGCCCTTGACTTTCCAACGCTTTCCTTGACGGCTTGCAGTTCCGCCTTGCTCATTGCAAGGAGCGTGGTGGGATTGGTGGCAATGCCTTGCAAACTGTTCTTGATAAGTTCCACACTTACCACTCCTTCCATCGTCAGTATGTCCCGATAGGTTTTTTCTATCAATTCCCTGAACTCATTGATTCTTTGGTTGGTCTTCCTATTGGTTGTCAAACCCTGTTTGGAGTTCCACTCGGAGACTTTACACTCTTCTCCTGTGGTAATGGCGGTGCTCTTTCCGTCTATGGTGATACGGCAGAGAATGGCGGTGTTGCCGTCTGCCCTTGTTTTCTGTCTGTTGATATAGAACAGTATCTTGAATGTACTTCTCATTGTCTTGGTGGTTTGAAGTTAATTAAATGAATAGATAAGAAATCAAATGACTTAATAAGGATTAGATAGCCAACTGCATCTCTTCGGTGAAAGAAAGGAAACGGTCGAATTCCTCAAAGAGTTTCTGTGGCGTTACCTTTGCATAACGCTCGGTCATGCTCACGTTGGAATGTCCCAGCATCTTACTCACGGTCTCAATAGGTACACCCTGTTCAAGCGTGATGAATGTGGCAAAGGTGTGCCTTGCCGTATGTGTGGTAAAAGGAAACGAGATGCCTGCACGAAGCCGCAGGGCTTTCAAATAAGATTGGTAAGTGGCATATCCCATGAAAGGGAGCAATGTTTCCCTTTCATCGCTGTGGAGCTTCTCCATCAGCCGTATGGCTTCGGGCAGCAGTTTGACACGGCAAGGCACACCTGTCTTGTGGCGGTTGAACTTTAACCACAAACTTCCCTTGTCGTCACGCACAAGATGGGACTTGTCCAGTTCCATCAAATCACAATATGCAGCACCCGTATAACAGGCAAAGAGGAAAATATCCCTTGCCGTTTCCATTTCCTCCTCCAAGTCCTCAAATTGAAGAGTCTTTAACTTCTCAAATGCCCCTCTGTCAAGTGCTTTGGGCAGTCTCTTGTCGCCCTTGCTAATTTTGGCTTTGTCAAATAGAAGTACATCAGCCAATCCCTCACGGTAAGCCAACCTGCATACCGTCTTCAAATGCGTGGCTGCATTATAGAATGTGCTTTCTTGAAAACCGCACTCACCTAAGAAATACTGCCCAAACTCATAGATAAAGTTCTCTGTGAGCTGTGAGAAAGCCAAGTCTGTCACCTTGTATTTCCGTTGAATAAACTTCTGCAAATGAATTCGGGTAGAGTGATAGCCGTGTATGGCTCCTTCCTTGATGTCTATACCAACATGGCTTTCCTTCTCCTTAATGAGCATATCCAGCCTTTCAATGAGCATGCATCGTGTCTGTACGCTCCCTTGGAACAGCTCTTTCACATCGGCTGCATCAAATAGGCAACCTTTGGATAGCAGAGATTGATAAGCCGACTGAACAGACAACAGCAGATTTTCCAATTTACCGTTTATCTCCACCGCCTCACGACTCTTACCATCCATTCTGCTCTCTCGTGGATTCCACAAGTCGGGGTTGCAGGAGAGTTTACAACTGAACTGTGCAATACTCCTTCCAAGTGTAATACGCCCCATGATGGGAGCCTTGCCCGACTTGTCAAGACCGCTCTTTTTGAGGTAGAGCAACACCTTCATTTTCTCTTGTTTCATACGCTTTAATTTTTATGGGCAAAGTTACCCGAATTAAAGCGTTCCTCACTTATGCAGAAAACTGCCGACCGCAGCAACAGCCACACGAGCGAAAATAATTCAGTTACCGAACATTACTTCATCGTTACCTATCTCAAAATCAGGTAATGCTTTGGTAACTGAACTTCTGCCTAAATCTGCATATTCCTGCCCTTTTTGAAAAGAGCACTTCTACGCAAATCGTTTCGTTTCTTCCTCATTATCAGTCAGTTTACACCAACTTCGATTTTTCTTCCTTTTCAAGGATTAGTTGCACCTCTAAATGCACAAAATAGCAGCATTAAGTGGTGGAGATTGGCTTACAAAATAGTATAGATACTAAAAACAAGCAATTAGAGGAGCTAAAAAGTATAGTATTTATTTCTATTTTACGACTTAGACAAGTGTTAAAATATTGGTATATTTCTTGACAAAACAGGGCCTGTATTGGATGCTTACGATGTTTACGTTGAGATGAAAGCCTATTAGCTCATACCTGAGACTTTATAAATGAAGTTGGCTCTGATAATCTCAAAGAGGCTATCGAAGCCAACTATAAATGTGTCAAACAAGATGTTCTATCTCTTGTAGATACAGAGATTGAACGTATCAAGAATAATCCACAAATAGTGTTTTTATTAAAAGAGGAATAAGTATATGAAATAGTACGTGAATTACAAAAAAAAAGATGTATCTTTGTAAGCGGTATCACATATCCAGCGGTAAGAACCAAGGAAGCACGGCTTAGAGTATTGGCTTCACACGAAATAGTACAGTTGGAGCAATTGGTGATCGCTCTTGTGAAAATTAAAAATCAATACCTTTTTAGATGGCAGAAGAAGAAAATAACCCCAAAAGATACAGAAGGACAAACGTTGATATACAGGCAGATATTATCAAGGCAGCAGAAAGTTTGATCAAGAAAAAAGGCTTTGCATCAGTGTTGGTGACAGAACTTATCAAAAAAGCCAGAATAGAGCCGCTTGTGTTCTATAACAGATATGACAATCTTAGCGAATTTTATGATGAATTCGTTAAGAGATACGACTATTGGTTGAAGGATGTCCTCAATGATATTCCAATTCCTACTGATTCCGAATTAGGTTATATCAATATTCTCAAGGATGTGCATAAGTCACTTCAAGACAAATCCGTAATACTGGAATTACTGCGTTGGGAAATAGCAGAAGGCAATGAAACTACGGTTCGTACAGCTATGCTTAGGGAAATGCACACATTACCTCTTGTCAATACTTACGAGGGGAAATTTAAGGATATAGATATATCTGCTATATCTGCCTTAATTATGGGGGGGATATACTACCTCAATCTCCACCGTGATAGATCGAAGTTTGCCGATATTGATTTGAATACCGAGCAAGGTAGAAAACGTATAGAAAATGCCTTAGAGGAACTTGGACACATGATATTCCACTACCATGAAGTAAATAATTATAAACAAGTAGTTGCTGAAAGAATGAAAGAAAATGGCATCAGTGATGAAATCATAAAAAAGTGTTTGGATTAAACAATACAGTTCAAAGAGATTCCCCACTTATCCAGCGTGATAATTGGGGAATTTTCTTATTATAGAAACCATATTCTAATAAAGTGATATTTAGGCTTTACCATAAAATAAATACAATAGATTGTTTCCCATAAACTCCTTTTATTTTTCACTTTACCCGAAAACTTTTTTATCCCTTCATATACCTATAATATAAGCATCCAATATTAGCCGCCTTCGCTCTGTTTTCCTTCTTTACTACCTTTGCCCGAAAAAAAACTTTATGTTTGTACTCGTTATACTCCTAAACTCTTTTACATTTTACCCCCAAACCAATGTAAGCCGAATACACTCAGCCTTGTTTGAATAGTTATGGCACAGCTTGTTTCCTATAAAAAGAAGCCAAGAGATAACAAAACGTATTTCATAAAATTTACTCACAGCTTACAGTAGTAATTTATAAAAACAGCCCTTTATATACTTCTTATCGCCATACACTCTATTTCTACTAACCAACCAGGACGGCAGACGGGGGCAAGGGTGATAATGAAAGGGGTGTGGGGGAAGGTTTCGTTCATCATGTGGTGCACAAGGGTGTAGTCGGCAGTGTCGCGTAGGTATACGGTAAACTGTGTTACATCTTCAAAGGTACACTGGGCTTCGGTGAGCAGGGCATTGATATTTTGCCAAGTGCGCTGTAATTGATGTTTTATGTCGCCCATATGTACAATGCTGCCTTTGTTGTCAATGCTGGCAGTACCCGAGATGAAAACTTTTCTTCTGCCCGCAAAGTCGATATAGGTACCACGTTCAAATCTTACACCGTATTCGCTGGTGGAGTTGAGATACTCTGGTGCATAGAGATAATGTATCTGTTCTTCAGTAATACCCTTTACGGCATAAGCATTCATGCTGCACAAAATTTGTTGATCTGCCATGCGACCGCCAATGCCAGTAGATGCAATGTAATGTGTTTGATTGGTTAGTTGCTCGCTGTCAAACACCTCATTGCGCCCTTTTACCATACCCACATAATGGTTGTCTATATCGTTGATATATAACCATGTGCGTATACAATTGTTGGCAAGTGTACACTGATGCAGTCTTAACATACCTGCATAATGCGAAAAAATAAGAAGTGTTTGCTCGTAAGATGTATTACCACTGCTTGTTTGTGCTACGCTCCACAGCTCTTCGTAGCCATTGTGTGCTACGCTCAACATTTCATTTTTCCATTGATTGACGGTTCCTGTCGTCATATACAACAGCAAACCTATTTTCCCACCGCCCAAAGGAGGTTGCTGAATGATAGCAACAGCCCCTTGTTGCTTACCTAATAATTGGCGCAAATGTACTTCTTGATTGGCACTATCGCTGAGGTAATACACGCTGAATACCCTTTTTGCCTGTTGTAATCCTTTAGGGAAGGCATCAAAGGTAGAGTGCCTTATCATGTCGATACATTTTTCTATTCTATTAAACTGTGTATCAAAATCTAAGGTAGGGTCGGCTACTGTAAATGTAGCCCAATATTCATTTACTTGTTGTACGCCTTCAAAGGCAACCAAGCGAACACTAATGTTATCAACCGAAATACAATATCTGTTTGTTTTCATCATAGTTTTTATTAAAAGAACACACTTGCTTAAGCATAGGCATGCATGCCACCTAAAAAGTAATTTACCCCGAAATAAGTCATCAATACGGCTAAAAATGCCACAATAATGTATATGTGAAAATAGCGGGGATGGTTTACCCACGGCAGAGACTTGTGATGAGTAGGAACAGCATACAGCATTAATGTAATGAGAGCCCACGTCTCTTTAGGGTCCCAGCTCCAGTATTTTCCCCAACTAACATTTGCCCATACGGCACCTAAAAAAATTCCGGCTGCCAACAAAAACAAAGCGGGGTAGAGCATGATGCGACTTAAAGTGTATACTTGTTGACAGATTACTTCTGTATAGGTAGATGAGGTCTTCCTTGAAGTTATCCACAAAGCAAATATACCTTGCAACATCATCAATGCCAATAGGGCGTAAGCCGTCATAATAATGCATACGTGTATGCTTAATAATGGCGAGTGAAGCACTGGCATTAACTGTGTAATTTGTGGGTCCATGCTACCTATATAACTCACTAAGAGTGTAAGTCCTGACAACAGAAAACCAACCGGAAGTACAAAGGAAAACCGATTTTGCAGTGCCAAGGTGATAATCATAAGCAACAAAGATAGTAGCAACATGGTTTCGTAGCCATTGCTTAGAGGAACTCTGCTGCCTACATACCACCGTAGTATGTAGGTGATAAGGGAAAAAAGCAATGACAATACTAATATAGCCACAGATGAGTTCCATAAGCTATGCATCACTCTACTTTCTTTTTGTGCATACGACTGATGCGATATTAAGCGGTAAATTATCAAAAAGAAGGTGAAAAAACCCATGGAAAGGTTGAGTATGAATAAGATATTTACAGCAGGAATGCGATTGTATAATATTTCGGCTTCTACTCTCATATCACTTAATTGTGGCGTGTGAGGGGGCAACGGCTGAAATAAGGTGTTGTTGGTAAGCATCAAAATGAGTCCAGTTTTCTCATCCAGTTCAACAATCGCCTTGCCCAATGCATCTTGTTTTTGCTCCAAATGTATCAGTGGCATAAGTTTGTACGTGCCGTTTTCATTAAACAAATCTTGCATAGAAGCATATTTACCCGATATGCCCAGCTGTTTACGCAGCTCTTTGTTCTTTATTTTTATAAACTTTTGTTTTTTCCAAACTTCAGGTTTAGCCAGCCACCCATATAAAACTTGTTCGGCAGCCAACCCTCTGTAACTATGTTTGCCATATATTTTTTGCAAGAAATCGATGGCAACTGTATTAAGAGGTACCACCCTGTTGTTGTATACTACCTGATATCGAGCAACTATTTGTGCCTTGTCAGCATTAATGGTAGGTACATCTTCGGCATGAGTATGCAAACATCCAAATGCCAAAATGCACATAAATAATCCTTTTTTGAGGATGGGTGAAGTCAACAAACGCCTAAACTCGCCATACTTAAAGAGCAACGTAAGCAGCATACCTAATGCCAACAAAATGTATCCTGCATATGTAATGCTTGTTCCCCATGGATCGTAATTAACGCTTAATGTAGAGCCTCGCTTGTCAGAATCGAATTCAGATTGATAGAAACGGTAGCCGTCTATACTCATAATGTTGTTCATTGAGATATTAACGTTGAGCGTATCTTTTGAATGATTGCCATAACAAACTACGTTACTTACAAAATCTGATGGAGCATCAGTACCAGGGTAATGCTGAATGGTAAACGATTTTAATGTAAGCGTAAAGGGTAGTTCTGTCATTTCATTGCTTTGCTTGTCAAGATAAGTCTGTTCAGCAACATCTTGACGAAGATGTATTTTACCCTCTTTCCCTGTTAGAAAGGTTACAGCAGCACCTACTAATATAACGACAAATGCACCATGTAGCACAAGAAGTGGAATGTGTTGGTGCAGATGTTTACCTGCCATATATATAATAGAAACAATGGTCAATGTTGTCCACCATGCAAAGAACCAAGGCGTATGGTAGATGGCTTTTGCTACAAAGGTAGTACCATTTATTCGTTCAACGTATGTGGCGTATGCCAACAGTGCAATCATTAAGACAAAAAGGGTTGCTATAATGTATTTTATATATTTCATAATGTATGATTGATAAAACGCCCCCGTTTCCTCTTTTCAGAGGAAATGGGGGAGGAGGCTTTTTCTTATTTAGGAGCTCCACACTTTATCCAGTCATCAATAAGTCGAAGCAAATACTTCTCTGTACGCTGTGAGTTAAGCATATTAGGGTGATTGGTGCCCCATGTGTTAGATATATCTGTATTCAAAACCTTATGAAGAATACTGTTTTTAACATCACCAGCAGCAATGCGCTTACTGGTTGGTACTTTCGTAGAAGTATGGTTTACCAATGAAGCATAACTATGGCCTGCAGTTAAGTCGAGATTAGCAGCAGGACGTTTTGTGTTATGGCAAGTTGCACACAAACCGTTAAACATACCTACCTGTATGGCATTCATCATACTTACATCTACTTTGCCCACATTGAGCCGAATGGTATCGTTTATAGAACCTTTTGAAATATCTTCTGAAACGAATTTCATTACACGTCGTCTTAACTGGTTGAGTACACATATCTCTATTAAATGAACATCAGACCCCATACCAGAGAGTACTATCGACATGTTGCCATGCTCATCGGTAGTAATCACTTTGGCGATAGTAGCGTAAGGAGAAGCCTCAGAATCATCCTTAGAGCGAAAACCAGCCACAGATATATCATAGCTGCGAGGCCACGTTTTTAAGCCTTCTATTTGTCCTTCAATCTTTACTATTCTGCCTTGTTCGCTGTCGGGTTCAACTTCTTCTATGCTACCCGAATCGCAACTCATCATAGAGAGTGCCGATACATACAGCAAGAAACTCATTAAAAGTTTATTCATATAGCGCATCATTAAAAAGCATATTGCATCATTATTATGCCACAATGAGTAGCCAATCCTAAGTTGTCGATGTCTCGATCGAGTTGTGTATCGTGTCCCCACCTACCAGTGTACTGATACATGGCAGATAGTTTAATGTTGGTTTGAGGAATAAAGTAGTTGCAAACTATAGCAGGACAGTTAATAAAGCCATCTTTGTTGCTTCCATTACGGTCCATCATATCGTAACGTGCACCTATTTGCCAATTGTGATTGATGAAGTAAGCTATCTGTGCATATCCTCCAATAAAGTTGAAAGAATCGTCTATCTTCTGCCGTTTGGTAAAGTTGGTATGCATATAATATCCTTCAGCAGTAACCGACCATGGACCTGTTAATAAAGAGAAATCTATGCCAGTGCGTAGGTCGTTTGTTGATTCTGCTTCAGCTTCATTGTTATAATTGAGAGAAACCCCCACCAAATATTTGGCTTTTTTGTTAATCAAGTTTGGATTTCCTTGGCTCATTGGCATGGCTCCGTTGCCTTGGTAAGTAATACGCCCCGCATAGAGCAATGAGGGGAAGTGGTTGTCATCACTCAAACCTTTGGTTGCAGTGTTAACGCCACCACCTGTTCCATTGAAAATACCCAGCTCGTATCCCCACTTGTTGTTGATAAGTCCATGCAGCTTTACCCCTAAGTCCCAACCAGAAAGAATAGCGGGGTTTACAGCATTAAGACTATAAGGAATGATGGTTGTACATGTTAAAGATGTTGGCATAACAGGAAACAAGGTTTCACCTAATGTTGTAAGAAAACTACTTGCAAATGGAGTTTTTTGTTTGCCAATGCGGAAACGCAAAGCTGGATTTGCGGCATAATCTATCCATGCTTGTTGCAACAAAGCTCCACCACTGGTAGCGGCATTGATACATACGTTATAATCAATTTTTCCAAAAGCCTTACCAGTAAAGCCGATAATGCCGAAAGGAATACCAAAACCAGAGTTAGCAACGTTGTCTTGATTGTATGCTTTGTCTAAACCTTCGTCGGCATAATATTTACCGCTCAACGTTGTTTGTAACATCAAGTAAGGTTTCAATACAAACTTGCCATCGGCAGATGACAGTGAGAAACCACGATTATCGGCAATAGGTACTACACCGTTTTCTCTGTCGTAGATTACATTATCGTTAGAGTGTTGCATGGTAACCTCGTTGTTCTTTTCTGTTTTTATTATTTTTTCTGTATTTTCAGCCCATGCTGCTGTACATATACCTGTCGCCATTAATGCGACTAACATTTTGTTGAATATCATAATATTGAATAGATTTACTTCTTAAATATAGTTATTATAAGCTCCATAGAAATCTAATAAGTTTGGCTCTTTCTTGTTTATTAAAGTGAGCAAACTTCTGCTTACTTACTTCAGCTTCGCCGCCATGCCACATAATAGCCTCGGTAAAGTTGCGAGCACGACCATCGTGCAAGAAATAGGTATGACCGTTTACTAAGAATTGTAAGCCAATACCCCACAAAGGAGTGGTTCGCCATTCGTTACCACGAGCCAAACCGCTGCAAATGTGATCGTTCAGTCCTACACCCATTATCTCTGATCCCATATCATGTAAAAGGAAGTCTGAGTAAGGATGTACGGCTTGATGCCCACCTAACCAAGGTAATTGTAAGCCTGCCAAGAGGGTTACACCACGCTTATTAGTATGTAATGTAGTTACATGGCACAGGTGGCATCCTGCTTTATAAAAGAGCTTTTCGCCCGTTTTAACATCTGGGTCGTTAATATCACGACGAGCAGGAACGCCCAAACTATGCAGATAAAGGTCAACACACTGCATGTCTTCGGTACTTACATCCAATTTTCTATAAGTCATTCCCATCATAGCTCCTTCTGGTACTTGCTTTTGCCCACGGCATATCTCTTCAGGAAAACGGCTGTTAGTCATACCCATATCTGAAGAATAACCCAGTTCAATGGTTAAGTCTGCATGGTGAGCCTTGTTTCCTCCCACACCAATTTGCTTTACTCCACGTTCTGATATAACGTTATATCTTCCACTAATTCCCCATTCTGGGTAATTACTTTTAGCAGCCAAACGTTTTATCTCATCTCTGTCGAGTGCCATTATGATACCTTGTCCCACGTGCCTTAATGGTACACGGACAGATATGTACAGGTCTTCAGGTTTTATACTGTCGGCATACCATTTGGTTATTCTGTACTTAGGATAACACAAGGTGTATTTTTCACCATCTGGAAAATGATAAGTAGCCGAGTCTATCTCAAAGTGTATTTCCCCCTCTGGTGTTACACCGTATATGGTATGATCGTGAAGAACGCGTCCATAGTTTTGAAAAAATACCCCATTCTTCTTGGTAATATAGCACAGCATTGAAGTAAATCCATATTCGCCAGTTGCTTTATCACTTCCATTTCTGAAGGCTTGCCAGTATGATGGCTTGGTACGTCCTGCGGCTCTGTGGCAACTACCACAGCAGTAGCCTACAAACACAGGTCCGCGTCCACCGCCTTCGCCATTGTAGTTGCTGCTTGCTACATTGTCATACAGGCGGTCGCCCGTGTTGAACATCACTTCGTAACGTCCCTTTACCCAATCGGCAGCTTCATCATACGAATAAGCCGAACGCGAAAACTCGGTAGATATACCTGCTGATAGAGCATATCCATTAGGCACTTCTACATCCTGCACATGTAGTTGGTTGCCATCTTCGCTGCACGATACTATTAATGTTACAGCTAAAAGGATAAGACTATACTTGTATCGCTTCATTATATCCTGCTTTTGATGCATTTTTATTATGTGTAAAATGCGGAGGTAGTCAAACAGCTGTCTGGCTTCTCCGCTCTTTATTAATATATGGCTAATTCTTTTAAGGCTGGTTTTATAAATTAGCGTTGTTAGTTTTTTTTTGACCTTTTTTTAAATGTAAGTGAGTAAAGGAGTGTAGCGAGCTATACAACTGGGCAAACTTACATTTTGAATCAACAAACAGTGCAAGCCGAATATAATCAAACTTGTTTAATTTGTTGAGGCGCAGCCTGTTTTTCTATAAAAAGAAGCCAAAAGATAACAAAACGTATTTTATAAAATTTACTCACAACTTATGGTGGTAATTTATACGAACCAGCCTTTAAATAGCATTGTCAAATTTCATTTTGTTCATTATATAATAAAAGTTATAAGATAAAGACTGGCTCAATAAAATACCACCTATATATGGTGGGGTAAATCTATTAAATATGTTTCGTTATCTTTTAACTTCTTTTTATAGAACCAGTTTTATCTTATAGGCTTCTATTGCTTCCTTTGAGAAGGTGTTTCTAAGAAACTGTTATATATAATATTGGTGAGATATGTTAAATTGAGGGGTTTGTTCGGAGATAGTAGAAAGCTAAATACTTATTATTATCAATTTGTAATGTATTATAATTTTTTTTAGTTTCGTCATTAAATATAGGGCGGTTCTATAAATTACCACCGTAAAGTTTTTATGTCAGTCTTTTTACGCTTTGTCGTCTTGTGGGCTCTTTTTATATAAAACAGGCTGCGCCTCAACAAATCAAACAAGTTTGATTGTATTCGGCTTGCTCCGTTTTTGGTTCAATTTGCTTGTTCGTTCTGTCGTATAGCTCGTTTTACTCCTTTACTCACAAACAAATTGAGCTCAAAAATAGGCTCACAATCTGTCAAAGCTAATTTATAGAACCACCCTATAAAGAGTTCTGTTGTAGGTTAACTTTCCTTTTTTACTCCTCTTTTCCCCCTGCAATTTAGCATAAACCACAATATTATTTTTTTATGGTACGAGCTTTACCATTCTTAAAGATTAAAAACTCTATGGTATGGTAACCACGTAATGATTGGGCAGCACCAATGTTTTCTGCTTGTTTCTTGTCTTCAGGAGACAAAGCATTTGGATTTTCTTCGTCTTCTTCAACGAACTTACCTTTCCATTCTAAATCACCAAACTTTTGAGAGTGAAGAATATTTTTGATACCATCTATATCGAGTGGCCATGTATCCATGTTAGGATCAAGTCCCTTATCCTTTACAGGGCCAAACAGGTACGCCTCTGAAGTTTCCCATGGTTGACGAGCATTCATCCATGCCTGACAACATTTTTCAAAGCCTTCGTTTGTTGGATTTTCTGCAAATGCTATAATTTCTTTGTTTAGTTTAGTATTTAATTTTACCAAGTCAGTATAGATAGGAACAATTACATTGTCTACTATATGTGTTACAATAGGGTCAAGACCTTTATCATCGTTTTTGTGCTCTTCCAAGAAAGTTTGTACATCTTTTGCTAATAGTTCATTTAAGTTACCACAAGCTTCTTGAGCTTTTTTTGCTTCGTTGCTATTGATGTGGTTACGGAATGGTTGTGGAATATTTTGGATAGCATCAATTGACTCTTGAATAGCACTGCTCACCTTCTTGTTTAAAGCAGGATTTTTTGCCTGTATGTATGTATAAAGAGAGTTCTTGGCAGCAGTACTCAAATGAGCAAAGTCTTTATCGTATACGCCATAATACCCATTACGGATAGAGAGAATGTTGTTGGTGTAGTCTAAACGTGAGTGCCAGCTATACCATGATTCTACAGCGTATAAGCCTTCTTTCATGTTTTCTTTGCTCATCCAGTTGGTTGTATATTTCTTCAAAGGCTCACCAATCTTACTGGTTGATACCTCATCAGCAATGTGATCCATGTATGTTACTAACAACGATACGCAATCGTATGCTGAGTTAAGGTGTTCTGTATCGCTATTGTGCTCTTTAAATATCTGAGCGTATGGTTTGCCTCCTTTATAACTGGTAGTCCAGTCTTTGTAGAGTGTGGTAGCATCGTTAACCAACAAACCACCAACAATTCTCATGTAGTTACCCCAAGCCTTTGCTACAGCTGGTGTATACTCTACATTATCCTCGCTGTTAATTTCTTCAATAATTTTGTTTTCTGTGTCTTTGCCACCATTTACAGTAGCTACTTCGTCTTTTGTACAAGCAGTAAATGCCAAACCCATGGCAAGTGTGCTAAGTAACAATACTTTCTTTTTCATTTTGTTGTTAAAATTTATATTAGAAATTTGTAAGAATATTTTTTCTGTTTTTATTTCTTTGCATAATAAAGTGAGTAAGCAACACCAATGCGTACTTCGCTCTCAGAATTGTAGCTACCCTTACCAAATACGCTATGTGTTCCTATTTGTCGGGTGGCGTAATCTGCTTTGATAGCCAAAAAAGGTAATGGATACCAGTTTACCCCACATGCCCACATACTAACTTGTGTACGTGGATCGGCTGCAATACCTGCCACAGTTGTTTCTTGTGGATTATAGTAGTTGTAGTGAGCGTAAGGATAAATAGTAGGAAACTTTGTTCCATGGAAGAATGCTGAAAGGTTTATACCTACTTCTGCATTGTAATTAAGAGCATGCGAGCCTATGCCACGCTTACGGGTTCCGTATGGTGAATTGGCAGAAACTCTTCTGCTGCTAATTTCCTGTGTTTCTGTTAAATAGCCGTGTATTACATTGGCTCTTGCGGTAAAATATTTATGAACGTATTGTGCATCAAACGAATACATAAATACATTGATAGGATTCATGTTATTGTAGTTATTAAACTTTTCGGTGTTACGACCGCAATCAGGGTTATAATAAGTACTAAATCCCATGCGCAGTCCTGGTACACCCGTCCAGTTTAATCGTGCAGTATAAGCGGGAGCTGTAAAGTTGTCAAACTCAAAGGCTCCTTGCTTTCCCTTGCGAACCCAATAGTATTTGCCAAAGCCATCAGGGTTAAGTCCAGCTGTTGCTAGCAACTGATAATTGAAAGATGCTAAGCCCCTTCCCAGTGCGCCAAATAGTTCCAAACCTGTTTCGTGCCACGTAGAAGGGATTAAGGTTGTCTCGCCCTCGGTACGCACTGGCGTAAACAAGTACAAAGGCTCGTGGTGAGAGTTAGTTAACCCTAAGGGAAGAACAAGATGCCCCACTCGAATATTAAAAGCAGGATGTATCAAACGTGTGATATGAAACTGCTCTAATGATACCTCTCCGCCTTTCTCTATCCCACTTTCGTACTCTCCGTTCTCGGCTCCTGTTCCTGATTCTATCTCGTATGAACCGCCAATGCCACCTGATTCGAATTCTATCTCGGCTCCTAAAATCCAATTGTTAGAGAATTTGTAATTGCCTGCTAATACAAATCGGGGAATAGAAATCTCGTTGTGATTGATACGAGTGTTGCCATGACTGCCGCCTGCAAATCTATTTAAGCCATAATCTTTGAAAGTGGCAAGCATTTCTCCGTAACCGCCAATACGATATTTTGTATATGTTGTATCTTGCTGAACAGCTGGTGTAGCTGCCAACATAGAGGTAGAAAATGCACTGATGAAAGCTATTAGAGCTAATCCTTTTTTTAATCTTTTCATATCAGAAATGTTTAAAATAGAAACAAGTAAAATACTTTGTATAAGTCTTTTTGAAAACTTTTTGCAAAAGTAAAGTATTAAGACTTTGTGTGCAATACCTAAAAAACGTGAAATAGAAATAAAGTTTTATTTAGATGCAATCATTTCGTATTAAAGCTTTATGAGAAGAATTTAAAATGAAGTATCGATTTTAGTATAGTTTCTTAAAAGTTTATTGTAACTTAGTCGCTTTAATAAATATCAATACTGTTAAAGTTTTCAAATTCTCTACCCTCTATTTTGTAATGTAGAGTATTCAATTTGATGCTATTTTTATCTTATTAAATGGTTTGTAAGTTCGATTTTTTTTGTTGTAGATATACTCATTTGTAGGTATACGGTGTGCGTAAACAGCCCCAAAAAGTATGTATTTGTTTTAATACATCATTCATCTTTTAGTCATTTATTGTGATCTGAGTAGGGGAGGGCTTTCTATTTTTCCCCAGTCTTTATTCTTTCAAAACAGTGAAGCTATCAATAAATTTTTATTTCTTGCTTTACAATGAAAGGGCGATATTTATGTAGTCTATGAAAAAATGATAATATGACTAACCCAATAGATGGATACAAAAATATATTTTTTTACATCCCTACGGCTCATGAGAGAAGGGGGGCATAGAGTTATACACTAATACACACTCTATAAACTCTATACATTCCTCCAAAAGAGTGATTTCAAGGATAAGCAAATTAAAGAATATCAACATAAAATAAATGAACGACCACGAAGAAGTTTGAATTTAGAATGCTATTTCATACCTTTTATTTAATTTTGCAAACGTAGTTACATTTTGAAATTGAATCTCCCCCTTTTTATTTCAGACACAAAAGAATGTTTGTTTTAATTATTTATTTGCATATTTATTTTTAAATAAAATATAAAATGCTTATATTTGCCTTTAATAACAATGAAGAATATATGAGGTTATAAAAAAAGATACCATATAACCTATCAATAAAATACAAAAAAAGGTGAGAATTACAAGAATTCCCACCTAAAATTTTTCACAACGGAATAATCCTTATTGTGATTTGCTTAAAATATCTTGTTGCAAATGTAGAAATAAAAATTAAAATAAACAAATAAAACAGTAATAAAATATGAAAAATGTTTTAGGATTAGACCTCGGCTCTAATAGTGTAGGCTGGGCTTTAGTAAAGACAGAAGATAATGGAAACCCTATTGGAAGCATTAAAATGGGTAGTAGAATAATACCTATGAGCCAAGATATATTAGGAAGTTTTGAGA
>CAMQBR010000042.1 GCA_946999045.1 uncultured Prevotella sp.
TAGCTCAGGCACAGGCATTTCCCGAACAGTTTATTGCACCTATGATGTTAGGTGCCCCAAAAGACGCCAACCCTAACGATGTCTTGATTTCTGCAAAGATGAATATCAAAAATGGATGTTGGGAAATTGCAGGCAGACCTTTTTCTCTTAACAAGCGTATCAATTACCAAATAGAACAATCATTGAAGGTGTATCGCCCCATTAAAGGAAAATACATACAATCAATGCCTAACACTTCGCTGTTTGGAATGTTCGTAAATGTTGATGGTAACAAATTTCTACCCATCTTACAAAACAACAAACAGATGCAAGTATTGCTGACAGGTGTTAACCAAGCGATTGATTTAGATAATATTATCAGAAGTGTGAATGGTGATATGTGCATCAAGATTCCACAATATACCAAAAATTGTTTTAATCTTTCCATGGCTGCACAGCTGACTCATAGCAAGTGGTTGGCTGATGTAGATTATTGGAAACAATCAGTTCCGCAAGGAGGAAAGATTATTGACTGGGGTAAGAATGCGTATGCTTATACCAATGGTAATACAAGTTTCTTGTTTGGTGTTACGTCTGATTTACAATTCTTCTCGGGTAATAGTAAGGAGATGGCGCTCAATTCTATCAAAGTCTCTGCAAAACCAATAGACAAATACGTTCAAAATAAGATAAAAGGAGAAAAAATGGTAATGGTTATCAATATGGATGGGGTAGACAATAAAATGCTCAAAATGTTTCAACGTTTGCTGAAACCTGTGTTTGGTAACGTACATACCATTATTTATAAATTAGACTAAAGGTTATGAATACAATAGAATGGAGCAAGGTTTTACCTCGCGTATTCTCGCAAAAAACAGATTTGCGTTCGGATGTATGGAATCAAGATATTACTTTTGAAAAAGGGCATTTATATTTATTAGAGGCTCATTCAGGTAAAGGTAAAAGTACTTTTTGCAGTTATCTAATAGGGCAGCGATGCGATTATAGCGGAGTCATTAAGTTTGACGAGCAAGAGATTAACAAATTGATGGTAAAGGATTGGGTAGAAATCCGTAAGACAAAGATTAGTTATCTGTTTCAAGAACTTCGCTTGTTCCCTGAATTAACAGCGTACGAGAATATTGCCATCAAAAACAATATGACTCAATTTAAGTCAAAACAAGAAATATTGAGCTGGTTTGAAGAACTGGGTATTGCCGACAAGGTAGAACAAAAGATTGGTTTGATGTCGTTTGGACAACAACAACGTGTAGCACTCATGCGTGCATTGGTACAGCCATTTGACTTCTTATTGGCAGATGAACCCATTAGTCACTTAGACGATGAGAACGCAGCTATCATGGCGAAGATCATGATGAACGAGGCACAAAGCCAAGGTGCAGGTGTGATTGTTACCAGTATAGGTAAACATATGAATCTAAATTACGAAAAGGTAGTACGATTATGAATAAACTGTTATGGAAGCTGCTAAAGCAGCATATAAGCATTCCTCAATTTATAGGATTCTTTTTTGCAAGTCTTTTTGGCATGCTAATCATTCTTTCAGGCTATCAATTTTACCGAGATGTTTTACCAATCTTCAATAGTGAAGATAGTTTTATGAAGAGCGATAACCTCATTATCAGCAAGAAGATAAGTACGGCTACAACCATTAGTGGAACAACGAATACGTTTTCAACATCCGAAATAGATGAGCTTACTAAGCAACCTTTCATCAAAGAGGTCGGTAAGTTTACATCGGCAGGCTATCAAGTGAATGTAGTTATGGCGATGAATGGTATTAAATTACTTAATTCAGAGTTCTATTTTGAAAGTATACCCGATGACTTTGTGGATGTTTCCTTAAGCCAGTGGACCTACAAGGATGGAACAGATGAAGTTCCAATTATTCTTCCAAAATCGTACATAGCTATGTATAACTTTGGGTTTGCTCGTACACATTCATTACCAAAAATATCAGATGGGGTAGTAAGTATGCTGGATGTACAGATGACAGTTAACGGAAATGGAAAGACAAGGGCATTTAAGGGAAAGGTAATAGGCTTTTCAAGTAGAATTAATACGATATTAGTTCCTGAGAAATTCATGAAGTGGAGTAATAAAGTTTACTCATCACACAATGAAAACAGTCCAAGTCGACTTATCTTAAAGGTGTCAAATCCAACGGACAAAGTGCTTACATCGTACATTGACGACAATGGATATGAGATAGAAAACAATGATATGTCAACCGAGAAGACTGTTTACTTCTTACGCTTGGTAGTATCATTAGTAATGATTGTAGGCCTAATCATTTCTATTTTAAGCTTCTATATCCTAATGTTAAGCATTTACTTGCTTGTTCAAAAAAATACTGCAAAACTCAGTAACTTATTGTTGATAGGGTATAGTCCAGCACAAGTAGCTCGTCCATACCAAATACTTTCCCTCTGCCTTCATAGTTCCGTATTTGTTATTTCCATTGTTATATTGAGCATATTACGTGGTTATTATATGGATGTATTATACACCTTGCTGCCAAGCCTTGATGGAGGAGGTATTATATACAGCGTGCTGTTGGGTGCAGTATTGGTTGTATTCATTACCATCTGTAACGGTATCATTATTCAACGCAAAATGATGAAGATATGGAAATATCAAAGAAAGTCTTAATTGTATATTGAATAAATTACAACATTAATGTTCAATGAATGAAAAAATCTTAGGGCGAACGAATAAAAATAATTACTTTTGTGGTCATTATGGAAGAAAATATGACAAATAATGGGCGTCCACAGATTGCCATTATCGACTCTAATACACTGTCAATATTAGGATTACAGCAAATATTACAAAAGGTAATGCCTATTATACAAGTATCTACATTTAACTCGTTTGACGAATTAAATGCGAGTTCTCCTGATGCTTTCTTCCATTACTTCGTTTCTGTAAGTATTGCATTGGAACACAGATTGTTCTTTTTAGATAGACGTAGAAAGACAATAGTATTAACCACATCCAAAGATCCATTGACACAATTAGGTGGATTTCATAGCCTTTGTATCAACGTGCCAGAAGAACAGTTAGTTCGTTCTATCTTGATATTGGAACAATATGCACATGGTAAGGGGCAACATCTCCCTCCGATGCCTAAGATCTTAAAAGAAAAGATTTTGTCTGATCGTGAGATTGAGGTATTATCTCTTATAGTACAAGGATTTATAAATAAGGAGATTGCTGATAAACTCAATATAAGTATTACTACTGTCATTACGCACAGAAAGAATATTATGGAGAAATTGGGCGTAAAAAGTGTATCGGCTTTAACCATTTACGCTGTAACTCATGGCTATGTTGACATTAGTAAAATATAATAAATATTATTTACATTGGAATTTAGACTTTGGTCTTTGAATATAGAATTTCATGATTAGTTCTTTTTCTCTGTTTTTATGAACTTTATTTACTCATAACCCCATCTTCTTATAAACTTTATATTCTCTGTTTACTTGTCAAACAAATAAACTATAAAATAGGTTATAAAAACGGAACTAACAGATGTGCAAACCAACCTCGAAACTTTTGCCAAGGCGTTCTGAAAGCATTCCATGATTTTGGAGTAAGCAGGAAACTACTTTTCTTATCGGTATCAAAAAGTCTATCTAATTGTTTTGTTGTACATCTATCTGCTATAACAGCATTGTTTTCATAGTCGTAACGAAGACTTCGCGCATTGAGATTTGCGCTTCCAACCGTACACAGCTTACCATCGACCGTCATCATCTTGGTGTGATGAAATCCATCGGTAAACATCCAAACAAGTGCACCTTTTTTCATTAATTGGTGTGCATTATAGAAACCACAGTCTGGAGTAAGGGGTATATCACTACTGGTTGATAACATTATTTCAATCTTAACGCCTCGTTTAATCGCATTTTTTAAAGCTTTCTTTATACCACTATTAAGTGTAAAATAGGGATTGATAATCTTAATACTATCGTGGGCTGCATTGATAGCTGTAACATAAAAGTTTCTTATTATCTTGTTACTAATAAGAGGTTCACGGTTAATAATCCCAACTAACTTATTACCTGCCGACTTACAGGTATCAGGTTTTAATCCCTTAAAGTAGTCTCTGCTCTTATAAGCTCTATAGTATTGAGTTCCATGAATATTCTGATGAGCTGTTTTATTCCACATTTTTAAGAATATACCTTGTAACGTATTTACCTCAGACCCCTCTATTCGGCAATGTAAGTCGTTCCATTTTCCTACTTTTTCCTTGCCTTTAATATAATAATCTGCCACATTCATACCTCCTGTATATGCCACTTCACCGTCAATAACTACTATTTTTCGGTGATCTCTGCTTAGCGCATGATTAACCCAAGGAAACACTATAGGGTCGAATTTATAGATTTCTACACCTTTGGCACGTATAGAATCTAAATAATGTTGCTTGAGAGGCCGATTGTTAGAGGCATTTCCAAAAGCATCAAACAAAGCTCGAACTTTTACGCCTTCATGCGCTTTCTGTTCAAGAAGCTTAAAAAGTAAACCTGCAATTGAGTCATTTCTAAAATTAAAATACTCAAGATGAACACTGCTTTTGGCTTGTTTAATGGCACAAAACAGGTCGTCAAACTTTTCTTGTCCATTCATCAAGAGTGCTACACTATTGTCATTAGAAAAATGAACACCCTCCTCACGCAATGTATTAACAATAAGTGAGTCGGATGACTGTGCATAAGTAATGCAGCAAAAAAAAGAACTTAAAATAAAAAATACGGTTCTCAAACTACTTTTGTTAATCAAAAATTAGATCATACAAGAGTAGTGATCAACCACTCCCAACAAATATTTCTCCTCATCAACTACCAAGACGGTATGTATCTTATATTGATTCATTATACGCTGTATTTCTGTAATCTTTGTTGAAGGCATTACCGTTTTGGGGCAAGTTGTCATTATGTCGCTCACTGTTTTGTCAAAGAATTGTGCTTGCCATTTCTCCATAGCTCGTCTGATATCCCCATCCGTTATAAGTCCTATCACTTTATTGTTATCTAACGAAACACCCAAACCAAGTTTACCTTTACTTACATGAATGATAGCATCACCTAAGTGCATCTCTTTCGGGATGACTGGAAGATTGTCAGAGCGCATTACATCAGCCGCAGTTGTAAGAAGTCGTTTGCCTAATTCGCCACCAGGATGGAATTGTGCAAAATCTTTTGGCTTAAAATTGCGCACCTTCATTAACGACACAGCCAACGCATCGCCCATGGCAAGTGCTGCCGTTGTGCTACTTGTTGGTGCTAAATTGAGCGGACAGGCTTCTTTCTTAACCTTACAAAGCAAGTGAACATTAGAGTATTTGGCAAGCAAAGAATGGGCGTTACCACTGATAGAAACCACAGGAACCTGCATATGAAGCAAAATAGGCAAGAACCTTAACAGCTCATCAGTCTGTCCGCTATTGCTCAATGCTAACACCACATCATCTGAAGTCATTACACCTAAATCGCCATGATACACGTCTAATGGATTGATAAAGAATGCAGGAGTACCTGTGGAGGATAGGGTAGCGGCTATCTTTGCGCCAATGTTACCACTTTTGCCTACACCAGTAACAATAATTTTACCCTTGCAGTTGAACATTAATTCAACTGCTTTCTCAAAATTATCATCCAAAAGAGGAATCAATTCTAATAATGCTTCAGCTTCATCTTTTATACATTGCTCTGCAAATTCTTTTGTATGTTTGAGTAATTGTTTTGTATGATTGTTCATGTTTCTATCTATTTGACAATAATTACTATATAGCTTATTGCCTCAATATTTTTTCAATTAAAGATTCAAGTTTATATAATTCCAACATATTGGCTGCATCGCTCAATCCTTTATCAGGTGTAGGGTGCGTTTCAAAGAAGAATCCTGTAGCCCCAAAAACTTTAGCAGCCAATGCCATGGCTGGTACAAAACGCCTGTCTCCTATGGTTTTTCCATTGCCAGCACTTGGTCGTTGTACGCTATGTGTACAGTCCATTATAACAATGTCAACCAATTCGAGCATATCAGGGATATTCCTAAAATCAACAATTAGGTTATTATACCCAAAACTATTGCCACGTTCGGTTAGCCAAACCTCCTTAGCACCACTTTCTCGCACCTTTTCTACTGGATATTTCATATCCTTTCCGCTCAAGAATTGTGCTTTTTTTATATTGACAATACGTCCTGTTTTCGCAGCTGATACCAATAAATCGGTTTGTCGGCATAAAAAAGCAGGGATCTGCAATACATCACACACCTGTCCTACAGCTTCAGCCTGATAACTCTCATGAATATCTGTAGTAACACGAAGTTGATATTTTTCCTTGATATATTGCAACATCTGTAGTCCTTTTTCTAAGCCAGGACCTCTAAACGAATGCATGGATGTGCGGTTGGCTTTATCAAAAGAAGCCTTAAAAATAATTTCAGTTCCAAGGTGTTGATTAATATCTACCAGTTTAGAAGCCACTATTTCCAATAGCTCCATAGATTCAATTACACAAGGTCCTGCTATAAAAATAGGTTGCATAGCTATCAAATATATTTAAAGTACAAAGATACAGAAAACGCATTTAAAAGCCAAGACTTTGTAAAAGTTTTTAGCTAATAAATCTCATTTTAAGAGATTTTCTAGTCTTCTCCAATCTGCTATTTTATATAAGTACATACATAAATTGCACAAATTTATCACAATTTATGTATGATTTATCAATACTTAACTATTTGAATGATAAATAGCAATATATATATCAGTAAAATTCATTAACTTTGCAAAAATTTATTGTACGCTTTTATGTACAGTATATAAATTATATTGTAATCAAATAGTTAGAAGTAGGGGTATTTATAATGAGACAATTAAAGATTCAGAAAAGCATTACCAATCGTTCAAGTGAAGCATTAGACAAGTATTTAGTTGAAATAGGTCGTGCTCCTTTAATATCTATTGAAGAGGAAATAGAACTCGCTCAAAAGATAAAGAAAGGCGGACCTGAAGGAGAAAGAGCCAAAGATAAACTTGTAACAGCTAACTTACGATTTGTAGTGTCTGTCGCAAAACAATACCAACATCAGGGACTTACATTGACAGATTTGATAGACGAGGGTAACATTGGGCTCATTAAGGCAGCACAAAAGTTTGATGAAACACGTGGGTTCAAATTTATTTCATACGCTGTATGGTGGATACGTCAAAGTATTTTGCAAGCTATCGCAGAACAAAGTCGTATTGTACGTCTGCCCTTAAACCAAGTTGGTTCGCTCAATAAAATCAATCATGAGATTAACCGATTCGAACAAGAACACCAGCGTCGGCCATCTATATCTGAACTTTCTGATGCAACCAATATTGATGAAGAAAAAATAGGTCAAAGCATGATGGCAGATGGTCATCATGTTAGTATTGATGCACCGTTCCAAGATGGAGAAGAAAATACTATGCTTGACGTAATGCCAAGTGGAGATGACAGTAGAACAGACAGATATGTAGACCATGAGTCTATGGCACAAGAACTGAATACTGTGTTAGGAAAAGTATTAAAAGACCGAGAAATTACAATTATCAAAGAGTGCTTTGGTATTGGCTGTCATGAAAAAGGACTTGAAGAAATCGGAGATCAATTAGGATTGACACGCGAGCGTGTTCGCCAGATTAGAGAAAAGAGTATTACTAAATTGCGCGACAGTGGCAATGCAAAAATCTTAATGAAATATTTAGGATAAAGATTATAGCTTTTATATTTTGCCTGCAAAAGTTTTTTGTTTTGCAGGCATTTTTGTTACTTTCTTCAACCATTTCTATTTTATTTAGGAATGCTTGTTATACATATTTACTTTGTATTTGGATAAATTACTCAAAGGCTGTTCCTTGAATAAATAATAAAGTTTGGTGTCTTATATCGTATTTATTTATCATAATATTGATTATATTTATTATTTCAGTAGATTAACACATATATAATAAGAAGTTAGGATTTACAGTTAGATTATATAATATAGATACCTACTAAAGTGTTATAGAGATATAGCCATAAGCAAGAATTTGTGAGCAGGTATAAAAACAAATAAGCAGCACTCTATTTGTCAAGAAAAATGGTAAGATTTTAACATTTAAGAAACTCTCATAACAGAAAAAGAATACTATACATTTATTTAATATGCAACACTTGTTTTTGTCGTCTATACCGCTTTATCATACAAACTCAATGAGTTCATGGTTCTATTCCATACAAATACACTCATAAAACCATCCATTTTATCAAGTTATTTCAATGCTTTTTTTCTGAAAAAGCTGTCTTTTCTTAGAGTAAATTCATGTAAATATTAATAATTATTTGATTTATATTAAGTTACACATCAACTCATAATTTTATTACTTGTAGCGTTATAAGATAAAATTTCGAATACGCCAAATATAAAGAATCTTTTGTAAAGAAATTTTTATAAAATGAAATTATGAATATAACCCCAACCTTTAAATCTACAAACTAAGAAACAAAGCTTTATAAAAAATGTAAGTCAATAACTCGTAAGCTCATTAACCTATAACCATATACACAGCTAAATTTGAACTTTGTAAACTCGTAAATATATAATATTTACTATCTATCTGCGTTTATACATTAATGATAAAATTGAGAATATCCATCATACAAATATTTATACTTTGTGCTTTAATGGCTCAAAGTCAAACGTTTACGTTCCATGGTAAAGTTATTGATGAGCAGTACAATCCTATAGAATTTGCATCAGTTTCGTGTCTTAGTCAGGGCAAAACAACGGTTACATCCTTAAAAGGAGAATTTACCCTATTGCTACAATCTGCCGATTCGGTTGTCATAAAATTCTCTATGATTGGCTACAAAAGTAAGAAGCGTGTGTTGCGGCATCCTCATGGTAAACAAACCTTGCAAGTTATGTTAACTCCCATAAATAATACTTTAGGTGAAGTGCTGGTAAAAGGCGAACGAATACAAACAGAACAGACACAATACATCAAGGCAGAGCATACCAAGAATATGCCTTCAGCAACAGAAAATATAGTAGAAGACTTGATAAAGACGCAAGCTGGTGTTTCTTCACATAACGAACTCTCCTCTCAATATAATGTTCGTGGCGGAGCATTTGATGAAAATAGCGTATATATCAACAATATAGAGATATATAGACCATTTTTGATAAGGTCTGGACAGCAAGAAGGTTTGTCTATTATCAATCCGGATATGGTTGAAAATATTGGCTTTTCTACAGGAGGATTTGCAGCTAAATATGGCGATAAAATGTCGTCAGCATTAGATATTACCTATCGGCGACCTAAGTATTTTGAGGCAAATATTGCTACCAGTTTATTAGGGACAAGCTGCTATGTGGGCTTTAAAACTAAAACATTATCATGGAGTAATGCCTTCAGATATAAAACCAATAAATATTTGTTAGGTTCATTAGAAACTGAAGGGGAATACAAACCAAAATTTCTTGATTATCAATCGTATATGATGTATACGCCTACCAAACATTGGAAGGTGTCATTGATTGGTAATATCTCAGACAATCAATATCTTTTTGCGCCCAAAAACAGAGAGACATCCTTTGGTACACTAAAAAATATAAAATTGTTTAAGGTATATTTTGCAGGTCAAGAGAAAGACAGATTTATTACTTATTTTGGCTCATTGGATATTACACACAATTTTAGCGACTCCACCTCGGTATCGCTTTTGGCATCTGCTTTTTCAACAAACGAACAAGAAAAATATGATATTCAAGGGCAATATTGGCTTACCCAAACTGAAACAAGTAAGAACCTAGGTATAGGTACTTACTTTCAACACGCACGCAACTACTTGAAGGCGCATGTTGAAAATGTAAAATTAATAGCAAAGCATACCACAAAAAATCATCAACTGGAGACTGGATTGACATATAAAATCGAACATATTATGGAGTGTGCTGCCGAATATGAGATGAGAGATTCTAGCGGTTACACCATGCCTCATACAGGAAAAGACCTGTATATGATTTATTCTATGCGTGCAAAAAATAGCTTGAGTGCTACTCGTGTAGAAACTTATATACAAGATACTTATAGATTTACAAACAAGAATAACAGAACTTACTATACTTTAAACTATGGAGTACGTACAAGTAACTGGAGTTATAACAAAGAATTTCTTATCAGCCCGCGTTTATCTTTAGGGATTTTGCCCGCTTTCAGCGAGAACATAACATTTCGTTTAGCCACAGGTTTATATTACCAAACTCCTTTTTATAAAGAAATAAGAGACACAACAACGATTAATGGCATGACATACGCCAACCTTAACAGCAAGGTAAAAAGTCAACGTTCCATTCATTTTATAGCTGGTATGGATTATAGATTTAAGTTAAATCATCGCCCTTTTAAGTTTACAACCGAGTTGTACTATAAGGCTCTTAGCAATTTAATTCCCTATAGCATTAATAATGTTAAAGTAGTTTACTACGGAGGTAATATGGGAGCAGGGCATGCCATGGGACTTGATTTGAAGCTATATGGTGAGTTTGTTCCTGGGAGAGACTCGTGGATTAGTCTTTCGCTTATGGATGCTCATATGAAACTTAATGGAAAAACTGTTTCTTTACCAACCAATCAGCGATATGCTGTAAACCTTTATTTCACCGATTATTTTCCTGGAACCGATCGTTGGAAGATGTCTTTGAAGTTAGCTTTTGCTGATGGCTTACCTTTTTCGGCTCCTCATAAAGAGTTAGAATTGAATACTTTCAGGGCTCCTGCATACAAACGTGTGGACATAGGAATGAGTTATAGGGTGCTTAACAATGACGATAGGAGGAAAAAATCAATCTTTAAGAATATTTGGCTGGGCATAGATGCACTTAATTTGTTTGGTATCAGCAACGTAAACTCGTATTATTGGATAACAGATGTTACCAATCATCAATACGCAGTGCCTAACTATCTAACAGGAAGGCGTATCAATAGTCGCATTCTGTTTGAGTTCTAATAATATAAGCTATAAATTATATTCACCTCTAATTAAGTTTTTATCAAAAATAACTATGCTGATGTATACAAAAATCAATAGCTTTTTATGCTGTCTTTTTACTTTATATATATTAATAAATCCAATAGCAATTAACGGACAAAATCATGAGATATATAAAGAATCTATAGCTTCATTACAGGTTGTTGCAGGGAATGATTGGCTCTCCCCCCCTATCATAATGCTTGAAGGAGAACCTATCCATATTGATTTTGATGATTTGACACATGAGTATCACCGCTATACTTATACCATTGAACATTGCGAAGCTAATTGGAAACCAAGCAAAGAACTCTTTGCAAGTGATTATATAGACGGATTTTCTGAGGGAAATACCATTGAAAATATGCAGAAATCCATTAATACAAAAGTACAATATACACATTATTCGCTACAGATACCTAATGCACAATGCCAGCTTAAAATGAGTGGTAACTATAGGTTAACGGTTTATGACGAAAATAATGACAACGAAAAGATACTTACAGCTTGTTTTATGGTAGTAGAACCGTTGGCTACTATCAATATGAATGTAATGGTAAATACGGATGTTGATATCCGTAACAAACATCAACAAGTGAACTTGGAAGTTGGTTATAATCATCTTAAAGTTAGTAATCCTCGTGAACAACTAAAGATGGTTGTGATGCAAAATGGGCAATGGGATGTCAATAGGTATAATATTCAACCTCAATATACGATGCCACATGGACTGCGCTGGGAGCATAATAGAGCCTTCATCTTTCAAGCTGGCAATGAATATCGTAAGTTTGAAATTTTGGATATTACGCATCCAACATTGGGAGTAGAGCATATTTCGTGGGATGGTAATAACTTTCATGCCTATTTATGGGCTGACCATCCACGTCAAAGTTATGTTTACGATAAAGATGCCAATGGTGCGTTTTACATCAGAAATAGTGATAATATGGAGAATAACACAATATGCGAGTACCAAATAGTACATTTCTTGCTATTTGCTCCACAGCAAATAGGCGATGTGTACATTGATGGAGTATGGACTAACCATACCCTATTGCCATCTTATAAACTAACATATAACCCTAAAAATCAATGTTATGAGGGGGCTGTTATGTTAAAACAAGGCTATTATTCTTACAAATATGTTGTTGTAAACAATAAACATATAGTTGGTTTGGTTAGCACAGAAGGGTGTTTTTACCAAACGGAAAACACCTATCAAGCCCTACTCTACTTTCGTGGAACAGGCGAACGAACCGACAGATTGGTTGGCTATCAGCAAATAAGCTATCCACAATAATATTAAGATTTAAAGAAAGATGATTATTTTCATTGTTAATAAAAATTAATATCAAAAGATACAAAGCTACTTCTATAAGAATTTGTCAATCAAATTGCTTACCTTTGCAAACGCAAAGATGAAATGTTGCCGATATGGCTCAGTTGGTAGAGCAACTCATTCGTAATGAGTAGGTCCCCGGTTCGAGTCCGGGTATCGGCTCTCTTGCGGAATTAGCACATCGGTAGTGCGTGGGCTTCCCAAGCCTGAGAGGCGGGTTCGATTCCCGTATTCCGCTCACCCTTTTTTATATTTTTCCCTTTATTTTTCTTTTTGCTCTTTAGTATCATCTGTGAAAAAACATTGCATAAGGCAAGCATTTGAATAATTCTTTCCATCGTACAACCATTGAGCAAGTAAGCAAGTCTGCTCGAATCCCATTTTTTTTAATAAATGAATGGTGTATTGCTGTGAGCAATTTACAATAGCGTATAACTGGTGCAGATGCAATACATTTAGTGCATAATCTATCGTTTTTTTGATAACAGCCTTTCCATAGCCTTTACCGCGGTGCTTTTCTTGTATAACAATGCCTAACTCTGCACGCTTATGCTGAGGACTAAAGTTTACAATATCAACAATTCCTATGGCATTATGCTCATCATCATCAACTATCAATCGAACTTGTTTATCTGTATAAATATCGCCTGACGCATGTGCTATATAGTCATGAAGTACATAACGAGAATATGGAACGTTAGTAGAACCAACATTCCATAATTGCATATTATTCTCAATTTGATAGAGCAAATCCAAATCTTCAGGCTCCATTGCTCTAAGAGTAACAGAGGGCAGTTTAGGAAGCAAATTCATTACTTTAGTATTTCTGTTGCAGTTATCACTATTTGAGTATGGGGATTGTATGTCCCAATCTTAATCCTCTCTTGAGGATTTTGTGCAAAGATATTAAATATTTGTTTAAATTGATACGCCTCAACATCATAAACTATGCAAATATTTCCTGTGGTAGGTATATCCATGCCTATATGCCCAGTTGGCTGATGTGTATAGTCAGCTTCTACAAACTTAGCCTTTAGAGCCTTTCGCTTGGCTATTTTTTTACATTGTTCTATTGATTTTTTTTGACCAATAAATATATAAAGAGGTGTTATATCTGCCGATGGTCTGAACAATCCCAAGTTTCTTTTAGTTCTACCAATTTGCATTTTCAGCAACGTGATGGTTGCTTTGGAATAGATAGCCAACTCAATAGGAAAACTTAAGAAGATACTCATACCACCAAAATGCTTCTTAAAGAATATCAACATGGCATTATAGAACACATGAACGTACTTGAAAGAAGATTTATGAGTACTTTCTCCTTTATAATGAAGTATTTTTAAAGGCAGATACCAGTTATGATAACCCGCCTTTAGTATTCTGTATGACCAATCAATATCTTCTCCATACATAAAAAAGAGCTCATCTAAAAGTCCGATGTTATCAATAACTTTACGTGGAACTGCACAGAAAGCCCCACTTACAATCTCGATTCTTTCAGGTTTATCCCATGACAAATGTCCCATATAATAGCGTGCAAAGCGTTTACTCTTTGGATATTTTGTACACAAACCACTCATTTTATAAAAGGCAGTTAATGGTGTTGGTATTCCTCGTCTTGACTCTTTTGCATCCAATCCTTCTGTAGTAATCATCCTAACTCCAACAGCTCCAAGGTCTTGTTTGCTATCCATAAAGCTAATAAGTTGCTGAATAGTGTCTTCTGCCACGATGGTATCAGGATTAATGAGCAGCACATATTTGCCACAACTCTGTTTGATAGCCATATTATTAGCTACAGCAAAACCCAAATTATGATTACTACTGATAAATGTTACATGTGGAAATTTATTGGTTAGATATTCTACTGAGCCATCTGCCGATGCGTTATCAACAACAAATACTTCTGCTGCAATATCCTGCAAAGCTCGTTGTAATGAATAAAGACATTGTTCAACATAATACTTTACATTGTAGTTAACAATAATAACAGAAATCTTTATTGCTACCATTCTTATATTATTTTACTTTTTATTGATGCTCTGTAGTTTCGTTGATACACCTATCTAATGAAGGAAAGACAAAGAACATACACAGAAAAAGGATGATAGCCATATATCCAAATGCTACTTTCATGAAAAAATAATAAAGCAGCAAATTAACGATTAAAGGCACTTCGATCATTAATAACCTAATACTACCCCACTTTAAAAGTACTTTTGCTGCTTGTTTTTTATTTTGATGTAGAGCTGCTTGTATGTGTTTCAGCTTAAAAAGACGCAATGCTAAAGGTGCTAAACAAATAGTTAATATCTCCATAACAGATAAACAAACAAACTCATATCCGTTCTTTCCTGTCCATATCCCAACAGAAAGCATATCGTTTTCAAATAGAATAATCAATAATATGGAGAGAATAAGTGGAACGAAAAATATTATCATCAACACACGGTATACATGTCTTAAGTGGTTCATTTCTACTTTTTATTTATAAGGTTGTATCTATTTATTATACTAAAAAAGATGAAGATAGTTTGTTTGAACTTTATCTCTCAAATACCGTTCTGTTTAATATAGATCGGCCTAAGGTTACCTCATCGGTGTATTCAAGTTCATCGCCTACAGAAATACCTTGAGCTATTACCGTAAGTTTTACTTGCGTATGAGCCAATTTTCGTGAGATATAAAAGTTAGTTGTATCGCCCTCCATGGTAGAGCTTAGAGCTAATATTACCTCGGTAACACCTCCTTTTTCTACTCTTTTCACTAAAGAATCTATTTCCAGCTGGTCTGGGCCGATACCATCCATGGGCGATATAATTCCTCCCAAGACATGATACAATCCAGTGTACTGTTGGGTATTTTCAACAGCCATAACGTCTTGAATATTTTCTACCACACAGATAGTAGTTGTATCACGATGGGGATTAGAACAAATAGGGCATATATTTTCATCACTAATATTATGACAAACAATGCAATGCTTTACTTCGTGGCGCATTGTAGATATGGCATTAGCAAATTGGTCTACCTCATCTGTAGTTTGTCTTAATAGATGCAATGCAAGTCTTAATGCAGTTTTTCGTCCTACACCTGGTAGTTTAGCCAATTCGCTAATGGCTCTTTCAAGAAAAGCTGATGGATATTGTTGTTCCATTTATAGGTAAATTCCAAATCCAATCTTAAAACCTATAGTAGAATTATCACGATGCGATTTGAGTGATTGGTCGTAATAAATTGCAGGTTCTACAGTAACTGTACGACTCAAAAAGAAGGCATAACCTACTTCTACACCTGGTAAAACATCATTATAGTTATGAAAAGAATGAACAAATTTACAATTTGCACCTAAAAAAATGCCATTCTGAATGATATAATAACGCCCACCTACACCTGCAGAGATATAGTCTGGTACAGCATCATTATCGCTATGTTGATAATTAACATTAGCCAAAAGCATTAAGTTATCTTCAATTAAATAACCTGCATACGCCTGTACACCAAGGTTTAATTGGTTAGAACCATTATAGCTAAGATTAAGTCCTGTTAGTGAACTACCCAAATACACCTTATCTTGCTCGAATTGTGCGCTGGCAGTAAGAGTAATAAGCAATACTGCCAACATGGATAAAAGTTTCTTCATTTGTATAATTTCGTGTTTGTGAATATATTATTTTTTAGTTTTTTACCCTTAAAGCTATTTATGACCAGTTCTATAAAGTGCCATCGTATTACGAAATACGTTTTGTTATCTTTTGGCTTCTTTTTACAGAAAACGGGCTGTGTCTCAACAATTCAAACAAGTTTCATTGTATTTGACTTGTACTGCTTTTGGTTCAAAATGTAAGTTTGTTAAGTCGTATAGCTCGCTATACTCCCTCTCTTTCTCTTATATCTTGACCTCAAAAAATAAGCACAAAATCTAACAAAGCTAATTTATAAAATCAGCTTTATATAGGTTGATAGCAACACCAATAATAGCTTTTTGCAAAATTACACAATAAATTTGACAAGTAAAAAAATATAAGTATCTTTGTGTTCAATATTCACGGCTCTTTCATTTAAAAAGTCTTGGTTCTTATTCTAAATATCATTATTTTA
>CAMQBR010000043.1 GCA_946999045.1 uncultured Prevotella sp.
GAGCACAACCTTGCCAAGGTTGGGGTCGCGAGTTCAAGTCTCGTTTGCCGCTCATATCCTGAATAAACCAATTGTTATATAAGATGTTATCTTATAAAGCCCAGGTGGCGGAATTGGTAGACGCGCACGTTTCAGGTGCGTGTGTCTTGCGACGTGCAGGTTCGAGTCCTGTTCTGGGCACTGATTTGTTTAGGAAAGAACAATTAATGGAGAGGTGGCGGAATTGGTAGACGCGCTACTTTGAGGGGGTAGTGAAAATTGTTTCGTGGGAGTTCGAGTCTCCTCCTCTTCACTTATTGTTGCTTTTATTACAATATGCGGCAATAGCTCAGTTGGTAGAGCACAACCTTGCCAAGGTTGGGGTCGCGAGTTCAAGTCTCGTTTGCCGCTCTTTTTAGAGAAACATATTTTATCAATGAATTTATATATAAGATATTTTGATAGAGAAACGTTAGCTTATAGCGTTGAAGAAGCATTAGATTTTTTGAGTTCTATTCCCGAAATTGATGTTGATGCAGCATTAGAAGCTGATATTCGTAGCTATGTAGCCAGCGATGTTTTTTATCCAAAGCGTTACAAGGTTCGCCCTAGAGTTTATTTTATTATTATCAAGACAACAGCAGAGACTATGCTTGATTTTAAGCAAAAGAAGGCTTTGCATCCTAATCCTGTTGCACCTAATATCATAGACAAGCGAGATTTAGCTGCTACTGTAATGACACGCCTTACTAGAATACAAGAAGGCTGGTATGAAGGCGAATTAGATTTTAAACGTGTAATTATGGTTCCCGCAACAGGGAAGCATGAATATCGCGATACTCATTTTGTAGCTCAATGCAAGGCTACATCGGGACAAGATTGCTATAATCGCATTGTTGATTACTTGAAAGATAGGGTAGATGGGCGTTCGCAGTTTCCTTCGCCTAAAGGAAAGAACTTTCATTTCAAGTATTTAGGAATGTGGAAATAAACTTTTCTTAACGGATAAAAAAAACGAACTACTATGAATAAAGTTATGATGATTGGTAATGTTGGAAAAGAACCAGAGGTTAGATATTTTGAGGCAGATCAGGCTGTTGCCCAAGTTGCTTTGGCAACAACAGAGCGAGGATATACGTTGCAGAATGGTACAAAGGTTCCAGAACATACAGATTGGCATAATGTTGTATTTTATAGAGGATTGGCAAAGATTGTAGAGAAATATGTGCATAAAGGAGATAAACTTTATGTGGAGGGGCGTTTGCGTTATAGAACATACGATGACCAGCGTGGCATAAAACATTATGTTACAGAGATATTAGCTGATAATATGGAAATGTTAACACCAAAGGCTAATAGTACTTCTGTAGATAATCGTCCTCAAGGAGCTTCTGCACAGGATATTACTTCTGATAAGGATGACTCGAAACTACCTTTTTAATAGATAATAATTTTGGACTTATCCTCAATTACAGAAACATTATCAGACGTCTACTTTCTTGCTCCGACAGTAGGCGTTGTTATTGCAGCCATTTTGTCAGTCCTGCTTTTGCTGGTATCTGGATTTGCAAGTGGTTCGGAGATAGCATTTTTTAGTTTGTCGCCAGCTGATATAGAAGATTTGAATAGCGAAAAATGTGAGCGTGACCGCAAAATAGACATGCTTCGTAATGACACACAGCGTACATTGGCAACCATTTTAATTACAAATAATTTTATTAATGTAACTATTATTATGCTGTGCAATTATGTTTTTGGCTCGATAGTACATTTCGGTCCAAAGGCATATTGGTTGCAATTTATTATCATTACAGTTTTACTTACTTTTCTTTTATTACTATTTGGCGAAATTATGCCAAAGGTATTGAGTAGACAAAATCCGCTTAAGTTTTGTAGAAGATGTGTTAATGGAGTATTGTTTTGCCGGAAAATTTTTTGGCCTGTAGAATCAATTTTGCTTAAAAGTGGTGTGTTGGCAGAGCACATTATGCAAAAGCAAAATCATGTTTTGAGCGTAGACGACTTAGAGCAGGCATTGGAACTTACCGACAAAGAGGATATAAAAGACGAACAGAGCATGTTACAGGGTATTATTCGCTTTGGTGATGAAACAGCCAAGGAGATAATGACAACTCGTAAAGATATGCTTACCATTGATATACATACAAAATATAATGATGTGTTGAAGTGTATTATTGAGAATAATTACAGCAGAATACCTGTGTATCAAGATAATAACGATAACATCAGGGGAATATTATATATAAAAGATTTGCTGCCGCATTTAGGGAAACCTGCAACTTTTAGGTGGCAAAGTTTAATTCGCTCGGCTTATTTCGTTCCTGAAACAAAAAAAATAGACGATTTGTTACGTGATTTTCAAGATAATAAAATTCATATCGCTATTGTTGTAGACGAGTTTGGTGGCACAAGTGGATTGGTTACGCTGGAGGATATTTTAGAGGAGATTGTTGGCGAAATCAATGATGAATATGATGAAGAGGAGAAACCCTATACAAAGCTTAACGACCAAACTTATATATTTGAAGGTAAAACTCTGTTGTCTGATTTTTGTAAATTGTTATCTATTGATGACCATGAGTTTGACGATGTGCAGGGGGATGCCGATTCATTGGCTGGATTATTATTAGAGTTGAAAGGCGACTTTTTGCAACTCCATGAAAAGGTAACGTATAAGAATTATACTTTTGAAGTGTTACAGATAGAGGAGCGACGCATTAGCAAGGTGAAGGTTATATTGCAATCTGTTAATGTTCTGAATCAACAAAAGGAAAAGTAGGTTATGGCAGTATTGTCTATTACTCAGCTATCGGCAGATGTTAAGCTTGGATTGTGGAAAATAGTGGAAAGTGTACCTGATTTATTGCAGCGTTTTCCTCATTTGGAAGAACAGATTAGCAAGTATCATAATGTGGAACGTAAGCGTCAAAAACTTGCTGTTTATGCTTTATTATATGCTATGATTGGCAATGGTAAGCAAATCATAGAACATAATGATAATGGAAAACCTTTACTGAAAAACTATTGTATTAGCATTAGTGATACTAAAGGTTATGTGGCTGTTATTATTAGTAAAAAGAGTAATGTAGCTGTTGATATAGAATATTTTAGCAATAGGGTTAATCGTATTGCTCATCGATTTATTCGTGAAGATGAGGTAGCTACAACAACAGAAGAGCAACTAATTTTTTGGAGTGTAAAGGAAACTATCTACAAATATTATTCAGAACAGAATTTGCATTATTGTGATATGCGGTTACATTCTTTTTCTCTTGAGAAAGATAATAGAGTATTAGTAGATAATTTGTATGAAGAAACCTCTCGTACGGTCTATTATTATCTAAATAGTGAATATGCCTTAACATATACCTATTGAATAAAAAAAGCAATTGTACAAGGGCTTTTGAATGCTTATAAAAAATAGTTTTTTGGTTATTTTTCAATAATCTTATTTGCTTTATATTTGTGGTAGAAGTGGCGTACAATAAAGTAAAGAACTGCCATACTAGCAATACTTAAAATGGCTATTTTGATGTATTCGTTATATTCTATTATCTTTTCATTAAGATGATCTTCTGATACAAATGAATGAAGATACCAACCTAATGAAGCCAAAACACAATTCCAAATGCCTGCACCTATAGTTGTATACAATAAAAACTTCCAGAATTTCATCTTTGCCAAACCAGCAGGAACAGAGATAACTTGGCGAATACCAGGCAAAAGTCTACCAGTTAGCGTAGCAATTACACCATGGTCGTAGAAAAACTTTTCGCTTTTTTCTATCGCTTCTTTATTTAACAAGCACAAGTGTCCTAACTTACTATTAGCAAATTTGTAGATAATAGGTCTACCGAGATAGTATGCGGCCACATAATTTGTAGCAGAGCCAATAACAGCTCCTATCGTTGCAACAATGATAACCAATGTGATGTCCAAGTGTCCAGCAGCTGCATGATAGGCTGCAGGTGCTACAATTAGTTCTGATGGTACAGGGATTATGGTTCCTTCAATGTACATCAATATGAAAACCGTCAAGTAATTAAGGTTTCCCATTAACGCTGAAAACCAACTCATTCTATATTTTTTTTATTTTATAATTATTTTATATTTCTATTGTGTTCTTTTGAGAACGCAGATACGCTGCATATTGCTCTACTGGTAAGTCTATAGGAAAGTATTCTCCCAATAAATCTTTTGTATCTTCAGGTTCTTTCTTACATGCCATCTCCACAGCATCTATGTATTTATCATCTTTATGTAGCTCTTTACAGCAGAATGCATAGATTGAATAATTTTCAGCAACGTTTTTATCGATAACATCATAATAAATTTCGAACATATCGTATGCCAATTCTAAATAGTCGCAATCGAAAGCAATGAGTGCTATTAGATGATAAGTAGAGGCATCTTCATTAGAAAGTTGAATGGCAGAAAAGAAACAAATGGTTGCTTCTTCCACCTTATTATGTTTCAAATAGATATGACCTTTTAACAATGAATTCTCTATAGGATTATCTTTAGATATCTTGCTTCTCTTTTTTATGCAATCTAGAGCTTTAGGCAAGTTGCCTAATCGAGAGTAGGCAAATGCCATTTCGTAGTAAATTAACGTCAACTCAGAGCTTTCGTTCTTGCTTTTCTTTTCTGCTTGTTTAAGGCTTATTAGCGCATCTTTCAGCTTATTCATATGAGAATAAGCCATGCTTTTCAGCAATTCTACCAATGCCTCATTAGGCTTCAAAGCGATATATTTGTCAAATAACTTAATGGCTTCCTCGTTATTTCCCAATGCCGTAAGTGCGTTTGCTTTTTGTATAATAGCTTCTGAATCGTTAGGGTTAATAGCTAAAGCAAAATCACAGCTGATTA
The DNA here is from genome assembly GCA_946999045.1 of uncultured Prevotella sp. Taxonomy (GTDB): domain Bacteria; phylum Bacteroidota; class Bacteroidia; order Bacteroidales; family Bacteroidaceae; genus Prevotella. Next base: position 4,873 of record CAMQBR010000043.1, read on the forward strand.
TTACATCGCTATAATTGTTCTGTTGTAATTGCAATGCAGCCATTTCGTTCCAATAATCTGACGAATAAGGATTTTCATCTAACAATTCCTTAAAGATGGCTTCGCTCTCCTTCAAATTTCCTTTACCCATAAATATTTTACCTTGCATCTCTTTGTAATAAGGGGCATCGGCTTTCTTAATCTTGTTAAACCATAGTTGTGCCTCATCATAAAAGTTATAAAAGGTGTAAAGCTCTATGATACTTTCTATGAAATCCTCCTGTACATCTTTGTATAGTGAGTTAAAAGACTGTTTGAAAAGCTTTTCGGCTGCTTTTATTTTATTTTCGGCCAATAGCAATTCTCCTTTCATTAAGATGTATTCGATATCGGATATATCAGTAATGTGGCTTAATATAAGATTGGCTTTCTTTATATCTTTATCGTAAAGATAAGTGTATTTAGCCTTTAATACCCATAAAGTTACAGAATCTGGAAAAAAAAATAATCCTTCATCAATAGCTTTGTATGCCTTTCCTATTTTGTCATTCCACTGATAAAAATCGGCTATATCATAAAATTGGTCTACATCTAAATAGATGGATTGACCTGCTTTTTGGGCGTCTTCATATTTTTTTAAGTCGGATTTAAATTCTGGTGTATCAAATAATTCGTTATCGTTTATCATAAATGGAATGATTTTATTATAGTGTAAAAAGGCTGGTTCTATAAATTAGCACCGTATATAGTGAGTAAATTTTATAAAATACGTTTTGTTATCTTTTGGCTTCTTTTTATAGAAAACAGGCAACATCTCAACAAATCAAACAAGTTGGATGGTGGTATTTGGTTTGCACTGTTTTTGGTTCAAAATGTAAGTTTGCTCAGTTGTGTAGCTCGCTCCACTCCTTTATTCACTTTATATATAGAACTCAAAAATAAGTTTAAAATCTAACAAAATTAATTTATAGAACCAGCTTAAAGAGTGAAGGTTATTTTTTTACTTTCGCCCATGTGTCTTTTAATCCTACTGTTTTGTTGAATACCAAATGAGAGTTTGTTCTATCAGGATCTGCCATAAAATATCCAATTCTTTGGAACTGCAGGTATTCGCCTGGAAGTTTTGTTGCAGCATAGTTTTCTACATAACAATGCTTGTGTATGTGTAAACTATTTGGGTTCAGTAGCTCATGGAAATCTCTCTCATCAGCTGATGGATTTTCTACAAAGAACAAACGATCATATTCACGAATCTCTGCTTCTTGACAATGGTTGGTTGATACCCAATGCAGTGTACCTTTTACCTTGCGATTAGCCCCTTCCATACCACTTCTACTTGATGAATCATATTCTGCTTGTATCTCTGTAATATTGCCTTGGTCATCTTTTGTACATCCTGTACACTTAACGATATAAGCATTTTTCAAGCGGACCTCTTTACCTGGAGTCATACGGAAGAACTTTCTTGGCGCATCTTCCATAAAGTCATCACGCTCTATCCACAAGTTTTTGCTAAAGGTAATAGTATGTGTACCATCAGCTTCATTCTCTGGATTGTTAATGGCTTCCAGCTCTTCAGTCTGCCCATTAGGATAATTGGTAATAACTAATTTTACAGGATTAAGTACAGCACTTACTCTGCATGCTTTCTTGTTAAGATCGTTGCGCACAGCAGCTTCTAGTAAAGCCACATCATTTAAGGCGTCAAATTTGGTATAACCTATAGAATCAATAAAATTTTTGATGCTTTCAGGAGAATATCCTCTGCGTCGCATACCGCAGATAGTCGGCATACGAGGGTCGTCCCATCCTGAAACAAGTTTATCATTAACCAAAGCATGGAGCTTTCGTTTACTCATTACAGTATATGTAAGGTTCAAACGATTGAACTCAATCTGTCGAGGACGATTATCGTTCATTACATCACTTGTACCATCCATTGTCTTTAGATAATCAATAAAACAATTGTACAGAGAACGATGGGGAACAAACTCTAATGTACAAATAGAGTGGGTTACACCCTCAAAATAATCGCTCTGTCCATGTGCAAAGTCATACATAGGATAGGCATGCCATTTGGTTCCTGTACGATGATGAGGTATTTGGATGATACGATACATAATAGGATCACGGAAGTGCATATTAGGATTAGTCATATCTAATTTAGCACGCAACACCATACTACCCTCAACAGCCTCTGGAGTATTCATAGTATTGAACAATTCTAACGATTCTTCTATTGGTCGGTCTCGATAAGGTGAAGCTACGCCTGGTGTAGTAGGTGTACCCTTTTGCTCGGCTATCTGTTCAGCAGTTTGCTCATCAATATAAGCATTTCCCTGTTTTATCATCCAAACTGCAAAATTCCATAATTTTTGAAAATAGTCTGATGCGTAGTAGATATGTCCCCATTTGAAGCCCAACCACGAGATATCATTGAGAATATTTTCTACATATTCGTTGTTTTCTTTGCTTGGATTCGTGTCATCAAAACGCAAATTACATACACCATTGTATTTTTCTGCCACACCAAAGTCCATGCAAATAGCCTTAGCGTGTCCTATATGTAGATATCCATTAGGTTCTGGAGGGAAACGAGTTTGGATACGTCCTCCGTTTTTTCCTTTGGCAAGATCTTCTTCTACGAGTTGTTCTACAAAACTCAAACTCTTTTTCTCTTCCGTATTATTTTCCTCTTTTACTGTCATAATCTAAAAGTTTGGGATGATTTGTGGAGTATGATAGCCGACAGATCATCAGTATAATATATATATTATGCAAAAATAATGCAATCCAAAAGCAAAACCTGCTTAGTAATGTTTAAAACGAACTTGAATATTTTTTTTACTTATAATAGAGTGTATGAAATGCTGATGCGAACAAGCCCTAAGAGGGTAATGTATTATAGTGTAGGGCCTTGCCTCTATGTAATTGCTCTGCTCTGTTGTAAAACTATTGTCCCCTAAAGGGGACGAATAATTAAAAACATTTCTCATAATTGTACCATTATAATTATGCTGCCCTTATAGGGTTGCAGCTGAGTGAGTTAAGTCTTTTAGGGTAGGCTTCTATCTTATATTATATTGACCTTTCAAGGCTTATTGTTCAAGCTTTTAAAAACCTACTGGTTTGATATTGCTGAGACGCAGTCTATTTTATGCAAAGGTAATAAAAATTAAAGAGTTATCCCCCCTTATAGCTCTTGTTTTTGCAATAATTATCTAAATATAATATATAAAGTTATTTTCTATGGAGACAGCTTATACAAAAATGTCTTATATTTTATTCTTAATTTATTGTATGCCATGTTTGTCTAGTGCCGCAGCATATTTGCTGGCATTAGCTAAATGCTCATGATAGGTGCGGGCAAAGTTATGAGTACCACTAAAGTCTTCTTTAGCGCACATATATAGATAATCATGATGTACCATATTGAGCACAGCATCAATGCCTGCAATGGTTGGTATACGTATAGGTCCAGGAGGTAAACCTGGGTACTTATATGTGTTGTATGGACTATCTATAAATAAAAGATTTTGATAAATGCGTCGCAAATCAAACTTCTTCCAAGCAAATTTGATGGTAGGGTCGGCTTGTAAAGGCATTCCTTCTGGATATTCTTTCGTGCGAACCATTAATCTATTGTAATACATACCAGCAATCATTGGCTTTTCTTGGTTATTAGCCGTCTCTTCATCCACAATACTGGCAAGTGTTATTACTTGGTTTTCTGTTAAATTTAAATTCTTTGCTTTTGCTTTTCTTGAGCTATTCCAAAAGTTATTACTTTCTTTATGCATTCTATCTAATAGCTTGTCTATGTTTATATTCCAGTAAATATCGTAGGTATTGGGGATAAACATACAGGCGATAGTGTAAGTGTTGTAACCATATTTCAGACATTTTTTTTTATTATTTAGAGCCCTTAGAATTGTAGTACTATCCAACATCAATTTCTTAGATAGTTCCGAAGCTAGTCTATCCATAGTTCTTACCGATGGAATGGTAAGGCTTACAGGAGCTTGTACACCATTTTTGAGATGTCTAAACACTACAAAAGCTCCTTGTCCAGGTTTGATAGCGTAACGCCCCGTGCGTATATGTTCAGCATACTTACTGTGTCTTAGTAGGGTAGTGAAGCCGTGTAAACTATGCTGGACGGCAATGGGTGTGAGCTTAGCTACCACAGAATCGGCTGTGTCATCGTTATCTACATAGATATAGTATGTAGACTTAGCCGTTGTGAACGATGTAAAAAAATAATAATAAGTCAATCCAAATACCAATATCAGGCAAATGGCTGCTGCAATAAGATACTTATTTTTATGTTGTTTGTTCATTTTACAAAAATCTTTTATCATCTGCAAAGGTAGTAGAACTTGCACATACACCAAAATAAAATAGGTATAATTTATGTCATTCGGTACATCTATTGTCAATATTTGATGAAGATAAATATGGTTTATCACAAAATCTATAAGCCATGGATAAATCCGAAGAAATGCTCAACTCTTCATTTTGTTTTAGGCTATTTCTATGAAAAGTCATTTAGTGGCATATTTATTTTGCAAGGATGATGTTATTCTGTTATCGTAACATAGCCAAGAGTTTGTTATTGTCGGTCTTTGAACCAACAGAAATGCGCAAACAATTATTACATAAAGGCATATTTGTGCAGTTGTAAAGATAGATGTTATTTTGTATCAAGAAGTTATATACTTCTTGTACGTTATTCATTTTAGCTAAAAAGAAATTAGCTTTTGATGGAAAAACTTTCACACATTGTGGTAAAAGAGAAAAAGCATTTTGCATACGTTTGCACTCTTGCACAATTGTTGTTATGCGCTTTTCAACCTCAAATCTGTCTTTTAGCGTGGCGGTAGCCTGTTGTTGTGTAAAGGTACTTATATGGTAAGGGGATGTTATTTTGTTGAATTGTTCAATAATTTCAGGATGTGCGTAGCCCATACTCAGTCTAAGTGAAGCGCATGCCCACGCTTTACTCATTGAATCTAAAATGATAAGGTTGGGATAATGTGCCAGATATTTACGGAAAGATGCTTGTTTAGAAAAGTCTATGTACGATTCGTCAAGTACTACAATGCTTTGAAAACTTTGCAGCACTTCTTTTATAATATTTTCTTCAATGCAATTTCCTGTAGGGCTGTTAGGGCTGCAGAGCCATATCACTTTTGTTTTATGATTGCAAGCAGAAAGTATTTTTTTTGCAGATATGCCAAAATGTTCATCCAACAGAACAGGGAGATATTTTACATTATTAATGCGAGCATATATTTCGTAAAGCGTCCTAGTAGGAGCTATCGCTACTACATTATCTGATTTCGGTTCACAAAAGATACGGTATATAAAGTCAACCATCTCGTCTAAACCGTTACCTAAAAAAATATAGTTGGTTGGTATTTGCTTAACTTCGCTCAGTACATCCTTCAATTCTGCTTGAAAGGGGTCTGGATAGCGATTAAAAGGTTTGTTATATGGATTTTCATTCATATTCAAACAACAATCTGTTTTGTGATTAGGTTGTTCAGATACCAATTGATGTCTTGGTATTAAATCCCATATATTGGGGCGAACAAGCTGTTTTAATGGTTTCATACAAGTAAAGATAGTTGTTAAAACGTTATATAAATTAATAGGTAATAGCTTGCCTGTGCTTATTTTTTCTCAGCTATTGCAATTTTAAACAAATTGTTTTATTGCAGTTAGCTTTGTCGAAAAGGTTCTTAAAAAGTAATGCAAAAATAGCTAATTTGCTTGATATATGCAAGTTTTGTTGTATTTTTGCGTCATGAAGCAACATTGTTATCATACTTTATATCATATTTTGTGCTATTTGCTTCTGATTACATTTATATGTAGTTTGAGTGCGTGTCATGAAGAGAAAAAGGCAATAGAAACGCCATGGGGTACTACATTAGGTAGTGATACTACCGATTGTGGTGAGAAATTTGGCTTGGATGACATTATACATAATGGAGAATTGATAATGCTTACCATGACAGGTCCTGAAACATATTACGATTATCATGGTCATGGTATGGGGCTTCAATATTTGTTGTGTGAAAGGTTTGCGGAAAAAATAGGGGTGTCGTTGCGCGTAGAGGTGTGCAAAGATACACTTGAGATGATTGATAAAGTAAAACAAGGCGATGGAGATATTATAGCGTTTCAACTTCCTGTGCAGAAAAACGGATTGCTTTATACTCATGTATCCATCGATTCACTTAAAACTAAATGGGCAGTAAGAAAGGATAATGAGGAATTAGCTGATTCTCTTAATAACTGGTTCAAGCCTGCAATGATAGCTCAAATGCGTGCACAAGAGTCATTCTTGTTGTCTACTCGCAGTGTTATTCGCAGAGTATATTCTCCATTTCTTAGTCGTTCGCAAGGGGTTATTTCTCGTTATGATACTTATTTTAAGCAGTATGCATCACTTGTTCGATGGGATTGGAGACTAATGGCTGCCCAATGTTATCAAGAATCAACCTTCGATCCTAATGCAAAGTCCTGGGCAGGTGCCTGTGGCTTAATGCAGATTATGCCAAGTACTGCAGCTCATTTAGGTTTACCTATGTCAGATATCCATCAGCCCGAACAAAATATTGCTGCTGCAGCACAGTATCTACGAGAGTTAAGTCAGCATTTTAGTGATATATATAATGTGAAAGAGCGTCAATATTTTGTATTGGCAAGCTATAATGGTGGTTTTCATCATGTACGTGATGCTATGGCTCTTACCAAAAAGTATGGAGGTAACCCTTATAGCTGGTGCGATGTATCAGAGTATATTTTAAAGTTGAGTAGTGCTGCTTACTATCTTGATCCTGTTGTAAAATACGGATATATGCGAGGTGCGGAAACGATAGATTATGTAGAACGTATCCGAGTAAGGTATGCTCAATATCGTGGTGTAGCATCGGGTAGCTGTAGAGGATATGGCTCGCAAGTGCCACGAAGAGCAAAACACGCATACAGGTTTCATGTATAAGATGTCTTTTTACAAGAGGAGCTATTGTGAAATAAAAAAGGAGTTAATGTGAGTAAATAGACAAATAAGTCAGTTAGCTCCCATTAACTCCTTTTTTACTTTCCAATACCTATTTATCCGCAATTACTCGTCTTTTAAGGTCTCTTTCTGTATTTGTTGTCTCTCTCTTTTCTCTTTTATTTTAGCTTCTACCGTACCATATATATAATAACAAATATATATGGCAATGGTGATGATAGCCATAACAAATATATAAGATATAAATGATGTAACGGATAGGAGAATATAAAAGTACGAAGGTAAGGTGTTGGCATCACCTTGTGTTACACTTATTTTAGATAATATTTGAGATGTTTCGAGGATTGTTAAAGGCATTCCTAATACAGCAGATGTTACCAATAAGATAATTCCAAATAGAAATAGGGTAGGAAGTATAAAGCCAAGACACTTTAAGCCAGTGAGATACCCTCTCATTACATGTGATTTGAATTTAGCATTTGGCTCGTTTATATATTTTTGAAATGCGTATGTAAAGGGCATAAGCAGTATCAATACTACCACAAAAACTACAGGATATATCCATGTTATAATAGAAGTGCTGGGATGTTGAGTAGAGAGAGAGGTTGTTGCTGATTGAACAGATATTATGAAAAATGAGATAACAGCTATCAGCAAAATAGCAGAAATAGCCAGTACAAGTACTGCCAGCCTAATATGTCGCAGCAAATTGCATTTTACCCCATTGTTATTGAGCATATTGGTGGTTAGTGTTGCGTACCATACCAAAGAAGCAAACATTAAAATGTATGCAATGATACAGCAAATGTTGATAAATGTTTGCTCCTTTGTTTCTATGTTTGTGACTTGTGTGTTGCATATTGTGCATACACTACCCAATACAGAAAATACAAGTACAGCAATCCAATTGCTCTTGATAAGAGGCATAACATTTGAACAAAACAGGAGAAATGCCTGTTTGATACATGCGGCTATGCTTCTATTTTTATATAATTCTTTTTCCATTGTAATTGATAAAAATATATTTGACACCTAAAGTTAAATCTCTATTTTCTTCTCTTAAACTCACTGCATGTTATGGCAGTAGCCACAGCAACGTTTAAACTTTCTGCCTTGTGAACTTGATTTGAGAAGTTAGGAATAAGTAATGGCTTGTTAATCAAATCTCTTACTACAGCCGAAATACCTTTCCCTTCATTTCCCATTATGATAAGTCCATTATTACTCAGGGCTTGTTGATAAATGTCGTTGCCATCTAATAGCGTACCATAAATAGGAGTATCATTAGGAAGAGAGTTGATGTAGTTGGGCAATGATGTGTATATAACCTGTACATGAGCCAAACTTCCCATTGTAGCTTGTATCACCTTTGGATTATAAACATCAGTGGTGTCTTCACTACAGATAATGGTTGAAATGCCAAACCAGTCGGCTATACGTATAATAGTACCTAAGTTACCTGGGTCTTGTACTCCATCTAATGCCAATACCAGTTGGTTATGTATATGTGTATAAGCAATTGTTGAACGTTGTTTAAAGGTGCATAGCACATCTTGTGGATGTTGTAAAATGCTTGCTTTGTTCAGTTCTTCACGAGAGACTTCAATAACATTGGCTTTTTCATGCAAATACTTATTTATCAATTGTTGGTTACTTGCTTGTTTAAGCCACTTGGTTGTAGCAACCAATAGTTCTGGTTGAAAACTTACCAGTAAGTCTCCAACAACCTTAGGTCCTTCAGCTACAAATGTAGAGTTGGCTTCACGACCTTTTTTATATTGTAAAGAGTGTATGTATTTTAGCTTTGCTTTGCTAATCATGTTCTTTATATTGCTATATTATGTGCACATAAGCAAGTAGGTTAAATGTTAATCTTTACTTTGTGCTATTATGCAAAAAATAGTGCAAACCTAATGCAAAAGTAAGTTTAGTAACATAGAAAAATCAAATTGGGTATTTATTTATTGATTTATAATAGAGTACATGAAATGCTGATGAGAGCAACCCCTAAAAGGGCGATATATAATAGCGTTTGGGGACTTCCTTATGTAATTGCGCTATGCTCTGTTGTAAAGTTATTGCCCCTAAAGGGACGAATAAATAAAATATTTCCCATAATTGTACCATAATAATATTGTATACCCTTATAATTCTGTTGGCCCTTTCAAGGCCTTATTACAGAGAGGATAATCCTCAGAGATAGGGACAAGTCTCTATTCTTATATTATATCTCCCTTTCTTGGTTTTATTACTCAAGTTTTTTCAACTTTACTAACTTGTTTCTGTTGAGAAGCACCTATTCTTATGCAAAGATAAGAATAACTCGGCTAAAATCAGCAAGAAAACGAAGAATAATGTAAGTATCTGTTTATAAATGAATAAAGGTATCAGGTTTTCATACCTCTTATCTTCTCAGAAAGGCATTTTATGCAGGATTAGTGCGTTGTGCTACTACCTATCAGTTGTCTTTTTGAAAGACCTGATTCCATTAAGACAAGCGTGTTTCCCATTCTGGTATTAATTTACAGAACAGGCTTATAAGCCCTTCTGTTTGTTTGCAAAGATACTCTTTTCTTACTAGAATGAAAGAAAATATGGGTTCTATAACGTTTCGTGGGGTAGCCGAGATGTTATAGAGCTACATTTTTACTAATGATACAACAGAGTGGTTATCAATCGCAAAAATTGAAAGGCTTTATTTATAATTTATCTAAATAAAATTTCTTTTTTGTTTCACAATATAATAAAGTAGGGAAGTATGCGAAGTATCGAAAGTTATTAGGTAAAGAAAAATGTTTCACTATGTATACAATTATAAGTAGAGCTGAATGCGTAAGTTGTTTGTATGCAGGATGTTATAAATAAGCAAATGGTATAGTACGGTTATTATGTAGAGAAATAAGATAACCATCGTATAATGTGCAACTTACATTATTTTCTAAAAAAGCTAATTTAAACAAAGATTTGGTAAATCAACAATTCTTTTATAATTTTGCAGTGGAAAGAAGATACAAAAAACGGTTGAAAGACATACCGTAAATACGATATTTATCAATGAATATAAGTGTTAACAGTGCTTGGGATAATAGTCTTACGCTTATCCGAAAGAATGTTTCTGAGCAGCAATATAATACATGGTTTAAGCCAATTGTGTGCGAGTCTTTTGATGAAACTACTCGCACTTTGTTGGTACAGGTCCCCAGTCCATTTGTTTACGAGTACCTAGAGGAGAATTATATTGACCTGTTAAGCAAGGTGTTGCAGCGTACTTTCTGTGAACATGTGCGCTTAAAATATCGTATTGTTACCGACAGAGAACATCATCTTACACAAGATATTGAGGCTGATGAAACCGATATATCTGTTAGCTCATGTCAACCAAAGATGCGTGCTAACCAATCTCCCACGCCTCTTGATGCCGCTCAACCACAACAGTTAGATCCAAATCTTAATCCGCATCAAACGTTTAACAACTACATTGAAGGCAATAGCAACAAGTTACCACGCTCTGTGGGACTTTCTATTGCTGAACATCCTACTAAAACACAATTCAATCCTATGTTTGTGTACGGCCCTTCTGGCTGCGGTAAGACACATCTTATCAATGCTATAGGTGTTCGTACCAAGCAATTGTATCCTCAAAAGAGAGTGTTATATGTGAGCGCACGTTTGTTCCAAGTGCAATATACCAATGCCGTATTACAGAACTCGGTCAACGATTTCATTGCCTTTTATCAGACAATTGATCTGTTGATAGTGGATGATATACAAGAATGGATGACTGCTACCAAGACACAAGATACGTTTTTCCATATCTTCAACCACCTTTTTCGCAACGGTAAGCGCATCGTTTTAGCAAGCGATAGGCCACCAGTTGACCTTAAAGGTATGAACGAACGCTTACTTACGCGTTTTGCTTGTGGCTTGATAGCTGAACTAGAAAAGCCAAATGTGCAATTATGTCTGGATATTTTGAGACGCAAGATACGCCGAGACGGCTTGCAAATACCAGATGATGTTATTCAGTTTATTGCAGAAACCGCCAATGGAAGTGTGAGAGATTTGCAGGGAGTTATCAATTCTTTGCTGGCTTACTCTGTAGTTTACAACACAGAGGTTGATATGCGTTTGGCCGAACGTGTTATAAAACGTGCTGTAAAGATTGATGATAAACCGCTTACCATTGACGATATATTAGATAAGGTGTGCAGCCATTTCAATGTAACCGTAGCGGCTGTAAATAGTAAGAGTCGTAAAAAAGATTTGGTTGAGGCACGACAAGTGTCTATGTATCTGGCTCAAAAATATACCAAGATGCCTGCTTCTCGCATCGGAAAGCTGGTTGGTGATCGTAATCATTCTACCGTTATCCATAGTTGTACATGCATTGAGCAACGCTTAAAGATAGATGCTATGTTCTCTAACGAGGTAATGAGCATAGAAAACTCGTTTAAACTAAAGAACTAACATCTCATACCCCCTTATCTTTTATTTTTATATTTATTTGGATATTATTTATAAATATAATACCTTTGCCGTCGGTTTACAAACAGTAAGCTAAGGGTGCTCACTTTTATTCGT
>CAMQBR010000044.1 GCA_946999045.1 uncultured Prevotella sp.
GTAAGGCAGATGCTCTAAACCAGCTGAGCTAAACGCCCTTACTATTTGTAAGCGGTTACAAAGGTATGTGTTTTTTTGTTAACTACCAAACTTTTGATAATATTTTTTGTGATACATCGCATTTTGATTATCTTTGTAACAGATTTAAAACCTAAAAAGAAAATTATGAAGGAAAAAGTAGTTAGCGGAATACGTCCTACAGGTTTTTTACACTTAGGCAACTATTTCGGAGCAGTGAAGAGTTTTGTTGAAATGCAAAATAGTTACGATTGTATGTTCTTCATTGCTGACTGGCACTCGTTAACCACTCGTCCTAAACCAGAGGATATTCAAAAAAGTGTGCGAATTATCTTAGCAGAATATTTGGCATGTGGTATTGATCCTGAAAAGGCTTCTATTTATGTTCAGAGTGATGTGAAAGAGACATTGGAGCTTTATTTGTATCTTAACATGAATACTTATATTGGTGAATTGGGAAGAGTTACTACGTTTAAGGAAAAGGCTCGTAAACAACCTGATAATGTCAATGCGGGATTGTTTACCTATCCTACGTTGATGGCGGCTGATATTCTTCAGCATCGTGCTAAGAAAGTTCCAGTAGGAAAAGATCAAGAACAAAATATGGAGATGGCACGTAAATGTGCAGCTCGGTTTAATCGTATTTATGGTGTAGATTTCTTTCCAGAGCCTCAGAACTTCTACTTTAATTCGCAAGCTTTGAAGGTCCCTGGATTGGATGGTAGCGGAAAGATGGGAAAAAGCGAAGGTAATTGTATTTATTTGCACGATGATGATAAAACAATAACCAAGAAGGTGATGAAGGCGGTTACTGATAGCGGTCCTACAGAAAGGAATAGTGAGAAGCCTGAGGTTATTGAAAACTTGTTTACTTTCTTAAAAATTTGTTCAACGCCAGAAACATACGATTATTTTAACGAGAAGTGGAATGACTGCTCTATTCGCTATGGGGATTTAAAGAAACAAATTGCAGCAGACATCTGTACTACGGTTGCACCTATTAGAGAAAAAATACAAGAGTATAGTGCAAATACAGAATTACTTAATAAAATAGCTAAGGTGGGTGCAGAGAAAGCGAGTGAAAGTGCAGGTGCTACATTGAAGGAGGTAAGAAAAATTATAGGATTTAGACCCTATTAATAATTATCAGATATATAATTTGTGAAAGGGAGAGGTGATTTTATAACCTTTCCTTTTTATTCAGCTTGAATATTGTAAGCATTCAATATTAACCGTACGGAGATAAAATTTGAGTAGAAGGTAAACATTAATCATAGGAGTTTTTATCTTCTGTTTTCATGTTCACCAACCTCTCACACCGCCTTACGTGCGTTCTGCATACTCACTCATAAACAAATTGACCTCAAAAATAGTCTCACAATCTGTTAAAGCTAATTTATAGAACCACCCTTCAGCTATTTTTTCAAGACATATCGCTTCTATTGTATTTTTGAATTCAGTTCTATCGTGTGAATAAGGGTTCTGACATCTGATTGAATCAGTTTATATATCATTGTAATGGGAATAATGATATAGAAGAAATTATGTTTCTGTCTTTCTCAAAGTAAAAAAATACAGGAGATAATAGTAAAAACATTTGATTTTTTGTAACTTTGTCCCATATCAAATTTGCTTATTAACTGAAGGTGGATACCATTAATATATCACCAACGGTAACAATTTAAAATATATTTTTATGAAAGTAGCTATTGTAGGTGCCAGTGGTGCCGTTGGTCAAGAGTTTTTGCGTATTTTAGCCGAACGCAATTTTCCTATTGACGATTTAGTCTTATTTGGATCAGAACGAAGTGCAGGCAGAAAATATTCTTTCAAAGGAAAGGAGTATACCGTAAAACTTCTTCAACATAATGACGATTTTAAGGATATAGATATAGCCTTTACATCGGCAGGTGGCGGTACATCAAAAGAGTTTGCCGAGACCATTACGAAGTATGGTACTATCATGATAGACAACTCAAGTGCTTTCCGTATGTATAAAGATGTGCCATTGGTAGTACCAGAGGTAAATCCAGAGGATGCATTAAGTAGACCTTGCAATATCATTGCTAATCCTAACTGTACCACTATTATGCTGGTTGTAGTATTGAAGCCTATAGAGAAGTTAAGTCATATCAAACGCATTCATATTTCTTCTTACCAGAGTGCCAGTGGTGCTGGTGCTGCTGCTATGGCTGAAGTTCAGCAGCAATATAAAGAATTAGTAGAGACAGGTGAGGTGAAGACTATTAAAAAGTTTCCTCATCAGTTAGCATACAACGTTATTCCACAGATAGATGTGTTTACAGAAAATGGTTATACCAAGGAAGAAATGAAAATGTTTAACGAGACCCAGAAGATACTGCATTCGGATGTAAAGACCTGTGCTACTTGTGTTCGTGTGTCATCTCTTCGTTCTCATTCTGAGTCAGTATGGCTTGAAACCGAACGTGCATTATCAGTAGAGGAGGTACAAAAGGCTATTGCATCTGCGCCTGGTTGTACATTAAAGGATAATCCTTCTGAAGGATTGTATCCTATGCCGTTAGAGTCAGCTGGGCACGATAATATCTATGTAGGTCGTGTACGTAAGGATTTGGCTAATGATCATGGTATTACTTTGTGGTTAACGGGCGATCAAATTAGAAAAGGTGCAGCATTAAATGCCGTACAAATAGCGGAATACATCATAGCTAATTCATAATTGTAAGCTTATAATAATAAGATGATGATTTTTGTTGGACGTTTCGAAATGTACAACAAAAATATAGATAGAACATACGCACGAGTTGTGTGTATGTAAATTTAGGGACTCCCAATATTGCCCTGTATACAAGTTTCTTACCACAGGACAGTATTGGGTAAACTAAATTGTATGTTTGCAAAAACAATAACTGCCTTTACCATTGAATAAGTAACATATTACATTTTTTTTATTTAACTTTGTTGCGTATATAACAAACACAAAGCATAACAAAATAAGATGGCTCAATATCTACCTATAACCAATCCTACCTTGGTGTTTTTAGTAGTACTCATGGTTATACTATTGGCACCTATAATTATGGGTAAACTTCGTATACCCCATATTATAGGTATGGTATTGGCTGGAGTGGTATTGGGACAATATGGGTTGAATATCTTAGTAAGAGATGATTCTTTTGAACTGTTTGGACAGGTAGGACTGTACTACATTATGTTTTTGGCAGCCCTCGAAATGGAAGTAGAAGGCTTAAAGAAGAGCAAATACCGTGTTTTGTTCTTTGGTTTGTCTACCTTTATTATTCCGTTGATGTTGGTTTATGTGGCATGTGTTACTATCTTAGGATTTTCAAAGATGTCATCCTTGCTCATTGGTTGCATCATGTCGTCTAACACGTTGATTGCCTATCCGATAGTGAGTCGATACGGATTGCAGAGGAAACCCAGTGTAACATTAAGCGTTGGAGCTACTATGGTGTCGTTATTGCTGTCGCTTATCATATTAGCAAGCATTGTAAGCTCGTGCGAAAGCAATGCTGGTATTATGCATTGGCTACTGCTCTTTATTAATTTCGCAGTATATTGTGCTGCCATGATTATACTGATACCAAGAATAACCCGCTGGTTCTTGCGTAGATACAGCGATGCCGTGATGCAGTATGTGTTTGTTATGGCTATTATGTTTATGAGTGCAGCAATGAGTAGTGCAATAGGATTTGAAGGAATCTTTGGCGCATTTTTCTCTGGATTGATACTCAACCGATACATTCCTGTTGTATCGCCTTTGATGAATCGCATTGAATTTATTGGCAATGCCATATTTATTCCTTATTTCTTAATAGGAGTGGGGATGCTTATCAACCTACATTCCCTTTTTCAAGGTAATCGGGTATTGATGATATTGCTGGTATTGACTATAGTTGGCACATTTGGAAAAGCTATTGCTGCCTACTTTACCAATTATGTAGTAAAGTTGCCCTTCTCATCAGGCAGAATGATGTTCGGCTTAACCTCTGCCCATGCAGCTGGAGCCATTGCTATGGTTATGATAGGCATGAAAATACAGATAGCTCCCAATCAATATTTGATAAGTGATGAGATACTTAATGGTATCGTACTCATGATACTATTTACTTGTATTATCTCATCGGTCATTACCGAATATTCGGCACAAAAGATAACATTGAGAGATCAGCAAATGCCATCGAAGTCTACCTATTCGCAAGTTGGTGAGCATATCTTGGTATCAGTAAAATATCCCAATTATGCCAACCAACTAATGGGTCTTGCGGTTTTGATGAAAAATAGGAAACTAAAACAACCGATCACAGCCCTGAATGTGGTGTATGAAGATGAGGATATGCGAGCCAATCAAGAAAAGGGAAAACTATTGTTAGAGCAGGTTAGCAGATATGCAGCAGGAGCAGATGTGCTAGTACAATCGCAGGTTCGTATTGCGGTGAATATTGCCAACGGTATTAAACATGCTTATCAGGAGTTTCATGCTACTGAAATTATATTGGGCTTGCACACCCATACCGAAGTATCTAAAAAGTTCTGGGGGCAGTTTCATCAGAGCTTGGTTAACGGGTTGAATTGCCAAATCATTATGGCTCGACTCATGCAACCGCTCAATACAATAAGAAAAATAGTGGTGGCTGTACCCTCTAGAGCACAGTTTGAACCAGGCTTTTATCGTTGGTTAGAACGGCTATCTCGAATGGCTGTCAACCTTGATTGTCGCATTCAGTTTCATGGAAGAATAGATACGTTACAAATTATCAAAGTGTTTGTACAGCATAAATATACCGAGTTGAGAGTTGAATACAAAAGTATGGATCATTGGAATGTGTTACCTAAATTAGCTTCAACCATTGCCAACGACCATTTGTTTGTAGTAGTAGCAGCTCGAAAGGGAACCGTATCGTATAAGAATGCGTTAGATAGATTGGCTGATGAGATAAAACAATATTTTTCAGGAAAGACATTATTGGTTATCTTTCCCGATCAGTATGGTCCTTTACAAGGTAATATGACATTCTCTCAATCGCAGCATACCGAGGAACAATCGGCATACGATGCTGTTAGAACATGGATTTATAAGAATTTGAAAAGGTTAAAATTATGATAGATATAAAAGGAATAACAAAATCGTTTGGTAATCTTCAGGTATTGAAGAACATTGATTTACATATCAATAAAGGTGAAGTGATAAGTATTGTAGGTCCAAGCGGAGCGGGTAAAACAACGCTTTTGCAACTCATGGGTACACTTGATCAACCTGATAGTGGACAAATTGTGGTAGATGGCATACAGGTAGACCAGTTGTCTAAGAATAAATTGAGCGATTTTCGCAACCAGCACATTGGGTTCGTGTTTCAGTTTCATCAACTTCTGCCTGAATTTACGGCATTGGAAAACATTATGATTCCCGCCTTTATTGCAGGAAAAAGAAGGGGAGATGCTAAGAAACGTGCTCAAGAATTGTTGGCATTTATGGGGTTGAGCGATCGTGCAAATCATAAGCCTAATCAACTGTCTGGTGGTGAAAAACAGCGTGTAGCTGTGGCTCGTGCCTTGGTTAATCATCCAGCTGTGATATTGGCAGACGAACCCAGTGGCAGTCTTGATTCTAAAAACAAAGCCGACCTTTATCAATTATTCTTTGATTTGCGCAAAGAGTTTGGGCAAACTTTTGTGATTGTTACACACGATGAGGAGCTGGCAACGATCACTGATCGAACAATACACATGAAAGACGGCAAACTGATAACTCCTTCTTCTGTTGAAGAGAATATAGAGATAATGCCTCATTCTACAAAAGAATAAAAGTTTATGAAAGACAAAAAATTAAAAGATAGTGAGCAAATGGTATCTCGTTCGTTCATTAAGTTGGGCGAATATAATCGTTTAGAGGTGTTACGTGCCGTTGATTTCGGCTTATATTTAGACGGAGGTGATGAAGGAGAAATTTTATTACCGCAACGATATGTACTACAGCATTATAGCATTGGTGATGTTTTGGAGGTGTTTGTATATTTGGATAAGGACGAACGGCTGGTAGCTACTACCGAAACTCCTTTAGCTAAAGTGGGTGAGTTTGCTTGTCTGGAATGTTCATGGGTAAACGAATATGGCGCATTTCTTAATTGGGGCTTGATGAAAGATTTGTTCTGTCCGTTTCGTGAACAGAAAAAACGAATGGAGATAGGCGACAAATATATTGTACATGTGCATGTAGACGAAGAAAGTTATCGCATTGTAGCATCAGCTAAAGTAGAACACTTTTTCTGCAATGAAGTTCCTCAATACAAGCGTGGACAAGAGGTTGACTTGTTGGTTTGGCAGAAAACAAATCTTGGGTTTAAGGTTATCATTGACAATAAATATCAAGGTTTGGCTTATGATGACCAAATATTTAAGCAGGTACATATAGGCGATTACATGAAAGGTTATATTTCTAAAGTTCGTCCTGATGGCAAAATTGATATTACTCTTCAACGCACTGGGTATAAGCAAGCTACCGACTTTGCCGAAGTATTACTATCTTATCTTCAATCGCACAACGGCTTTTGCGAATTTGGTGATAAGGGCAATGCCGAAGACATAAAATATCGTTTCCATGTAAGCAAGAAAACTTATAAGCGTGCTATAGGTGATTTATATAAACGACACCTTATTATAATAGAAGAAGATGGGGTAAGGCTGGTGTAAATAGTAACTTTATGATGAGCTCTTTAAACTATAAGAGGTGTTATGTAAGCATCCAACATTAGCCGCCTTTGCTGGTTTTTCCTACTTCACTCCCTTTGTGCGAAAAACATTTGTTTCGTTAAGTACAAACATAAGTTTTTCGCACAAAGGTAGTGAAGTAGGAAAAAACAGCAAAGGCGGCTAATGCTGGATGCTTACATAACAACATAAACTTTGCCAACCACAACAAATTAGCGACGAATTATGTTGGCAATTTTATAAAAGCAAAAATCCTAACTCCTCAATATCAGGCAGTTAGGATTTCTCTGTGTGCGCCCGATAGGACTCGAACCTACACGTCGCAAAACACTAGATCCTAAGTCTAGCGCGTCTACCAATTTCGCCACGAGCGCATTGCTGTTTGCAAAGGTAAGTATTTATTCTGTAATAATGCTGTCGTTTTAGTAAAAATATCATGAGTGAATAAAAAAAACTTCACACAAACTGCTATCTAGTCAAACTAAACTTTAGGCTCAAGCCAAAGTCGTGTGTAGTGGTAGGATAAGAACTGTTGGCAAGGAGGGGACGATTGGTTTGCTGTTCATAATAGAATGTCATGGTGATAAGACGAGACAAGGTGTAATCAGCAGAGAATTGGAACTTAAAGGCTGTGTTGCCGCTACTGGCTGCGCTGGTCATAGTAGCAATATCACGGTTAATACTGGCTTGCTGACGACAACTGCAATCCAAACGGAGATTTAAGCCACGATTCATATTGCTGTTGTTACGAGAAGCATAATTATCTTGCTGTTGATTACCTTTTCTGTACGAATGATGTTTGCGATCACTCAAACGAACAAAGGGATTGAAATCATTAATGCGATAAGCCATACCTAATACCCAATCACGACTGGTAGCTTCGTTGATTTGCATATTGGTGGTACTCAAACTCAACACACGCATTGAACGATATTCTAATTTTGCCGTAATGTCGTTGTAGAATGTTACATCTATACCTAACAAAGGAGAAAAAGCTTCGTTTATACTTACCATAGAAACATTGTACATACTTTTAGGGATAGGATTTCCCGTAGTAGCATTGGTAATAAAGCCATGTCCGTGCATCACTTCCTGATAGGTACTAAAACTGCTGTATGAACCTATGGTAAAGAGACTTTTATACGAATGGTTAAGAGTTATACTCTTAAAAACATCTCTGAACCAAGGCAATTTACCCAAACCGTTGTAATGAATATCCCAGTTAGGCAGCAAGCGAGTAAGTACAGGGAACAACTCTAAAGAGTGGCCACCCATGCTGGTATAATTATCTATAAAAGCAGGAATCATGACATCTGCACAATATTTGTCTACCCCACCGTTGGCAGCATTGAAAGGTTGTCCAGCCAAAGGCGAGCCTTGTGGATAAAGAAAACCTTGGTATTGCGCCTCAACCCGACGGCGAAAGCCCTCTAACGAATTACAGAACGAAGTAAACGATTTGCTGTAAAAGCCATTGTCAGCACTGCCCATGCCCTCGAATGCACTGCGAAGCGAAATGGTTGTCATGGTAAAATTTCCATTCTCCGTAATAGGAGTACCCTCGTACATATATTGTACACTCTTGGCAGAAGTGTGTGTACGAGTAGCATTCAAATCTATTTTGAAGTTGTGTACAGGCTCTAAGGTTATGCGTAATTGCAAGTTTTCTGTATGATTGGTAGTAGCTGGTGTAGCTATTGAGTCGGATACCATCAGCCACTGCTTGTCTCTGGCCCGCTCAATATACGAATCATCTATCATACCAAAAGCAAAATCAAGTCCAGGAGAGAGTGCACTTGCCATACGATGCTGCCCAAATGCATCTCCTGCCATAGGCATAAAACCTGGTAAAGCCATGGTGTAATCGTTGCGATAACTAATACCAACATTGCGTACTATCATCAACAACCGAGCTACTCCTTGTACTGTTTTGTACCAACCTTTATCCTTAAGTGGCTCTTTAGCTTGCACCGTTATCTTTAAGTGCAAAGTTGAATCAACCTTATTTTGTATGCGAATGGCATTTTTGTCTATCTTCTTGTATTTTAAAGGATAAGTTTTACCGCTTTGTGTTTTAGCCGATACGATAATACGTTTGCTGTTTTTGCCATGATAAACCGTGAAAGTAGTATCAGGACGCAGCACTATTTCTTGTTGAAATCTATTTTTTTTCTTCTTCAATAATTTTTCTTCAGTATTATCCTGCTTATTACATTTGTTTTTCATATTATGTTTCGAGCCACGTGTCCAGCTGGGTTCTTTGTAAAATTTTTCGTTGGCAGCTTTAAGGAAAGGTATGTGATTATACAAACGTTGCAAATCAAAATTTCCGTTAACACTGAGCTGTCTGTTGGTAGACACAGTATTACCCAAAGAGGTGCCGTCTTCCAACTTGGTGCCACGAACCCACGTATAACGTGATGAATAGTTGGCATCAGTACGCACCCAATCGAAAATAGGAATGAGATTGAGTGGTAATTGATATGACATAGAGAACTGCTGCTGATAATCTAACGGCGTACCCAAATGGCGAATGCTAGTTAATACCGAATCTTTCCAAGCAGAATAATGGTCGGCATACAATTCTTTATTAACTGGTGTGTAAGGCTCTTCTATCTCTGCATGCGTAGCACTCTGAAAGTTTAAGTGGAGATTTCGGGTTACATCCCAACGCAAATTAAAATCTCTGTTCCACAAAAATTGTTCACTAAAGGTAAGCGGCAACGGCTGTCCACCTAAATTTTGCATATCTCTTTCTTGCAATTCGTAATAGCTTCGATTGATATCCGAATTAAATGCAATGGTTTGTGGAAGCCAGTTTAATCCAAACCTTCGCAAGATATTGAGCCACTTACCTTTTAATCTTTTAAATGGTTCAAACGTTTTATACACTGGACTCCAGTTGTACGACATGCTTCCATTCCACACATCCTCCTTTTCGTACACGGTAGTCTTGCCCGATGTTTGTCGGTGAGAATGACTATAAGAGAAAGAGAAGTTAGCAGGATCGTAAGGCATAGGATGTCGCTTGGTCTGTATGCCTACACGAATATTAGACAACGAGAAATTGGTATTTGTCGTCTTGGTAACTGCAATGCTCTCAATAGAATCGTATTCGGGTTTGTTCTCAGCTGCTTCCAGTGCATCTTTTAAGCACATATCCGTATCAAGCGGATTGTACTTTGGACTCACCTCTTCTTTTTGAATGCTGTAATACAATGGTGCACTCACCTTGGCTTTCTCTGGAAAAAACTTGCCTAACTCTATATTAGCCGTAACACTGTAGTTCTTGAATTTATCTTTAGCACGTTGTTCAACACCCTCTTCTAGTCCGCCAAAACCTTCAGTGGTATAACGTCCTTGCACATTAAGTGATCCGAGGTCGGACATTTGTACATTTAAGTTGCCTTGCGCAGCCCATCCGCCATTGCTATTATATTCTAACAAACGCATTTCGTTAACCCAAACCTCACCTGACTTCACGTTATCCGACTTGTTTCTGACACCTATCATCATAGTTTTAACTTCACCAAGAGTAGGATTCCCCATGATGCTTATTTTGTTGTTAGGCTTGTGCTCATCGTAAGCAGAATAAACTCTATTGTAAGATGCTTCTCCCATAGCCTTGGCTTTATTGCGTTGCTTCTTCAAATGAGTGAAGACATCCAATGCTATATCCAACATATTTTCTTCGGGCCAAACCTTTTTTACAGCCAATAAAGAATAACGGTCGTATTTACCTGGAGAAGTTAGCTTCAATGGAATTTCATATTCGTAGTAATTGTTTTTATAATCACTGCCTAATCTTATGAATATAAATAACTGATTATCCTGCAACTGGGTATTATTATGCTCGTTGGCATTAGCATGTACAAATAACTGCATACGCTTGTACTGTCGCAAATCAACAGATGTATTTTTATAAACAGCCTTTGATTCTCCAGAACCTAAGTTATCTACAACCATATCCAAAGCTTGCTCGTTAGCCTCAACTAACTGACTTTGAGTTGGGTCTTGTGCACGAACAATACCTGGTGGCAATACGTAGTTAACAGGAGTTTTGTCATTATTTTCTTCAATATTGACGCTGCTTACAGATAAGACTCCAAAGTGTTGGGTACTCTTCTCATCTAATTGTTGTTGATAGATTCTCCAATCGCCTCGCACAAGGTCTAAGCTGCCAAAACGCAATACAATAGGTTTTTCAAATCCAGTTAAGAACATACGCATAAAGCGGATACTGGTAAAATCAGAGATAGAGCCAATACGTTTTTCGTATTCTCTGACAGGTATTCTAAACAAATACCATGTAACATGATCTTTCTTGTTGTTACGCAATGGTACATATGCTTCACGCTTGTCGATAATGTAGTTGCGCCCAATTACCAAGTCTTCTGGGCGAATTGACACATGATACTGGTAATATTTCTCGTATTCGTTCAGTGTATAATCCTGGTTAATATCCTCTACATCGGGTGTTGACTTGTATGAGGTATCATAACTTTCGGTACGGCTCTCGGTATCGGGCGAGTTACCTTGTGGATTATTAATGTACTTGTATCGTTGCAAGATAGAAGCCTTCATCTCATCGTAATCACGCCCTCTAAAGTAATGGTAATCATCATTTGCCACATCCTTTAAGATAGCAGCAAACACAGCAGGATTAACTTTGCCCTGTATCTGTTTAAGAAAATCTTGATAGGCCGCAAAGTTCTTTTCTTCTTCATCGGTTAAACCGTTAAAGCCTAAATCTTGTAAAGACCGTGCATCCTTGCCAGTAGCAAATGAATAGGTAACAGTAGGCTGCACAG
Organism: uncultured Prevotella sp.; assembly: GCA_946999045.1. Lineage (GTDB taxonomy): Bacteria > Bacteroidota > Bacteroidia > Bacteroidales > Bacteroidaceae > Prevotella. Next base: position 11,541 of record CAMQBR010000044.1, read on the forward strand.
GTATTTTTCCCCATTGGGTAATAATATAGTTTTTAGAACCATCTACTGGCAAACCACTCTCGTAAAACTTCTTGCCATCGTGTAAAACATCTTCGCTTATCTCGCCCAAATTGATATAAAAATCGCCCCCATATTGCTGAGCAGTCCCTTTGCGATGGGTATAAATAAAAGGATCAAGCATCCAAAACTCTATGTATTCTATGTTGGAAGCCTCAAAATCACTATAATCTAATCGGCGCATCATACCCCCCCACTTTTCTCGGGGATTGTTAAGAAAGCCATTAGTTGTTAAGTCTGGATTAAAATTATAGGGCCCCCTCTCTGAAGGATAGTAGGCAAGATTAAGAATTGGTAGCGTTGCCGTAGTTCCCATATAACTGCTTTGATCGCGATTAGGGTACAGCTCATTTACATAAACCTCTCTCACATAGTGGTTTGACAGCTGTTCCAAATCACTTTTGATATGTGAAGGTGTGTACGAACTGCTACGACGTGTAAACAAAGGGTCAATGGTATACCATGCCAACAGCGAACGATTAAAGCCACTGCGCAAAGTAGTCTTATCGCTATGTTCGGGGAACATAGATGGCACACTCGATATAATCCATGAGGTAGGAGTAGAAACATCCAATTTGGTTGTAGTGTTTTCAAAGTCATCAAGATAAGAAGCATTGTCTTGTGTTCCATGACTTTGCCCAGCTATCAAGTGGGCAAACTCGGCATTTAGTGATATTTGTGAGGGTAGGGTAAGGTGTAAAAAAGGTATCTTATCCAATACATTGGTGAGCCACTGACTTTCTTTTTTCCAGTTAAGATTAACACCCCACAAAGTATTATTAAGAGGTTCAGTTCCCAGGTTTACCTTATTGGTAAGTGCTTGCTCGCCCAAATGTTGAAAAGTACCACTTAACAGAAAGTCTTTACTAAAGTCATACTCCCAGTTAAGTCCAAACATAGTTTTGCGTTGTTGTGCGAAATCGGTATTGCTCTCCAACGAAACATTGACATTGGTACCTGCATCAATAATACTTTGGTTAAGAATGGTAACTTCTCCTGCGGCATAATCAACCGAATAATCCGCATTTTCTGTAAGTCTTACACCGCCAGCTGTAACCACTACCGATCCCTGCGGAACATTATAAGCACCTAAAGAAATAACATTCGCTGCTGAACCTCGGTACTGTCCAGTCAAGATATATTTATTTTTCTCGGCTATTTGTTTGGCTACAGTCTTGGTAGAATCGTACAATTCGGTAAAGGCATAACTACGAGCTTTGGTGGCATCTACGCCTTTACTGATTAAATATTGATAAATATATGAGCCAAAAGGTTCTACCTTTGGAAAGAATATTCTACCATCGCTTACGGTATATCCTTCAACAAAGTCAAAATAGCCATTGCTATGTATTTTATTATTGTTATCTAAGCGGTCGGCTCCTAACAATCTTATAATGGGCAGACTCTTAACTTGTTGCTCTGGAATATAATTGAGATAAACACCCGCTGTATCACTTTGATACTTTACATCCAAACGGAACTTTTCTCGCTCAACCGAATTAGCCAGTTCGTATACGTTCTTCATCATTAAGTTCCAGTTGCCTTGTCGTGGGTTGTTACTGGTATTCTTCAATGATTTTACAAACAAAACAGAATGCGCATCGGTAATATCACTGGCAAACTCGCCCACTTGATAAGTAGTCCCACCATAGGTATATTCGTAAGCCACCGCCAACACTTGGTCGGATTGCAAACTGGTTCTTAACGACACGTAGCCTAAAGCTGTGTTTACCTTGTATTCAGACGGATTTAACAAGCGGGCGTGTTCCAGCTTTTCGTAATCTACACCACCTACCAATCCTGCCCCATCTAATACCGATGTAGCGTCGTCAATGTTGCGTATATGGCCAAAATCTTGTACTAGTTGATTGTATTCTGTATTGGCTTGGTTAGACGGAACAGGCTGCCCTGTAGTGTTCCATGTTTTGTTAGATACGTGCTTGTTTTCTCCCAAATCGGTTAAAGCCACAATATTACGTGTATTGTTGGTAACACCCGAATTGTTAGTTACCCATATTTCTATACGGTTAATCTTGATACTCGATACTATGTTGGGCAACGTTTGCATGCACGCATCATACTGACTGCGAAAGTATTGTGAAAGGAAAAAGTGGCGGTTCTCTTCATAATTGGCAACATTAATCTCGAAAGGAGTAAACTGTTTGCCTCCCTTAGATGATACACTTTTGTCTGATGACTTTTTTTGTGATGCAACCAGCTGTAATTTTAACTTACCAAACTGCATATCGGTACGCAAACCAAACAACGAACTGGCACCTTTTATCAACGAAGAATTGGAGGGGAACGATACATTACCTGCTTCTACCAACTTGATAATTTCATCTTCCTTGCCATCGTACTTCAACTTCATGTTTTGCGTATCAAAGTCGAATGTGGCATCTGTGTTATAGTTAAGGTTCATATTAACCTTATCGCCTACCCTACCATTGACGTTAAGATTTATCTTTTCGTCAAAGTCCATTGTTGTCATCTTTCTATTACGAATAGGCAACGAGGGGTTATCTATCTTCTTAATCGTACCACCAAACTTTAGTTCAGCTGTTCCTTGGGTACGAATACGAACACCTCCTGGACCGAAAATCTTTTCGGCTGGTCCTAAGTCAAAGTGCATATCAGTAAAATCGAACTTTTCTTTTCCCCTGTTCGTTGCCATTTCTTCGTTTTTAGAGCGAAAGAATTTGTTAAGCATTTGCTTCTCGCTCCATGCCTTGTATTCTTCTGGCGTCATCATAATAGGGGCAGCTATCCACTGATCACCCAACTTAGAACCAAAGATATAGCGGTTAAGGGTATCGTTGTAAACAACCTTTTGCTCAATATTCTGTGGACGCTTGAGGTCTAACGGACTTTGATATAAATCGTCGAACGTAATAGGTACCGTTGGTTGTATCTTCCAACGAGTATGCAATAGCGAATCGGCTATCATATCTTCGTCTTCAATATCAGGTTGTGCCTTCACCTTGGTTTTTGCGTTTCCTTTTCGCTTTGGCTTTTGTTTGCTACCTTTTTGTGTAGATTGTCTGATTCTGTTATCTTGCCAATAAGGCATATCAAAGGCGTAACTCGCCATACATACAACGAGTAAAATTAAAAATAAACTATATAGCCGCTTGATATGCAACATTGAAAGAGACAATATGATAATTAAATAACTCTATGATGAGGAGTTAAAGGTGATGATTTCTTATTTTTACTCAAGATGCTTATTTAGAAAGAGCATAAGATAATGGTGCTGAGAGCAAGCCCTGAAAGGGAAAATATTATAGCGTAGAGACTCTCCCTGTGTAATTGTCAATACTCAATTGTGAAACCATTACCCCTGTAAGGAGTTCATAATTATAGTAGGGTGGTTCTATAAATTACCACCTTATATTTAATGAGTTAAATTTATGAAATACGTTTTGTTATTTTTTTGCTCAAAATAATTCCTATATTATAATTCTCCCATAACTCTTAATCCTTCTATTTTATCTGCGACAAAGCCAACTTTATAACTTGCTCAACAGGCAAAGAAGGCTGCTCTTTCAAAATACTTTCAACCACCTTAGCACTGGGAGCAGGAGAAAAACCGAGCATGGTTAATGCACTAACAGCCTCATTGCGTATATCCATATTCACAGCTGTTGATGGCTCATCGCTTACATGGAACTCTGAAGCAATACCGCTACTTACTATCTTATCACTCAAATCAACGATAATACGCTGAGCCGTTTTTAGTCCGATACCCTTTACTCCCTTGAGTTGTTTCTCGTCATTATTAGCAATAACATTACAGAGTTCGGCAGGCGACATGGCAGATAGTATCATTCGAGCCGTATTAGCACCAACGCCCGATACCGTAATTAGCATTCTGTAAAGGTTACGTTCTTGCTTAGAAACAAATCCATAGAGCGTATAACTATCATCTCTGCCACCCGTTACCAAAATTTCGTGTACATATAATTTAGCTTCTTTTTTACCTTGAATGGCACTATATGTATTCAGCGAAATATTCAAGCTGTATCCTATTCCAGTCACATCTATCACCGCTTGTGCAGGAGTTAGCTCAGCAATTTCACCCTTTATATATTCTATCATACGTTTTTGATTAATCTTAATATATTATGTATGGTTTTATAAATTACCACACTATATTGTGAGTAATTTTTATAAAATACGTTTTGTTATCTTTTGTCTTCTTTTTATAGAAAAACAGGCTACTACTCAACCATTCAAACAAGTTTGATTATATTTGACTTGCACTGTTTTGTGGTCAAAATATAAGTTTGCACAGTCGTGTGTGCTCTCTACACTCTTTTACTCTCTTACTTTTTTGAGCTTAAAAATAAGTTAAAAATTTAACAAAGCTAATTTATATAACCACCCTTTTGTACGATAACGTGAAAACCCCTTCGCTATTGTGTTTGATAAGTCATAATTTTACTTCATAGGCGTTTTTCACCGTTCTCTTTCTGCACTGCATGGCCATATCGTGCGCCTTCGTCCAGATATACTTTCCCGATGGCGTGCTGTTGTTCTTTTGCTCACGACTGATCGTAGCTTCACTC
>CAMQBR010000045.1 GCA_946999045.1 uncultured Prevotella sp.
GGGGCAAGTCTATTACCTTTCAGGTGCCAGCTTTGGCACAAGAGGGTGTGTGCCTTGTTATTACGCCTCTTATTGCCTTAATGAAAGACCAAGTACAACATCTTCGTGAAAAGGGTATAGCAGCGGCTGCTATCTATTCGGGTATGATGCGAAGAGAAATATTAAAGGTACTTGATAATTGTATTCTTGGCGACATCAAACTGCTTTATATTTCACCCGAACGATTAGCTACCGATATTTTCTTAACGAAACTACATCGTATCAAAGTTAGTTTTATAACGGTAGATGAAGCTCACTGCATTAGTCAGTGGGGGTATGATTTCCGTCCTGCTTATTTGCATATCGCTGATATTCGCAAAGAAAAGCCCAATGTTCCTGTATTAGCACTCACTGCAACTGCTACTCCAGAAGTAGTTGAAGATATTCAGCAGAAACTGATGTTCAAGCAAAAAAATGTCTTCCAGATGAGTTTTGAAAGGGAGAACCTAACTTACGTTGTACGCAATACGCAGGATAAAGTACAGGAGCTGATACATATCTTACAATCGGTTCAAGGTTCTGCTATTGTATATGTGCGTAGTAGGCGACGAACTAAAGAGATAGCTCAAGAACTTAATGCACAAAATATAGTTGCAACCTACTACCATGCAGGTTTGGAACATACCGTGAAAGACGAACGACAAATGGCATGGCAAAACGATGAAACACGTGTAATGGTGGCTACTAATGCGTTTGGTATGGGTATTGACAAGCCTGATGTGCGTGTAGTGGTTCATATTGATTGTCCTGATTCGCTGGAGGCTTATTTCCAAGAAGCTGGTAGAGGCGGACGTGATGGGCAACGTTCGTATGCCGTATTGCTGTTCAATAGCAGTGATGAGCATAAATTGGAGAAGCGTATTCCAGATAATTTTCCAGAGAAAGAGTATATCAAAGACATCTATCAGCATTTGGCTTACTATTTTCAAATAGGTTTAGGTAGTGGTGGCGGACATACTTTTACGTTCGATATAGGTAAGTTTTGTGCTACTTATCACTATTTTCCTATTTCTGTGAACTCTTCTTTGCTCATCTTATCGAATGCTGGCTTCATAGAATATGAAACAGATCCCGATACAAGTGCTCGCTTAACCTTTCTTATTGACAGAAACGAATTGTACGTTTTACAGCAGTTAACAACCAAAGAAGAGAGTGTTATTACGGCTTTACTACGTACTTACGGTGGATTGTTTACCGACTATGTGTATATTGATGAGCAACTTGTTGCTCAACAAGCGCAATTAACTCAAGAGCAGGTTTACCTTATACTAAAGAATTTAAGTCAGCGTCGCATCGTTCATTTTATTCCTCAGCGCAAGATGCCGATGATTACTTACAGCAGAGATCGTGAGGACACAGAGCGGTTGATGATACCTACTTCGGTATACGAAGAGAGAAAAAAGCAATACATCAAGCGTATTCACTCGGTTATTAACTATGCTAAAAACGATAACGTTTGTCGAAGCAAACAGCTATTGCGTTATTTTGGTGAAACTGATGCTAAAGATTGTCTACACTGTGATGCTTGTTTGGAGCGTGCTGATACACCCAATAACTCATCAGCTATAGATGATATAAAATTGCAAATTAAGGACTTGTTAAAGGATAAAGCTCAACATCCCATATCCGAACTAAATAGTTTGGTTGTTCCGAAAAAGCAACTCGATGAGGCTTTACACTCATTAGTTGATGAAGAAGAAATAAAGATAGATGGAAGTTATCTTTCACTTTGAACATATAGGCACTTTGAATGTAAAAAAAATGAGTATTGAGCTTTTATGATTAGTTCTTTTGCTGGAAAATCAAATAAACAGTAAACTTGTAATTCGTTAGCTTGTCAACTATAGTTTTTAGTTATTTCGTCAAGGCGAAGTTTTTCCGTATATTTTAATGTGAGTTTACAAATTCCGCTTCTTTCTATATTTCCGTTGTTAAATTATATATTTTGATGCTACCATACATTATTTAGGTATTACATAACAACGTAAGGCGTAAGGAATGACGCTTTTCCATAGTAAACAACAAAAAAACTGTTTCCCTAAAATAGGAAAACAGCTTTTGTACAGTATTGAGAGTTAGAAGATATTTGCCTGTTAACGTCAGTAACTACCAATATATTCTGTTAACACCCTTGTTAGTTAGGTTTTATAAATTGCCACCGATAGTGTGAGTAAATTTTATAAAATAAGTATTGTTATCTTTTGGCTTCTTTTTATAGAAAATAGGCTGTATCTCAACAATTCAAACAAGGTTGCTTGTATTTGGCTTGCATTGTTTTTGGTTCAAAATGTAAGTTTTCTCAGTAGTGTAGCTTGCTACACTCTTTTACTCACTTACAGTTTGAACTTGAAAATAAGTTAAATATCTAATAAAGCTAATTTATAGAAATAGACTTAAAACTTTAACTTCTTTCTGATGTCCTTAGGAACGGCATTCTTGTTAACCATGAAGTCCATAGTTTTATAAGCAACGAAAGCCTTAGTCATGTACCAAATGCCTTTGTACTTGCCACTTTCACCCCATGAGTTCTTTACCATATAGTACTCTTTTCCATTTTGGTCTTTAGCAATACCAAAGATGTGCATACCATGGTCGTCTGTTGTCTCCCAGTTGTCATATGCTTCTTGGCGCATCTTCTGTGTAGGGACGACTTCAGGAGCGTTAACACCTAAAGAATCTGCTTTGGCTCTCTGTAAAGAATGAGACATTTTAACCCAACGGTCAGCATCGGTGCCAGATAAATCGCGAGTCTTTTTTAAGTCGTATGCAATACCCAAGCCGTTACGTGTAAATCCGTCTTCAGAGACATCACCACCCCAAGCAACCGTATAACCATTATAGATAGCATTGTCAATGATTTTGCAAAGATCTTCGATAGGAACGTTCCAGCTTAACGGCCAGCGCCAGTTATCTTGTACTTCTACAACAAACTGTGTCCAGAAAGGATGGTGTGTGTAGCTGGTAAAGGTAATATAGTCGTCCATATTCAATCCTAAGCTTGCAGCAAACGATTTGGGAGTATAAGTTTTACCCTCGTATGTAAAGGTTTTAGGCGTTTTTCCAAGATAGGCATCGAGAATACCCATTAAACCATTTTTCCACGCTGGAGACAACTTCTTTTGTTTGCTCTTGGCAATAGTTTCTACGTAAGGAGTAAGTACGTTAAAGAACTCACTGAAGTTAGCTAATGAGTCGCCAGTCATACTTCCTGGTAATGCCATTGCATTTTCTGGTACCATACCATAGTGTTGCCAGCAGTAAATAGGGTCGTAGCAGCTACCTCCTTGTGAAAAACTAACATCGCCATGCATACGAACTGCTTTTTCGGCTCGGTCTTCGTATGTTTTGTGAGCTACAAACATTTCGCTCAGGTTGTACGTTTTACCTGTCTTCTTTAAGATTTCACTCTCCAAGAAGCTCAGTGTAGCGTATGCCCAGCACGTACCACTACGATTTTGGTCTTTAATACTTGTAATCTTGTTCTGCTTTACAACGGTGAATATGGGTTGATTACTTTTCTGTTTCGTCTCTTTCTCCGTTGCGTTGACACCTGTAACCACTAAAGTCATGAGTGCCATCATGAATATTTTCTTCATTCTTTTGTGTTAGTTGATGTTGATGTATTATCTGTTTTCTTCTAAATAAGTTTCCAATTCTTTTGGATGATAAGGTATAATCTTATCGCCAACAATTCGGCAGCCATCTTTTGTGATGAGCAAATCGTCCTCAATACGAATACCTCCAAAGTCTTTGTAGGTTTCCAATTTTTCAAAATTAAGGAATTCTACACAATGTTTGTTAGCTTTCCATTCGTCAATTAATGCTGGGATAAAGTAGATACCTGGTTCATCGGTTACTACAAATCCCTCTTGTAAACGGCGTCCCATACGCAAGGCATTGGTACCGAACTGGTCTAACTGTGGACGAGTTTCCTTGTCGAATCCAACATTTACCTGTCCTAATGCCTCCATGTCGTGTACATCCATACCCATCATGTGTCCTAACCCGTGAGGCAAGAACATGGCGTGTGCACCAGCTTTAACAGCTTCGTCTGTATCACCCTTCATTAAACCTAATTCTTTCAAGCGGTTCACCATGAGCTTGCAAACAGAGAAGTGTACATCTCTGTACTTTAATCCTGGTTTGGCAATAGCTAAAGCGTGATCGTGGCAAGCCTCAACAATGCTGTATATTTCTAATTGTCGCTGACTAAACTTACCTGATACAGGATAAGTACGGGTGTTGTCTGAGCAATAATTGTTAACGGTTTCGCATCCTGCATCACACAAAGTTAATCTACCTTCCTCTAATATTGCCAAGGTAGGATTGCCGTGCATGATTTCGCCATGCTGTGTAAAGATTGTAGGGAAGCTAACCATTGAGCCATACGAGTTGGCTATACCATCAACCTGTCCTGCAACAAACTGCTCGGTAACACCTGCTTTAGCTAAACGCATAGCGGTAGTGTGCATACGATAACCTATAACGGCAGCTCGTTTTAGTTCTTCTATTTCTTGCGGCTCTTTAGTAGAACGCATCTTTACAACGGCTTTTATCAAGTCCATAGATGCGCTATCTTTTTGTTTACTAGGATGAATGCCTAACAAATCGTATATTTGTAGTTTGATGTCATGACGATATGGAGGCAAGAAGTGTATCTTACGTTTTTGAGCCAAAGCCTTATCGCAAACAACTTTTAGTTGTTTCATTGGAGCAGATTGAGCTACTCCCACTTGCTCAGCCATATCTTTTACGCTGTCTACCGAACCGAACCAGACTATGTCTTCAATATCAATATCTTCACCAATGAGCATTTCTGTATCGTTGTCGATATCAATAATACCTACCAGTCCGTCTCTGTTTTGTCCAAAATAATACAGGAAACAAGAATCTTGTCTGAAAGGATGATAACCATTGAATGGTCCATTGGCAGGAGAATCGTTGTTACCAAACAAAACAATAATGCCATTGCCAACTTCTTTCTTAAGTTGTGTGCGGCGTCTTATATAGGTTTGTTTATCGAACATAATAATTAGTTTTTAGAATTATCTATTCGTTATTGAATATTCTTTTATAGGTATTATTTATTATCACTCTCTGCAAAGATTGTTTGAACTAATAGGAAACAAGTTTACTTGATTTTTGCTGAGGTGTAGTCTATTTTATGCAAAGATAATAAAAATGTGCCGAAAAAAGTTTATATTTGTAGCAATAAATAACTTTTTTATGCAGGTTGATAGAAATATAGGGTTGGTACTCGAAGGAGGAGGTATGCGAGGCGTTTTTACATGTGGTGTTTTAGATGCCTTTATGAAGCATGATTTGTATTTTAGATATGTAGTTGCAGTGTCGGCTGGAGCTTGCAACGGTATGTCGTATATTAGTAGACAACCACGAAGAGCCAGATTTACCAATATAGATTTGTTGGCTCAGTATAAGTATATTGGTTTACGACATTTAGTAACCCAAGGATGTATTTTCGATCAAAAATTGCTGTATGATGTTTTTCCTAACGAATATATCCCTTATGACTACAACTCTTATTTTGCTTCACCTTGCACTTTTGAAATGGTAGCAACCAATTGTCAAACGGGGAGGCCAGTGTATCTTACAGAGAAGCACGATAAACAGCGTGCACTTAACATTGTGAAGGCATCGAGTAGTTTGCCATACGTTAGCAAAATTGTAAATGTTGATGGTATGCCGTTGCTTGATGGGGGAATTATAGATTCTATTCCTGTAATGCGATCCATGGAGACTGGTCATCATAAAAATGTGGTAGTGCTGACACGTAATAGGGGATTTAGAAGTACCGAACGTGATAGAAAGATACCTAAATTTATTTATAAGCAATATCCTCGTTTGCGTTTAGCTTTAAGTAAACGTGTGGCTGTTTATAATGCACAATTGAAATTGGTTGAGCAATTAGAGGATGCGGGTGAAATTGTTTGCATTCGTCCGCAGCGTACCATGGAGGTTGGACGTATAGAAAAAGATATTAACAAGTTAGAAAGATTATATGAAGAAGGATTTATGTTGGGCAATGAGTTTTGTGCTACTATAGAGGAGGGAAGCTGCTTTGACAAAAAATGAGACCATATTTTTTGGGCGTCAGGAATGACGCCCTCTCCCCCTATTATCTCTTCTTTTTATTATTATAGAAGAACAATGCTGCACCGATAGCAGTGCAAAATTCGCTATACTTAGGAATAATGAAGTTAACTCCATATAGTTTTTCTAATCCACCAAAAACTAATTTGCATTGTGGCAATAAAGTAAGATTGCCTATTAGTACATAATCCTTTATACCAGTACCCAAAGATGCCAAGATAGTACTGCTGCCAATGGTTTGTAGTACCATGGTGATGATACCAAGGGCTATGTCTTCTCTCGAAGCATTGCTATGTGCATTACCAAAGAGTGAGGCGGTAGCCGTTTTAGGTAGGTTAGGGAGTGGCTGTGGACTAATATCTCCGATACGAACATCTGTGTTGGCTGCATCTCCTTGCATGGCAAGAGATGATATTTGTTGTATCTCATCAGTTTTGAGCATGATACGCGATAAGCCAATAAGTGTGCCGCCACCGATACCCATACCTCCAATGTGTTTGATATTGTTGCCCATACATTGTATCAAACTGGTGCCTGTTCCCATGCTTACCACAATCATATTTTCTAAATCGGTTTCAAATTGTGCCCCCAAACCATTGCACATAAATTCTTCTGCCTTAGCTGTTGGCAAGCCATATACAGGTTGGTCTACGTATGCAGCTCCCACACCTGTTAGCATTACTTGTTCTACATCGGTTAGTTTAATATGATTATCATGTAGATATTTACCAAATGCTCCATAGAGTGATGTTACTGGGTCGGTAGCTTTTATACGGATAGGTGCTACAACACTACCATCATCATTGATACCTACTATTTTTGTGGTGCTAATGCCCACATCTATACCTATTACTATTGCCATAATGAATATGTTCTTTTTATCTTTCGTGTAAAACTATTGCAAATATACAATAATATTATAAAGAACAAGTAAGGAATGATAAGATAATTGAACTTACGAGGCTTATCTTCATCTTTACTTTACAGGCAGGTTCTATAAATTGCCACCATATATTGTGAATAAAATTTTATGAGATACGCTCTGATGTCATTTGGCTTCTTTTTATAAGAAACAGGCTGTGCTTCAACAATTCAAATAGGTTTGATGGTATTCGGATTGCACTATTTTGTTAAAAATGTAAGTTTGCTTAGTCGTATAGCTCTCTACACTCCTTTACTCACTTACATTTTGAATTCAAAAATAAGTTCAAAATTTAACAAAGCTAATTTATAGAACCAGCCTACATATAAATAAGTTTGGAAAAGTGTAGAGTTAATATACTTTTGTGGACTTAAAAGTGTATTTACCTGTAAATAAAGTAACTTCCACCATCTGATTGGGTATAGCGTTGCAGTAGGGTTTGAATGTATTCTGCATTGGTACGAACATTCTGTTCGTTGCCATCGTAACCATTGATGAGTACAACAAGGTGAGTGGTGTTGAGCGTTATCTTGGTTCGCTCGTTATCAGATGTAGGCGTGCCCACACCTCCTATGGCATCACGATATATAGGTAAACCAGCTATGTTGATGATGCCACGACCAATTCCTTTGTAGGGTTCGCCCTCTTTCCCAATACCTAAGGTTAAAGTGTCGCCTTTAAATAAGTCGGCATCAAAGCCACCTATGCTGTATCCGTAGGCAATACTTGCCAAATTAATAAGGTCTACGAGTGTATCTATCTGATACAAGTCTTTGCCTTGTAGTATACGACGAAGCAATGCTTCGGCTGCAGGACGATATCTAGAGGGGTCTTTTCCACACAGTCGGTAAACTTTTCTGGTAGACTGTATGGCACTCATTTCTTTAAGTGTCTGGATGGTTAACTCCTTTTTATATTTTTTGCCTAATGCCTTTAGCTCCTTCCACAATGTTTCACAATAGGATGTGTTTTTTACTTGGGCTTCTACGCATGCACCTACAAAAACAGGGCATACTTGTTGTATTTCTTTTGAAACGATTATCTTCATATGGGCAAAGGTACAAATTATTTTGTTATCTTTGCGAGAAAATGGAATGATTAGTTGACGAGTTGAGCAGTTAATAGTTTATAGTGTATGAGCAATAATAGGACTATTTAGCAACTTGTCAACTTGTAATTAACAAGTTGTTAACTTGTCGATCCGTAAAATAGAAGACAATGGATACTCAACAAAAAATGCGCAAACTGGTTGATTTACTCAACCGAGCATCAGAAAATTATTATAGTGGTAAGGCGGAATTGATGACCGACTTTGAATGGGATGCAAAGTTTGATGAACTAAAGCAATTAGAACATCAAACAGGTATTGTGTTGCAAGATAGTCCTACGGTTCATGTATCTACTGGCATTATGAGCGGTCAGAAAGAAAAACATGAGTTTGCAGCATTATCACTTGCTAAGACTAAACAGCCTGCTGAGTTAGCAAAGTGGGCAGAGCACAAACCTATATGGCTTTCGTGGAAACTGGATGGTTTAACGCTCGTGGTAACGTATGATAAGGGTAAACTCTCCAAAATAGTAACCCGAGGAAATGGTCATATTGGTACCAATATCACCCACTTGGCATTTGCTATCAAGGGTATACCTTTAACGATAGCATACAAAGGACATACCGTGATACGTGGTGAAGCGGTTATCTCGTATAATGATTTTGAAATATTTAATCTTGAGTCGGATGAGGAATACGCCAATCCTCGTAATTTGGCATCTGGCTCGTTGACTTTAAAAGATGTAGATGAAGTAAAGCGTCGGCACATACAATGGATTCCGTTTACGTTGGTGTATATTGATGATGATATAAATAGTTGGGGCGAACGTATGAGCTGGTTGCAGCAACAGGGCTTTAATGTGGTAGAACACGAACTAATTGTGCAGCCAACCTTACAAAATATAGAAACCGTAATAGCAAAATGGACTAATAAGGTAACGCACAAGGTTAATCCTTTTCCTGTTGATGGGTTGGTAATAGCTTTTGACGATACAGCCTTTGCTGCAACAGGTAGTGTTACGGGGCATCATGCCACTCGTGCTGGACTGGCTTTTAAGTGGAAGGATGAAACTGCTGAAACGAAACTCGACCATATAGAATGGTCATGTGCAGCATCAACCATATCGCCTGTAGCTGTGTTTGAACCAGTAGAACTGGAAGGAACAACCGTTAAGCGTGCATCGCTTTGCAACATTAGTGAGTGCCAGCGACTGGGTATTGGTGGTAGGGGTAGTGTACTTTCTGTTATAAAAGCCAATAAAATTATTCCGAAAGTAATCAAGGTTATCAGTTCTGTTGGAACATTAGATATACCAACCCAATGTCCTGTTTGTAAACATACTACGGAGATTATAGAGAGCGAAAGCAGTGGAACACGCACCTTACATTGTACTAATGCTGCTTGTCCTGCAAAGCAATTAAAAAAGTTTGATAGGTTTGTATCTAAAGGTGGTATGGATATTGCTGGTATATCTGAACAGACATTGGATAAATTTATCAATCTGGGTTGGATACGTACTTACGGCGACATCTATCGATTGTCTTCTTACGCTATACAAATAGCTTCGTTAGAAGGATTCGGAGAAAAGTCAATGCACAAACTCATGCAGTCAATAGAGAAATCTCGTAGGGTAGAGAATCTACACTTTTTGTATGCTTTGTCTATTCCTCTGTGTGGCGTTGATGTTTGCAAGCGGTTGTTAGTGGCGCATCCGTTACGAGAACTTATTGCGATAGCAACTACTGCACAGGCATTAGATGTATTTGCACATATCTATGGAATAGGTTTAGAGAAGTCGGCTTCGTTTGTAACATGGTTTAAGGATGAAGCTAACAAAACTGTAGTTAACGATTTGTTGAATGAAGTACAAATAGAAGAATCTGTAAACGAACTACCTCTGGGCGAGAAATGTAAAGGACTTACCTTTGTAGTAACGGGCAATGTTTATCATTATAAGAATCGTGCCGAGCTAAAAGCTTACATAGAGAGTCAGGGTGGTAAGGTTACAGGGAGTGTTAGCAAGTCAACCAACTACCTTATCAATAATGATGTTAATTCTACATCTGGTAAAAATAAGAAAGCAAAAGAGTTAGGTGTTGAGATTATTGCAGAAGATAAATTTTTAGATCGGTTTGGATAAAAAAAACTCACACCCCAGAAGCTTTCCTCCTTACCCTTCTTTTTTTGGGGGGGGGATGCTTCAATGGGATTAGTTCTTTTAGAATGTCCACTTCGCAGCTACTGTTGGTATTGCGAAGAACTTATTATTTTGTCCCTTATTATTAAAAACGAAGTTATTGCTAAGTTCTACTTCTCCACCTAAGCTAAGGTTAACACCATCCATGCCTTTAAGCGCATTGAGGTTTATCCAAAATTGAGGTTCGGAAAGGATGATTAGTTTACCATTAACGTGAGGATTGTACCAAACATCACAAAAACCATCAAAAGTACATAAGCCTTTGACAAAGTTGATACCCCAAACCTCTGTTAGTTGCACACTGCTAAACGCCTTTACATTCCAATGAGGATTTCTAAAAAAATGTTTGTACATCAATTGTAATGAAAATGTCTTAGAGAAATCTTTGTTGTGCCAGTTCCATGCACCACCCACTAACACAGCGTGTTGAAAACGTGTAGCATTCCATGACTCTTTGTTACTTGTCAGTCCTCCATTATATTCAGTATGCAATGCCCATTGTTTGTTAGTTGAAATATTAAATTCACGAGATATTTCCCAGTAAGCACCTGCCATACCATCACTTTGTAAATCGAGGTCGGTAAACATATAAGTGTTTCCCCATTTGTCGGGCTTAAACATCTCTATGGTTGCAGTTGCAGCAGGGCGACTGCTTAATTCGCTCTTCATGTTGTGCCCCCAGTCATAGTGTAACTGAATGTCTTGAGCAGATGCTAACAAACAAAAGCCTGTGAGTAACAGGGCTATCATTTTTTTTTTCATGCTTTTTTGTTTTTCTTTTTGAATATTTTTATACTACAAAGGTATAAAAAGTTTTCAAAAAAAATAAATAGATAAGACATTATAGTGAAAGATTTTTCTTACTTTTGCGTTATGATGCGGATAGATATTGTAACTATATTGCCCGAAATGATAGAGGGTTTTGTTAATGAATCGATATTGGCACGGGCACAAAAGAAAGAACTCGTAGAAATACATTTACACCAGTTGCGTGATTATACTACAGATAAGTGGCGTAGGGTAGATGATTATCCATACGGTGGATTTGCTGGTATGGTGATGCAGTGTGAGCCTATTGACCGATGTATATCTGCTTTGAAAGCTGAACGAGATTATGACGATGTGATATTTACTACACCCGATGGAGAACCGTTTACGCAAAAGGTGGCAAACGATCTTTCTTTGAAGGGTAATATTATTATTCTTTGTGGTCATTACAAAGGTATTGATCACCGTATTCGTGAGCATCTAATTACACGTGAGATAAGTATAGGCGACTATGTATTGACTGGCGGAGAATTGGCAGCGGCTGTAATGACAGATACCATTGTGCGTCTTATACCTGGTGCTATAGGAGATGAGCAGAGTGCTTTGAGCGATTCGTTTCAGGATAATATGTTGTCAGCTCCAATCTATACTCGTCCTGCCGATTATAAAGGTTGGAAAGTTCCTGAAATATTATTAAGTGGAAATGAGGCGAAAATAAAAAGTTGGGAAATAGAACAAGCACAGGAAAGAACTAAACGATTAAGACCAGACCTTTTGTAATTTATAATTGTATGCAACAGGGAAACGTACACTATCTTAAAGGTGAACATAGATTCTTGTGAGCAAATAGGGCGAGTATATATTTATGTGTGAAGCTGGTAAGGCGCACATTCTTGTGCGCAGACTAAGGGTATATATTCTTTAGCGTGTGGTAGCGAAAGAAGTGTTTGCTTGTAGATTTCTCAAAACCTTATGTTAGTTTTGTTTTTATCTCAAAAGATATCTACAAATAAGAATTGGCTTATACCTAAATTATTAAAAATGCAAAGAAAGAAAAATTCCCGTACTACATCCATACAACTTTGGTTGGGCAGGTTTTGTTACGGTTGTTGATCCATTGGGACATTCCTTGTCCGAACTGGCAGACGAACCAAAAGGCTTTGAACTAAAGGTGGCTGAATATGTAACCGGACATGGGGCTTTTTGGAATCAACCTAAAGAGTGGTTAGACAAAATTGTAACCCAATATAAAAAGGAAAGCGAAATGCTGCCTCCTCCACAACTGTCCATAGCATCATGGATTGCAGCGGGATTATGTACAACAGCAATGTATAATCTTGCAACAGGAAAACCTGTGAACTATTTCCCAAAATTCTATCTCTCTTCGCTTTTGCCGTAAGTTATTATTTTCAGAAGAGTTTGTTTAAGGTAGCTCTTGAAATAGCTTCGGTGATATTCGCCACGCCTAACTTGTCAAAGGCGTGGCGTTTGTAGAATTTAATGGAGTCTAATGAGCGGCACATCCTGTCTGCTATTTCCATCATAGTAAGACCCGATGCTGACAGTCTAAGCACCTCTAGTTCCTCTTCTTTGAACGATACTCCTTCGCATTCCTTCCACTGATGTCCCTCGAAAGAGTATTTCCAATAATTGCGGAGTCCATTCTTGTGAAACTCAACATGCCCTGCTGTTTTATGCGAAGAAAGAGACACGACACACATACCAATCCATATCTTGCCTTCATCAGTTAATAGTATAGGAGTAAGCTGATGGTTGATTAGTTTGCTCCTCGTGCCACTCTTCAGATGAAAATGATAGGACATAGAGCATTGGTATTTATCAACGTTATCGAAAGTATCAAAGAACTTAAAACCACTGCTGTTTAGTTCAACAAGCATTTTTTGCTCGTCTTCCGGCACGTGTTCCAAATAAAAGCTATATCCCAATTCCTTCACTTCCTTTGCCGTATGCCCACAAAGAAACAAAGGGTTGTCCGACACATAAAGAAATTCCTGCCTGTAATAGTCTATCAAGTAAACACTCTGATAGGTAACACGAGCAAAAGCTTCTACGGTTTGCACCAATGTAGAGAGTACATTGGAATCATAGTCAGGTGCGTTGCGCACGGTGTTCGATGCTATAAAGAAATCTTTTATGTCTGTCATATATGCTAAACGTGTTAAGATTCTCTGATATATTTCACCACAAAAGTACATTTTTAATGCGGAATACCGCAAAAAGATTACACAAAAGTGTAAAAAACAAAGAGAGAGATGCCAAATTACACAAAAGTGTAATAGATGATATTCGCATAAGAAGTATTTTTGCGTATAAATCAAGAAACAAAAAGCATTATGGAAAAACAGATTGCAACATTTAAGGACTACGCTATCTTCATGGCAGACAAAACGAGTCTGTTGGAAATAGCACAGTTTGTGGTTAGGGAAAATTACTCCCATCATTTATCTTCATTTACAGAGAAAGAAGTAAATGAAGATATCAAATCAGTGCTTGAAGAAGAGGAATATCTGTATGATAACAAATCTCATATCTATATTGCAAGGGATTCCTTTGGGAATATAGTTGGCTGCATCAGGAGCTTTCACTGGGATAAGCACAAGACTCTTCCTATCGAAAAAATATATGGGATAAACCCACTGAATGCTATCCATCGGGAAAGTAAATATAGTTTTTGGCATATAGGGCGTTTTGCCGTTGCAAAGGATTCGGGAATATCCACATTAACTTTATTCAAGCGGCTAATGGCTTTGGCAGTAAAGCCGATAGTGGAGGACAAGTACAGCTATATGATTGCAGAGATTGACAGCAAACTATTGAAAGTAATGAAGGTGTTGGGATTTGGTACACGTCAAATCGGAAAATCCATCGAATATCTGACATCGGAGACTGTTCCTGTATGTTCCAGTAAGAGAGGTATTATGGGCTTCTTTTCCAGATATGGTGAACTTTGCAAGGCTGCATGATTACACTTTTGTGTAATATTTCAGACAACAAATTCAGAATTACACAAAAGTGTAATGATATAATTTGGAGATATAAATATATTTGCAACAGAAATAATCAAGTTGACAAGATTATAAAACAGACCTAACTGCCAAAAGGAGCAATGCCTGAAGCTATAAGATGGCAATTAAAAATTAAAAAGAATGAGACAATCTTTTTTGAAGAGCTCAATAAAAAGGAGCTTGAATTAGTTAAAGCTGGAGAAGCAAGTGTTAATGCTACAATTCAAGAGTTAGCAGCTTCAGGTCATGGATATGCGTTGAAATGTTGTAGCGATAATGGTAAAGAAACCGAAAAGGATGGTACAACAACTCACCAGCCAATTAAGAGTCAGCCTTAATTAAAAATGTTTTGAAACAAATCAATAACATCGTATTGGGAAAGATAAACTTTCCCAATACATCTTAAAAATTAGCGATGAACTATCATCTTAATTATAACTACTCTCTTAGAAAGAGTATTAATGGAGAATATATTCTTTATAATAAGGCTTCTTTGAAGACCTATTACATCTCTTGTAAATTATATTATATATTGAAATATTTCTATCACCAATCAATACCGATGTCTTATATAGAAGATGAAGGGAAAAATATGGCATTGATTTGAGTGATTTTTTTCGCTTGTTAAGACAAAAAGAGTTTGCAAATCTTCTTGTACATGAAGAAGAGTATACAACAAGAGGTGAAAAATATAATTTAACGGATAAAGAATTACCTTCTGGAACGATGCTTTCCCCAGAGAGGGTTGAATTTTTCATTACAAAACATTGTAATCTTTCATGTAAACACTGCTTTGAAGAGGCTGCACCTAAATTCTCAATAAAACCATTTACAAGCTCAGAAATGGAACGATTTATAAATCAACTTGAGATAGCAGGAATAAAGACGTTAAAAATTACTGGTGGTGAGCCTTTTACACATCCCAACATTGACGAATTGCTGATGCTTTTGTCTAAGGTTCATTTTGAAACAATGATTCTATCCAATGCTCTTCTATTGAACGAAAAACGTATGGAGTTAATTAAAAAAGGCAATATACAATTGGGATTTTCTTTAGATGGAGTTAGTAGTTCAACTCATGATTTTATTCGAGGAAAAGGTACTTATTCGGCTCTTAAAAAAGTACTTTCAAAGTTGAGCCGAAATAAAATAACTTTTAGCATCACTTGTACTGTGAATAAAAAAACATTTCAGAAATAAAAAGTCTTATGGATTATGTTTTAGGAGATTTAAATGCAAATACTTTATTTATAAGCCACTTGAGACCTATGGGAAGGGCAACTGACAATCTTGGATTAGTATTAAATAATGAAGAAAATGACTTTGTAAAAAAGATTTGTATAAAAAAAACAGAAAAGATATGGTGAGCGGCTAATTTTAGCCGATGATTCAACCATGAAAGTAAAATCAGCGGGAAATAGGATTGCGTGTTCTGCTGGAAACTCCATATTTGCATTAGATGGGAATTTCGATATTTACCCTTGTGTTTTTGGCATTGGACATACTGAATGTAAAATAGGTAACATACTATCAAATAATATTTGTGATATTTGGAAAAGTCCTAAGTGGAACGCATATAGAGGGGAAACCTTACTTAGTGATCTAAAAGATTGCAAGGATTGTAGATTAAATCAGCACTGTATTATGAAAAATTGTCGACTCAGACCAGTTTTCGAAGGGCAAACCTTTTAATCTGCAGCTTCTTTTGACACCTGTCTGTCCCTACGGGTGGAGATGAAGGTTGCATCGATA
>CAMQBR010000046.1 GCA_946999045.1 uncultured Prevotella sp.
TGCTACATTTTTTTGAGAGCCTGCTTTTGTGTAGCAGTTTCTGTAGCAGAAAATGACCGAATGATGACTATCAAAAGGTATGGTTTGGCAGTCAAACGGATATGGATAAAAAACAAAAAATCGCTGTAAAACCTTGATTTTACAGCGATTATCCTTGTTTTGAAGGCTAAAATGACGTGTTGTTTGACGTCCTCTTGAAACCTCTTTGTGGACCAGACAGGGCTTGAACCTGTGACCTCCAGATTATGAGTCTGTTGCTCTAACCAACTGAGCTACAAGTCCTACTTATTCAAAAAGTAAATAAGTTTTCGGATGCAAAGATAATTAATTTTAATTGAGCTACAAAGGTCTAATGGTAAAAAATCTTTTCTTTTAACACATTTTTATTATCACATACTTTTGGGCGGTTTCCATAAGCAAGTGCAAAGTTATACTATTTTAGGCTTAATCATATCTATATAGGCTTTGTATAAATCTTTTTTCTTTTTGGGGCTGCTATGTAATTTCCGAATAATTTCCTTGATATTTTTTTGATATTCCACTAAAATCTGTTTTCTTGGGTATATATTATCTAATAAGTCCGTTCATGTTTTCTATAGCACCCTTTTACTATGAAAATAGTAAGTATGGGCAAAATAAACAAATCGTCCATAATTCTCTTCCGATTATCTCGTGGGCGGCAAATCCCAATCCGTTATCCGTAAGTATCGAACTTGTGAACAATGGGCTGTAAAAGTGGTACGGCTTGCTTTCCTGTCCTTTCATACAATGGTGTTCACCCCCCATGGTTTGTACGTTGGCATCCTCAGGTCTTTGCTCAATGAATATCCGACAGAGAATATAGACCTTGACTTCCTTGAAAGCTTTCCGTTTTTGTTTTTCTCCATACCTAAGGCACTTTCTGACATTATCCTTGGTATGCGGAGACTCGCCCAATTGTATATGGTTAACTTTGACACTATGCTGCCTTCTTCTCTCTTAAGCCATCCAGATGCCTGATCGGGGAGGGTATTGTTTCTTGCAGATCAGCTCAAAGACGCAATTGCACACATAAGGCAGTATGCTATGGTTTTACGAAAGTCGGAGCCTTACATAGCTTAACCTTCAGTACGAACGTATGAGGGAGCATACACTTCTTTGGTATTGGAATTACGTTGCTTCTCACGTGAGACTGAACTTAACATTCACGCTGATGGCTCTGGCGATATAACTTTTTGAGAATTTCTTTTAGAGTAATATACTTATTGCGTATCTTTGCTCAGAGGTTAATTGCTTATACATAACAACACGAAATTAATTAATGGGCGGTTCTATAAATTACCACCGCAAAGTTTTTTATGTCAGTCTTTTAACGTTTTGTAATCTTGTGGACTCTTTTTGTATTGCTTAAGCAATCCGCTGGTGTTCGTTGGGGGCTTTGCGCCCTCGGTTGCAAGACTAACCTCCGTAGTATTTTTTATAATTTTTACACATCTCAAAAATTGCACCTATAATTGGAACTAACGCATGAATAGTGCTATTAAAGGAATAATAGGCTTAAAAATCAACTTACTATTTTTATACCAAGATACACAAACAACATACCTATAAATAAGCTTCCACCTATATATAAGAAGAAGGTAAATAAATATCCTTGCAACAAGAGAGTTACACTTTCTGAAGAAAATGTAGAAAAGGTGGTAAAGCCACCACACAAACCAGTTATCAATAGTAGCTTTAAGTCGCTGCTTATCAAGATGCCTTTTGCAAACAAACCATACAGCACACCGATAAGTAAACAACCTAACACATTGATAAAAAATGTGGCTAAAGGGAAAACAGAAACTACACACCCTTGTATCATCTTTGACAGAAGATATCGAAGCATTGCTCCTATGGTTCCACCCATTGCAACAAATAAGATATTATGCAACATCACAATAACTAAAAATTTTTATTTTCTTCCGAAATCGGCTGGCACTTCTCCCCATTCTTTTGTTTGCCATTTTACAACAGCATTGGTATAATTGTGCGTACGTAACCACGTTTCGGCTCTCTCAATAATTTGAAACAATGCCTCAGTTTTAGGTGTGCGCTTCATTTTTGTTTTGCATTGTTTCTTCTTTACCCACAAGATAGCATTGTAACTATCAGAATAAATAGTTGTCTGTGTATCGCCCTTCTTGTCTAACAATGCTAAAGCATGTACAATCGCTAAAAACTCTCCTATATTATTGGTACCATGTACAGGACCAAAATGGAAGATTTGTTTACCAGTAGATAAATCAATACCCCGATATTCCATAGGACCTGGATTACCAGAGCAAGCAGCATCAACGGCAAGCCCCCCCACAGTTTCTCTAGTTTTCCTCAATCCACCTATGAGTGGGAATGATAAGGCTGCCCCCCTATTTGAGTTATTAGTTAGAGAGGTTGCTGTATGTGAAGTAGGATTTTTTTGTTTTGATTGAGACATACTATTTTATTTGTTTACGATTTGGGAAGTTACATTGTGGATAACTTCTTCTTTGGAAAATCGAAAATCTGTAAGAAAACACATCTTTGTAAATCAACTGTTCGTTTTGCATATAGCAACGGTTGGTTTACATATTTCATAATAGGGCTGGTTGTACAATGAGTTTGAAACAAATGCCAACAAAAAGCAGCTATCATGCGCTGTCTTCAAAACTTACATCCCAATTATTTTTCACGTAATGCAATCCCACAACATACATTCCACTTGCGTTGAATACTTTCTACTATTCTTAGCAAAGTCTTTCAGCAAATCATAATTGGCACAATTAGCTGTCTCAAGCTCTCGTTTCTTAGAGATATATTTTTAAGTATCACACACAAAAATATGTTTTTTAGTTTGTCGCACACAAGAACGTGAGCTCTCTCAGCCAGCAAAAGGAGAAGAAGCGTCATCCTCCCCTTACTGAGGAGGGGCAGAGTAGATTTGGTGACTTTTACATTCTCTCTGGCACTTCTATTCCCAACAGCAGCATACCGTTCTTAATAATCTTGGCAACACTGTTAGCCAAGACTAAACGAGTAAGTTTTTCCTCCTTGGTATTCGCATTGAGGATACTATAATCATGATAGAACTGATTAAAATCCTTTGTCAACTCATAACAATAATTAGCAATACCACTTGGACTATAATCAATGCCAGCCTGTTGAACAGCTGCACCAAAATCGTTCATCTTCTGTATCAAAGCCTTTTCCTTCTCATTCAAAGGAACATCGACAGGCAGCTGTGTGGGTAAAGTAATACCTTCAGCCTCTGCCTTACGCATAATAGAACGAATACGAGCATAAGTATATTGAATAAATGGACCCGTGTTGCCATTAAAGTCTATAGATTCTGCTGGATTGAACAACATATTCTTACGAGCGTCTACCTTCAATATAAAATATTTAAGAGCACCCAAGCCTACAATACGAGCAATCTCCTGTTTTTCCTCCTCGCTCATATCCTTAAACTTGCCCAAATCATCACTTGTTTTACGAGCATCACCTACCATCGAAGCTACCAAATCATCGGCATCAACCACCGTACCCTCACGGCTCTTCATCTTTCCGTTAGGTAATTCTACCATACCGTAAGAAAAGTGTACCAACTCCTTGCCCCACTTAAATCCTAAACGATCGAGCAAGATAGATAGCACTTGAAAATGATAATTCTGTTCATTACCAACCACATAAATCATCTTATCAATAGGATAATCCTTGAAACGCATTTCAGCTGTACCAATATCCTGTGTCATATACACGCTGGTACCATCAGAACGAAGCAATAGCTTCTGGTCCAATCCCTCTTTAGTAAGGTCAGCCCAAACACTATTATCATCCTTCCGAAAGAACAAACCTTTTTTGAGTCCTTCTTCTACCTTAGCCTTTCCCTCAAGGTAAGTATCCGATTCATAATATATCTTGTCAAAGCTTACGCCCAATGTCTTGTAGGTCTCATCAAAACCAGCGTAAACCCAACTATTCATTCTCTTCCACAAAGAGCGAACCTCTTCATCTCCATGTTCCCATTTTACCAACATAGCATGCGCCTCTTTTATCAGCGGAGCCTCTTCCTTAGCCTTGTTCTCGGCAGTCTCTTCATCTATACCTTCACTGGTGTATTTAGCTTTCAGTTCTTCTACCTCTGCCTTATAATGCTTATCAAAAGCTACATAGTAATCACCAATGAGATGATCGCCTTTCTTTCCGCTGGTTTCTGGAGTTTCGCCATTCCCCCATTTCAGCCACGCAAGCATTGATTTACAAATATGAACACCCCTATCGTTCACGATATTCGTCTTCACCACCTTATTGCCATTAGCTTCCATGATTTGTGCCAATGACCATCCCAGCAAGTTATTTCGCACATGTCCTAAGTGTAACGGCTTATTCGTATTAGGTGATGAGTATTCTATCATCACGAGAGGCGAATCTTCGGTTACTGGTTTTTCGCCAAACTTCTCATCCGAATGAATGTCGTTCAGTAGATCTACCCATGCTTCTTTGGCAATATTGAGGTTCAAAAAGCCTTTAACTACATTGAAACTTGCCACAGCGAGACAGTCTCGGACCAATAGTTCACCGATAGCCTTTGCTGTATCTTCGGGCTTTTGTTTAGATATTTTCAAAAAGGGGAAAACCACTAAAGTGAGGTTTCCTTCAAAGTTACTCTTTGTTTTTTGTAGTTGTACCATTGACATTGGTACCTCTTGCCCATAGAGTTCTTTCACTGAAGCAATGACAGAACTTGCAATTTGGTTCTCAATTTTCATGCTAAAAAAAATAAAATTTACTGACACAGAAACCATCTTCATGCTTAAAAAAGCATACATATCTAAGTTTTTGATGCTTTATCAATAGAAGAGTTATGTGCTGCAAAGGTACAACATTTAATTCAAAACAACTGGGTAACAGCTGTTTTTTATCCAACTTCCCAATGAGCGATATGGCGAAGATACAAATAAAATGAAAAGGTACGCACCCTTATCAAAAATTTTTATGCTATAGCGATGATGTATTGGAAACTCTATGCCTTCACTCTTTCAAAACTAATCGCCCAAAAGAAAAAAAACATTATACACTGCTCCGTATTTCAATTATTTGATTTATCTTTGCAACAATCATTACACGTTATCAAACAAGGTATATATGAAAAAGACATTGCGAAATATTTTCTGCTTAGCTACTTTTACGTTAGCGACATTATGCTCTGTTTCTTGTACGCAGAAGAAGTTCAATATCAAAGGCAACATTGCACAAGCGAAAGATTCTACTTTATATTTTGAAAATATGGGGCTAAATGGTCCCAAGGTTCTTGACTCAGTGAAATTAGGCGAAGACGGTGCATTTTGTTTCAGTGAGAAAGCACCTAAGGCTCCCGAGTTTTATCGTTTGCGCATTGCTGGACAAATTATTAACCTATCCATCGACTCTACCGAGACCGTTCAGATAAAGGCTTCGTATCCAACGATGGCATCACAATATGAAGTCAGTGGCTCTGACAACTGTTCGAAGATAAAAGAACTTACTTTGAAGCAAATGGATTTACAGGCTTTGGTGAACAACATTGCCCAAAATACCAACCTTACTTCCAAGGTCATGAACGATAGTTTGCACAAGGTCATGGACGCTTATAAAAACGATGTTAAACTGAACTACATTTTCAAAGAACCCATGAAAGCTTATGCATACTTTGCCCTTTTCCAAACCATACACTGGGGGGATGCCAATATGTTGGTGTTCAATCCACGAACCAGTGAGGACGATATAAAGGTTTATGCTGCTGTTGCCACCAGCTGGGACACCTATTATCCACACGCAGATCGAGGAGAGAACCTTCACAACATAGCGATTGAGGGATTGAAAGATGTGCGTATTATCCGCAACAATCAACAGAAAGTAATAGATGCCAGTAAGATGGCTACCACAGGTCTCATTGACATAGCCCTGCCTGATAACCGAGGAAACATTCGCAAACTTAGTGATTTAAGGGGAAAAGTGGTGTTATTAGATTTTCATATTTTTGCTTCAAAAGAGTCTACTCAGCGTATTATGATGCTTCGAGAACTATATAATAAGTATCATAGGCGTGGTTTTGAGATTTACCAAGTATCGATAGACTCTAATGAACACTTTTGGAAGACCCAAACAGCAGCATTGCCGTGGATAAATGTATATGCAGCCGAAGATGATCAGCAGCAAATACTGACCAATTATAACATACAATCCATTCCTACGTTCTTTATTATTGATAAAAACAATACGTTGCAAAAGCGAGACGTACAAATCAAGAATATCAACGCAGAGATAGAGTCGCTGTTATAAAATGCTAAAAAGAAGGTAGGGTGGTATGCTTACACACATATTTGGCATAACCAACACAGCAAAGGTAGGATATTAATGCGCAGCACCTACAACTCATATAAAAGGCTATCAGAGATTCCTTTAAGGAATTGATGATGGCCTTTTGTCATTACGAAAGTTATGGGCGATAAATTCTATGGTCAATGTTAATCTCTTAACCTTATAGTGTACAGAGAAGTCCACCTCAGCATAATCCATCATAATGCCACCTAATGCTCCTATATGTGTAAGAGCTATAAGCCGCTCATAAAATAATAGAATTTGTTCATGAGGCGAAACGTATTATTATAGTATGAGACATTAGAAACTACGCAACCACGCTTGTAGGTCTAAACGCATTTCTACGTGATATCTATACCTACTATCAAATCCATATCCATGCCCTCCAGAAGGATAAACGTGCAAAGAGGCAGGTACATCATGACGATATAGTTCAAAATAATAGTTCACACCATTTGCTGGCTGCACCACGTTGTCATCGTCTGACAAAGCAATAAAGGCTCTCGGTGTAGCACGTGTTACCTGTATGTCGTTGCTATATTCACGCTCCTCACGCTTGCTTGGCTTACGTCCTAACAAATTGTCGTGCGACTCTTTGTGGGTAAAATCAGGCATCATCGTAATGATGGGATAAAACAGAATCTGAAAGTTGGGCTTGGCATCCCCTTTACTATGTGTTGCAATGGTAGAGGCCAAATGGCCTCCTGCCGATGACCCCATAATGCCCACATCGTTTCGATTGATGTGCCACGCCTGCGCATGCTGCCTTACCAGTCTCATAGCTTGCTCGGCATCGCTAATAGGTACTTGTACTACACCGTTGGGTAGTCGATATTTCAACACAATTGCCGCAATACCCATATCATTGAAGAATGGTGCCCATGCTGTACCTTCGTTTTCCATGGAAAGTTTGGCATAGCCTCCGCCAGGGCAAATCACGATGGCACGCCCCGTAGCACGCTTGGCATCGGGTAAGAACACACGTACCTTAGCTGTATCGGTATCAACTTCAGTAGAATATGGGGCTTTGCCTTGCCATAAATTTATATCTAAAACAGTTTGTGCCATGGCATTCATGGACAGTGCAACTGCAAAGACGACTGCTAAAAAATATTTCAAAAACATAGATAGTAAGTTTTTACATTATCAAATTATAAATTGAAGACATTGACAAAGGTACTACTTGTTACTGTCTTATCCAAAATTAAAAACATTTTTTCAATATTCATACTAAAAAGTATCAATATTGATTGAATAAACAACAAAAGAAAGAGATTAAATATCAAGTACTGAAAAGTTTTTAGTACTTTTGTAGAAAAAGAATTAAGAAGTAATAAAGACTCAATATAAATCAACAGGATACACCATATTTGTATCAAATAAAATAAATGACAATGATACATCTCTTAGAAAAATTTAAGTATTGTCCCGTCTGCGGTAGTCAACATTTTATAATAAAAGACGAGAAAAGTAAAGAATGCGAAGACTGCCACTTTCAATATTACATGAACCCCAGTGCAGCTAATGTAGCACTTATTTATAATCATAAAGGCGAAATATTGGTCGTTCGCCGCAAACAAGAACCTGCCAAAGGTACTTTAGATTTACCTGGAGGGTTTATCGATGCACACGAAACAGGCGAAGAAGGCGTAATACGAGAAGTAAAGGAGGAAACTAACTTAGATGTAACTAAAGCCACTTATCTGTTTAGTTTGCCTAATAAATATAGGTACAGTGGACTGGATATTCCTACATTAGATATGTTTTTCCGTTGTGAAGTTTCTGATTTTGCACCTTTATTGGCTGGCGATGATGCAGAAGAAATAATGTGGATAGCTCCACAGAGCATTCATACCGAAGAGTTTGGATTGAGATCTATTAGAGAGGGATTGAGAAAGTTGATATAGCATCCACCTCCCTGCCCTCCCCCCATGTGGGAATGAAGCTATGCTGGTTCTATAAATTAGCTTAATGGCACTAAGCCATAACTTTTTGCATACAAAAATATAAGTTTTTACCACATATATGAATTATTTGCGTAATTAGCGAAATCTACGAGAAAAAAAATCCTACCAGCGAGAAAATAATGAAATGAAAATTACTTAATGTATTGTTCCACAAAGTTTTTCACCACTTTTATATATTCTTTCTTGTGCTTTTGATAGCTCCGAGCATGCTTGGCACCATACGCAATCCATAGCTGTTTGGGATATGGTTTGCCATGATAAAGGGAATAAACCATTTGAGTAGGCACGTAGGTGTCGTTATCTCCATGAATAAACAACATAGGCTTGTGGCATTTAGAGACTTGCTTCAGCGGACAAGCCTCTCCAAATGACCAACCAAAGCATACTTTGTTTAATGCACTTGTGGTATAAAGCAAAGGAAAAGGCGGTAAGTTAAATAGCTGTTTAAGTTTATAAGCAAACTCATCCCAAACCGATGTGTAACCACAATCTTCCACAAAGCACTTCACATAATTAGGCGTTTGTTCGCCCGATACACACATGGTAAGTGCCGCTCCCATAGAGATACCATGCACTACCTGTTGGGTATGCCCCGTAGAATCACGAAACAGAGAGTCAGCTATCTGCATCCATTTGAGTACATCATGCCGCTCGTTCCACCCCATTTGCACCCACTTACCATCACTTTGTCCATGTGCGTGGTGATCTGGTATCAGCAAGTTATACCCCATTTGCGCATAAATATGCCCAATCATCATCATGCTTGCATTGCTATCCGTGTATCCATGGAGCAAGATTGCCGTCTTGTTCGTTGACTTATGTGCATAGATAAAAATACCATGATGCTGCTCATTGCCCTGCATGGTTACCATAGTATCGTGTATAAGGTGTTGATTTACCAAGCTATCTACCCATGGCCTTATTTCTGGATAAGTAGTTGAGATGCTGTCGTATCGATGATTGTAATTTGCCATAGTATACCATGTACGATGCAAGGCAAACGACATGAAGTAATAACTGCTGCCCAACAATATGATAACAATAACAGCTAACAAAACAAGCAACGTTATTTTTATTTGCTTTCTCTTCATTTTATAAATATCTTTTATAGTGCATCAAAGGTAATCAATATACTCGAAAAGCTCAATTGCTGCATTACTTATCCTCCCTTATTTTTTAAATTATTAGCAAATAAAGACACGTGGAAATAGGGCCTTTTGCTTTGAAATCATTGCAAATTACCGTAACTTTGCAAAAATATGAATATGAAACAGATAAAAAATCCTAATGTGTCAACCCAAGGATTGACTGAGGAACAGATTGTTGAAAGCAGACAACAACATGGCAATAATGTGTTGACTCCACCAAAGACAACACCGCTATGGAAATTGTATCTCAACAAATATACCGATCCTATCATTCAAATTTTGTTAATAGCAGCCTTTATTTCATTAGCTTTGGCTATTATTGAAGGCGATTTTATTGAAACCATAGGTATCTTTGTAGCTATCTTCTTTGCTACAACTATCGGCTTTTACTTTGAGAGAGATGCCGCCAAAAAGTTTAATATCTTAAATGCTTTGAACGAAGACTCTCTAGTAAAAATACGACGTAATGGTAAGATAACGGAGATAGCACGCAAAGAAGTTGTGGTAGGCGATGTAATTTTAATAGAAGTAGGTGATGAGATACCAGCCGATGCGCTGCTTATTGACTCTACAGATTTAATGATTGATGAGTCTTCTTTAACGGGCGAGCCCATCTGTAGCAAGTATGCTGATACAGAAAATGAACACGCCAAAAACGATAACACCTATCCTTGCAATATAATTTTACGCAGTACAATGGTGATGAATGGACATGGTACCGCTATTGTTATTGCCGTTGGAGATGAGACAGAAATAGGTAAGGTAGCACGAAAGACAACAGAAAACACCAATGTACAGACACCTCTCAACAAACAACTAAACAAATTAGCTTCGCTTATCTCTAAAGTAGGATTCTCTATTGCGGTGGCTGCTTTCGTTATCTTCTTAACACACGATATCTTAGTAAACAATGAAGTGTGGAAAAGTGTCAACTATCTTAAAATGGCAGAGGTGGTATTAAAATACTTTATGACTGCCGTAACACTCATGGTAGTAGCTGTTCCTGAAGGATTACCTATGGCTGTAACCTTGAGTTTGGCACTCAATATGCGCCGAATGCTCAAAAATAACAACCTTGTTCGTAAGTTGCATGCTTGCGAAACCATGGGAGCTGTAACCGTTATTTGTACAGACAAAACGGGCACTTTGACCCAAAACAAGATGACTGTGATGCAGGTAAGTGGTAAAGAATCGATTAATACTGTTGCTAATGATAGCTTGTTGGCACAAGCCATAGCACTAAATACAACTGCCGAATTAGGTACTGAGGGCGGAATTGGTAATCCTACAGAGATCGCTCTCCTTACATGGATGCAGAAGGTAGGGGTACCCTATCAGCCTATTCGTTCATCTTTCAAGATTATTAAGCAACTACCTTTCTCTACCGAACACAAGTATATGGCTACCATTGCCCAGGTTAATAACGCTTATTACTTATTTATGAAGGGAGCTCCAGAGATAGTTATGGGCTTTTGCCTGCTAAATGAGCAAGAGAAGCAGCAATACATTGATACCTTATTAGGCTATCAAAACAAGGCAATGCGCACATTGGCATTTGCTTGTAAATCTTTGAAAGAAAATGAAGCACTGCAAGATGACATTACTACATTGCTACAATCATTAAGTATGCAAGCCGTAGCAGCCATTAGCGACCCTATTCGTGAGGATGTACCAGAAGCGGTACAGCAATGTCAGCAAGCTGGTATTCAAATAAAAATGGTTACTGGCGATATTGAAGCTACAACGAAAGAGATAGCTCGACAAATAGGAATATGGCATGCTGATACGCCAAAAGAGGCGGCTATTACTGGATCTACTTGGGGGGCGTTAACTGATGAGGAGGCTTACGAGCGTGCTAAAGTGTTGAAAGTAATGTCGCGTGCCCGCCCTACCGACAAACAACGCTTGGTAGAAATATTACAACGACAAGGCGAAGTTGTAGCGGTTACAGGTGATGGAACTAACGATGCACCAGCTTTACACTATGCTCATGTGGGCTTGTCGCTTGGTTCTGGTACGAGCGTTGCTAAAGAAGCCAGCGACATCACCTTGTTGGACGATTCTTTTAAATCGATAGCAAATGCCGTTATGTGGGGACGTTCGTTGTATAAGAACATTCAACGATTCCTCTTCTTCCAGTTAATTGTGAACATTACAGCCTTACTCTTGGTACTGGGAGGTTCGTTTGTGGGAGTAGAAATTCCACTCACCGTAACGCAAATGCTATGGGTGAACCTTATCATGGACACCTTTGCAGCCATGGCTTTGGCTACATTGCCTCCTTCAAAAGATGTAATGAAAGAGAAACCTCGCAAACAAGCCGACTTTATTCTTACCAAACCCATGCAATGGAATATTCTGATTTGTGGACTTACCTTCTTCATTGCTATGTTTGCTTTACTCATCTATGACGAATGGAAATTCTGTGAAGACGTACCTGTACACGAACTTACTATGTTCTTTACCACCTTTGTGATGATGCAATTATGGAACCTATTCAATGCAAAAGCACTGGGTACAAAGTATTCTTCGTTCCATGGCTTGTGGAAAGACAAAGGTTTGTTGCTGGTTTTACTCATAGTTATTATTGGCCAGTGGCTCATTGTAACCTTTGGTGGCAAAATGTTCCGCACCGTTCCCCTATCATTTTCCGATTGGCTCATCATCATTGTTAGTACCTCTATCGTGCTATGGATAGGCGAATTATGGCGTTGGATAAAACGTACACATGGATAAGAAGTCATGAAGAGGGGGATAAAAAACATCATATTCGATTTAGGTGGCATACTGGTTGGCTTGAATAAGCAACGTAGTGTGCAGGCCTTTCAACAAATAGGGGCAGCCAATGTGGCAAAATATGTAGAAGAACATCTTACCGCTGACTTGTTTTTAGAGATAGAAACAGGAAAGATGGATACTGCTGAATTTTGTAATGAAGTACGCTCTATGGCACAATGTTCAGCGAAAGATGAGGAGATTATCTGGGCATGGAACCAACTATTAACTGGTATACCCAATAAGAAAAAACAACGACTCATACAACTAAAACAAAGGCATCGTTTGTTTTTGTTGAGCAATACCAACAAGATGCACTGGCAGAAATGTACTAAGGACTTCTTTCCTTATCTAGAATATACAGCCAATAGCTACTTTGAAAAAGTGTATCTATCATACGAGATGCACCTGTCTAAGCCTCATAGCAATATTTTTACATCGGTTTTAGAAACCTCAAAGCTGCTTCCTGCTGAAACATTATTTATAGACGACTCGTTAGAAAACTGCCAATCGGCAGCAAATTTGGGTATTGAAGTGCTGCACGATGCAACTGGTAACAATTGGTTGAAATACACAGAGTAGAATGAAAATCATATATTTGGATCATAACACTCAACAAACAACACCTTGTGTTGCAACTATTGGTTTTTTTGATGGGGTGCATCGTGGCCATCAGTTTATTATCAAAAACATGGTGCAGCAGGCTCATCAAGCAGGTATGGAGGCTACGGTGATAAGCTTTAGCCAGCATCCACAGCAGGTATTACAACCTAATAGAAGTCCAATGTTGTTGACTACGATTGAAGAAAAACTATCATTGCTCCAACAAACGGGTGTAGATAATGTGATTATCCTGAACTTTACGCCCCAAATAGCAGCATTATCAGCTCAGCAATTTATGGAAAATATCTTATTAAAACAATTGCAAGTAAAGCAATTGCTGATAGGATATGACAATAGGTTTGGCTCTCGTCAAGAAGATACTTTTAAGGATTATGTTCGCTATGGAAAAGCCTTGGGTATAAAAGTTGCACAGAGTTGCGAGTTTATTGAAACGATATTAGATACCCATATCAGTTCTTCTGTTATCAGAAAGTTACTTATTAAGGGCGATGTTTCTTTGGCACATCAATGTTTGGGCTACCCCTATACCCTTACAGCACATGTAATTAATGGGATGAAAGAAGGTAGAAAAATAGGCTTTCCAACAGCTAATCTATCAATAAACGAACTCAACAAACTTATTCCTGCAAAGGGAGTGTATGCCGTAAAAGCTCAAATTGATGCTGAAGAAACATGGTATCAGGGCATGACATGCATCAGCAATCGTCCTACATTCAACGGAACATCGCTATCTATAGAAACAAATATCCTTGATAACTTTCATCAAAATATCTATGGCTGTAAACTCTCAGTAGCTTTTTACAAACGTCTTCGCAGTGAGCAGAAGTTTAATACAATTAATGACTTATGTGCACAAATAGAGGTAGATAAACGCAATGTAAAACAATTTTTTAGTAAGAAATGAAATCAATAGGAAAAGCAGTTGCAAATGTTGGATGGTATTTGGTTGTATTTATCCTTATTCAAATGACTACATTCTTTGTTATACAAAGTATTATTAAGACAGATATAACCTACAGCCTTACTGCTCTGATTATAGCCACTGCCATATCTAACATCATAACACTGTTTATCTTTACAAAATGTCATTGGGTTTTATTCCAGCAATTTGCACATAACATAAATTCTGTAAAAACGTTACTGTGGATTATCATTATGGCTTTAAGCACTCAAATGCCTTCTATGTGGATGATAGAACACCTCAATGCCGCAATGCCCGACAATGTTACGAATGTACTTACTACATTATTAAGCAATGGATGGGGCGTTATAGTCGTAGCTTTTTTAACACCTATCGTAGAAGAATTTGTATTTAGAGGAGCTATTTTACGCAAATTACAACAAGCCTTTCATCAACAATCACCATGGATAGCCATTGCCATATCCGCTCTATTATTTGGTTTGGTACATGGCAATATGGCACAAATGCCACACGCTTTCCTCTTAGGCTTATTGTTAGGTTGGTTGTATGTTCGCACCAACAGTCTTATTCCTTCTATTCTCTTTCATATAACTATCAATTCTTCTACCATTATATTAAATTACACTCTCCCCAATGCAGAGACCTCAAAACTCATTGATACATTTGGTGGTAACGCTCTATTGCTGTGGAGTTCACTCAGTCTCTCCCTTATCATCTTTGTTATATCTATACAAAGAACAATTCATAACACATAAATTTTCTCGCAAATGAGAGTTTTTTTTCGAAGATTTTACTAATTATGCCAATAATATATATGTAACTTCTTACCCATATTTATTAACTTAAGGGCGGTTCTATAAATTACCACTGTAAAGTTCTTATGTCAGTCTTTTTGCATTTTGTCATCTTGTGGGCTCTTTTTATATAAAACAGGCTGCGCCTCAACAATTCAAACAAGTTTGATTGCATTCGGCTTGCTCCGTTTTTGGTTCAATTTGCTTGTTCGTTCAGTATAGTATAGCTCTCTATACTCCTTCACTCATAAACAAATTTACCTCAAAAAACAGTCTCACCACTTGTCAAAGCTATTTTATAGAACCACCCTTAAATAAATTCCACCAATGGGTTATTTTTACAACAAACAACTCCAACGAAACTACATTTGTAAAATTACAGGTAGGCTTTATAGTAGGCTTATAAATAATGAATTTTCTTTACAA
This sequence comes from uncultured Prevotella sp., assembly GCA_946999045.1. GTDB lineage: Bacteria > Bacteroidota > Bacteroidia > Bacteroidales > Bacteroidaceae > Prevotella. Next base: position 15,014 of record CAMQBR010000046.1, read on the forward strand.
AGAGCCTCTCGTAACTCTCGTGTAAACATCTAAAGGCAAAGTAGGTAGCAAATACACTAAAAGTGAGCAAAGTTCATAATCTCTTGTTATTAAATGGTTTAGTTTTATAGCGTTCTTTTTTTTGCCTATTTTTACCGCTTTTTGGCGACTAAAGCCTTGAGATAACCAAACAATTTGCATACTTTAATGCCACTGAAGCATATAAATAACACTTCTAAAATATGTTTTCCAAAGCCATTAAGTCAATATTCTACCATAAAGAGACGTCTATTTTGTTAAAATTCGCACATTTTGGTCTGTCACTTGCTTATTAAATTTTTCTATTTTGAAGATTTTGGAATGGTCTTTTTTTGGTAAAATAATAGGACAAAAACAACTTATGCCTTTACCTAGTAGCAGCAAGGATGCTTCATAGCATATTGTTAAATCAAAAGAAAAAAGATAATTTTTCATCACAAACTACCTTTCTTCTTTTGAAGATTCAAAATAGGAGAGCAAAACTTGTTGGTTTTTGGATTGTATTAAAACCATGAAAAACACCGCATAGCTTTACCTTGCGGCAGGGGTGTGCCCCACGAATAGAGCAATCAGCTTAAGGGCTCCCCCCTATCTAAGCCCCCCCCCTCAGCAATGAAGCCCTGTAGGGGTGATATAATTATATAATGTTGCAATATGGGTATGTGTTTAATTATTCGCCCCTTACAGGGGCAATACAATTGTGT
>CAMQBR010000047.1 GCA_946999045.1 uncultured Prevotella sp.
TAAAATAATGATATTTAGAATAAGAACCAAGACTTTTTAAATGAAAGAGCCGTGCGCAAAATTAAAAATATTGTTGTAAATATTTGTGTGTTAACGCTTAAATGCGTACCTTTGCATCCGTTTAGCATAATAAAACATTAATATAGTTGAATGAAGAATGACAAATTAACTAACAAGTACTGTGTGAATGAACAAATTCGCGTGAAGGAAGTGCGTGTTGTAAGTGATGGTGGGGCAGAAGTAATGCCTACCCGTAAAGCTTTAGAATTAGCGCGTCAGCAAGACGTTGACCTCGTAGAAATTTCACCTAATGCACAACCACCCGTTTGTCGTCTCATTGACTATAGCAAGTTTCTTTATCAACAAAAAAAGCGTGCTAAAGAGATGAAGCAAAAGCAAGTAAAGGTTGATATTAAGGAAATTAGGTTTGGACCTCAAACAGATGAGCACGATTACCAGTTTAAGCTGAAGCATGCACAAGAGTTCTTAAACGAAGGTAACAGAGTACGTGCATACGTATTTTTTCGTGGTCGATCTATTTTGTTCAAAGAACAAGGCGAAGTATTGTTGCTTAGATTTGCCAATGACTTAGAGGAGTTTGGTAAGGTAGAGCAGATGCCAAAGCTGGAAGGTAAGCGTATGTTTATCTATCTATCACCTAAAAAGGTTGGTGTAGAAAAGAAAAGTCAGCAAAAGCGTGATCGTGAACAAGCTCTACGTGAGGCTAAAGAAGCTAAGAAAGAGGTTTCTACAGATGGTACATCTGCAGATGAAAAAGCAAAGGGCAACATCTTTGATAATGCAAAGAACGGAGCTGATGCACTGAAGAAACTGCAAAACAATGCCAAGTAGAAAAAAATGATTGTGCGTAACGTCTTGGTAATACGTTGCCACAGGAGTAAATAAATAACAAATAAAATTTTTTAAAATGCCAAAACAAAAAACTAATTCTGGTTCAAAGAAGCGTTTCAGCTTCACTGGAACAGGTAAAGTAAAGCGTAACCACGCTTTCCACAGTCATATCTTGACTAAGAAGACTAAGAAACAAAAGAGAAACTTAGTGGGTTACACACTTGTAGACCATTCAAATTTGAAGCAGGTTCGCGACTTGCTCAACTTGCGTTAATTCACTTTTAGTCAAACAAAAAATTAAAGGAAAGAAAAAACTATGCCAAGATCAGTAAATCATGTAGCATCAAAAGCAAAGAGAACCCGTATCCTTAAGCAGACTAAAGGTTATTTTGGTGCAAGAAAGAATGTATGGACTGTAGCTAAGAACACTTGGGAAAAGGGACTTACCTACGCTTATCGTGATCGTCGTAACAAGAAACGTAATTTCCGTTCATTGTGGATTCAGCGTATCAATGCTGCTGCACGGCTTGAAGGAATGAGCTATTCTGTTTTGATGGGTGCGTTAAACAAGGCAGGTATTGAGATTAACCGTAAGGTTCTTGCAGACCTCGCAATTAACAACCCTGAAGCATTCAAGGCTATCGTAGAGAAAGTAAAATAAACAAAAACGAGTAACTTTCAATCAAAAATACAAGTAGAGTTGCATCTCCAAAAAGAGGTGCAACTTTTTTTAGATATGCTTGGCATACGTATTATCTAACTGAAGTTACCCAATCCTCTATATTACCTCTATTTATAGTAGTTGTAAGCCTTAAAGCCTCCCATAACATGTGTTCTGTACTTACGGTTAATATATCTAACCACACATAATTTTTTGACTTCTAACATATTGATTGTTATGAAGTGTTTTTGAGCTAATACTTCATTGCTCACCAAGATATCAGCAAAATCTTCTACAAGAAAGCCTATATATTGTGAAAGAACCCTTAAAAATCATTTTATACAGGTGTGAGTTCGCTTTCACAATATTTAAATCATTATGTCTTTTTCATGTACCTGAATAGTTCTTCTATCGTTTTTTATATTCGCTAAATCGCTTCTCTAAAGCCATTACAGAATAGATGATTCTCTACTATCTACAAAAATCCATTAATATTTGCTTGAAATACTTGTAAATAACTGGTGTTTTGTGCATTTCTTCACTCGGAGGTTTTGAAATGGCTACCTTTGTATGTACTTACAAATTGTAAACATCTGTAAAATTAGGTTCTTCACGTTAAATACGTAGCTGTTTGTCATGTAGAGCGTCTATGCATTTAACGGAAGAAACTATATTTTGATGCACCCTCGAAGTAGATTACATATAAATTTATTACCAAGAGTAACATTTTATAACGAAACTTCAAAAGAATTAAAATTTTTCACTACTTTTGCACCGAAAGTTATTTACAAAGGAGATAACCTCAATATTTTTTATCTAAATTTTTTAATCTTATGCAGAAGAGATTGTTTTTTCTGATCATGATGGTACTGACATGCACTATGTCAGCCATAGCTCAGATCACAACTTCCAGTATTAATGGTAAGGTAACAGCGGACGGAGAGGAAGTAATTGGTGCTACCGTCGAAGCTGTGCACGAACCTTCGGGCACACGTTACATGGCAGTAACAAACGATAAAGGTTTGTTCTCTATTAATGGTATGCGCGTGGGCGGACCTTACACAGTAAAAATCTCGTACATTGGGCACGAGAAAAAAGAAGTGAAAGACATCACACTTCAGTTGGCACAAACGTATAGGCTTAATGTGTCGCTCACCGAAGATGCTCAGCAACTGGGTGAGGTGGTAGTATCGGCTAAGAACACTAAGTTTACAGCTGAGAAGACAGGAGCCTCTACCAACATTTCTAACAGGATGATGCAAAATATGCCAACAGTTAGTCGTAACATTACCGACTTTACGAGGTTGTCTCCATACGGTGGCAACGGTATGAACTTTGGCGGAGCTGACGGGCGTACAGCTAACTTTACCGTTGACGGTGCCGACTTTAACAACAACTTTGGATTGTCAAAAGGCTTACCTGGTGGTGGCAGCCCTATCTCTATCGAAGCCATTGAAGAAATGCAAGTGGTTATTTCGCCTTTCGACGTACGTCAAACCAATTTTATTGGTGGTGGTGTCAACGCCATTACTAAGTCGGGTACAAATACGTTTAAGGGTACTGCCTATATGTACCACCGCAACGAACAGATGCGCGGAGACGCTATCTGTGGCGAGCAGATAGCTGATGCAAGAGAGAATGATCGCTGTACTACATATGGTGTAACCTTCGGTGGACCAATTATTAAAGACAAGCTATTTTTCTTTGCTAATGGTGAATGGGTAAATACACTTAAAGTAGCTAATCGTTGGAGAGCTTCTAAGAATGGTGTGATGAATGCAGACAAATACTTGTCTCGCACAACTATCAGTGATATGCAAGTAGTATCAGACTTTGTACAAGACAAATACGGATACAATCCAGGTTCGTTTACAAGTTTCCCTGCTGAAGAATCTAATTACAAAATCTTGGCTCGTTTAGACTGGAACATCAATACCATGCACCATTTGGCTTTGCGTTACAACTATACAAAGAACCGTAGGTGGAATATGCCTAACTTCTCTTCTATGGATGGTGGTGCGGTATCTCCTTATGGACGGTTATCACAATATGCTATGGCATTTGCTAACACAATGTACTCGCTTGACGGTATTGTAAGTACATTGTCTTTAGATTTGAATAGCAGAATAAGCAATAATCTTTCTAACCAATTCTTGGCTACTTATTCTATACTGAATGACAAGCGTTTTTCTAACTCAGCCGAGTTTCCTTTTATTGATATTCTTGATGGCAAAGGTGGTAACTATATGTCATTAGGTTACGAACTGTTTACATGGAACAATGCCGTACACAACAATGTATTGAATATAAAGGATGATGTTACTTATTATTTAGCTAATCATAAGATTATGGCAGGATTGAGCTACGAACACCAAATGGCTGATAATATGTACATGAGAAATGGTGCAGGATACTATCGATACAGCACATTGAAAGATTTTCTGCAAGGTGGTGCACCAGAAATAGTAAACCTTACTTATGGATATAATGGTGAAACGGCTCCTGCAGCACGTGTAACCTATAACAAGATGGGGTTGTATTTACAAGATGAGTGGCAAGCTACAGACAAGTTAAAGTTGACTTATGGTTTGCGTATGGATGGATTCTTCTTCCAAAACAGCGACTTGATGACAAACAATGCCATTATGGAACGCGATTACTTTGGCCAACATATTGATACGGGGAAATGGCCCAATAATAGTATTACTTTCTCGCCTCGTGTAGGATTTACTTATAATGTAATGGATAACGACCGTTTGAAACTGCGTGGTGGTACAGGATTGTTTGTTGGTAGATTGCCTTTGGTGTTCTTTACTAATATGCCTACCAATAGTGGTATGATACAAAATCAAGTTAGTATTAACCAAAAAGAACTAGATGGTATTAATAAACACAACCAAAACATACTTGCTTCGCTAAAAGATGCTGATAAGAATATTATTGAACGATACAAAGATGGTATGACCATGGAAAGTGTTTTCGGCGGTGGATTGGTAGCCGATGCTAATCATCATGCCAGCGTTAAAGCCTTGCAAGATAAAATTGCATCTATCAAGCAGCTAGATTTGGATAAGGAACATCATATAATAGAGAGAAATGTATATACAATGAACATGGATCCTTCTAAGGGAACAGCTAACGGTGCTGTATGTGGTATAGATCCTAACTTCAAAATGCCACAGATATGGAAAACCTCTTTAGCTATTGATTATTCTTTACCTGTATCGTTTCCACTCAATGTTACGGTTGAGGGCATCTTGAATAAAAACATTTATGCTACTATGCTGAGAGACTGGAGCGTTCCATACGTAGGAGGCTTTGCTCGCTTTAATGGTGCTGACAATCGTTATATCTATCCTGAGAAATATCAAATTAACAAGCCTGCTTATATGCTGGAGAATACGCACAAGGGATATGGATGGATGTTTAACGTAAGTGTAAATGCACATCCATTCGATTGGATGGATTGTATGGTAGCTTATACACATACCGCTTCTAAAGAAATTACAAGTATGCCAGGTTCTAATGCCTCGTCAGTTCTCAAATATATGTCTACTGTGGCAGGACCTAACTTTGTTAATTTGCACAATGCAGCAGCTGTTATCCCTGATCGTGTTATTGCTTCGCTAAACCTAAATGATAAATGCGGTAACCATTATAGCTTAATTTACGAGGGGGTACGTGGTACATTTAACTACTCGTGCATGGTATTGGGCGATATAAACAATGATGGTTATACTTATGATGCTTTGTACATCCCAACAGATAAGCAGGTGGCCGATAAGCAGTTTAGATTTGTATCTGACAACGACCGCAACCGATTTATGGACTATGTACACAGCAACAGCTATCTGAAAGCACATCAGGGTGAATATGCTGAGCCTAACAGCTTGTATTCGCCATGGGTTCACAGGTTGGATATTAGTTACAAACACGATTTCAAGGTAAACTTTGGACAAACCAAGCATAAGTTGCAATTGAGCTTGGATATGAAGAATGTGCTTAACTTCTTCAATTCAAGTTGGGGCGTAGCTAAGTATCTGAACCCTGAAATAGGAAGAGATCCGTTCTTATTGAAGTATGAAGGCATAGACAAAGAAGGCTATGCTACATTTTCAACCCCAGATTCTGTCAACGGCAATATCCAAACATGGACTCCTAACCATGCTTTAGGACAGTGTTGGTATGCATCGGTAGGTATTAAGTACATATTTAATTAATATTATTAATTATAGAAAAGAAGTTATGAAATTAAGATATATTATTCCTGCATTTGTGTGGCTGCTCGCCATGTTAGTAGGATGCGAAGCATCTAAATACGACTTCCAGTTGTCTAACGTACAACTTTCCAATACATACGTTATTATTCCAACTGATGGCGGTGAACAAACCATTACGGTAAAAGCCAATCAAGCATGGAGCATTGATACAGCTAAGACGAAATCGTGGATGGAAGTTTCTCCTATTAAAGGAGAAGCTGGAGAAACAAAGGTTACGTTTAAGGCTTCTAAATCTCTTGACGGGCATCAGGCTGACTTAAAACTTACCTGCGGTGATCAAGTTCAAAATTTCAGAGTACAACAGGGTTTACCTATGGCAAAGTTGGCTACTTGTAAAGAAATAAATACTGGTGTTGATGGTAAAACCTACAAGGTTACTGGTATTGTTGGGACTATAGAGAATGATTTATACGGTAACTATTGGATATCAGATGCTACTGGTAAAGTATATATCTATGGCACTCTTAATAAGAAAGGTGAAATCAAAAAGTTTAAGGAGACAGGTATCGAAGCTGGTGATGAAATTACCATTACTGGTCCAAGAGGTATACACAAAGGGCAGCCTCAACTTGTAGGCGTTAGTGTTATAAAGGTTAACAAATCATTGGTTAAGATAGACTCTGTTAAGCATAATCTTCTTCCAAAAGAAGGTGGAGAATGTATTACCTATGTTACATGCAAGGGACAAGGCGTATCTGTTGACATTCCTAAAGAAGCCAAAGAATGGTTGTCTATATCTTCTATCAGGTCTAAAGGTAAGAATGTGGTTATTGTATTTAAGGCTGTCGCTAATACAGGCAGTGCTGACCGAAAAGCAAACATTACTATCTACACAAGCGATGGTAAGAAAGACTACCAATCTTCTACTACCTTAACAGAAAAGGGAGCTGTTACTCCTGTTAGTATTGGTGAGTTTCTTGCTGCTAAGGTGAGTGATTCACAATATCGTGTGGCAGGTATCATTTCAAAGATAGTAAAGGGTAAGTATACCAATCTTTACATTAAGGATGCTTTTGGAGAGGTATATGTCTTTGGATTAAAAGATATTGAAAAGAAAGGATACAAAGAGGGCGACATCCTTGTATTGGTAGGCAAGCGTGCTGAATATAAAGGTAAGGCGCAAATAGCAAAGGTAACTGTAGAACAACATATTGCTCCAATAAAGATTACCATTTCTGAATTGCTAAAAAAGCATGATGATAAAGATACTTTCTTTAAGCTAACTGGTAAAGTGCTGAAAATAGAGAAGGAAGAATATGGTAATATGACGATACAAGATGAAACGGGTAAAATATATATTTATGGATGTTCTCCTTACTTCGGAGCTTTTGGCGATGCTCGTAAAGGACTGATTAAGAAAGTAGGTTTGAAAGAAGGTAGTACTATTACCGTCATTGGTTATAAAGGTTCGCATAAAGGTGCTCCACAACTTAGTGGCAGCGTATATGTAAGCCACCAATGATAAAATATGTATGATATAAGAGAGTATTTTAGTTTCTCTATTTAAACAAAAATAAGGAGGTAAGTCTTCGTTCATTATGAAGTACTTACCTCTTTATGTTTTTATATGAATTGTGAATTATTTCATAGCTTTCCGTAACAATACTTCATATCTTTCAAATTGCACCATCCAGCATCCTTTATTTCACGTAAGAACAAACGAGCACACATCTCTGCATCATCTCCAGCACGGTGATGTGTTCCTTCAGGTATCTCAAATTGTTGACAAAGAAACCCCAATGTGTTACAGACAAAATTATAATTGTGTCGAGCTGCACGAAGTGTACAATAATAATCAACTTCAGGTTTGGGTAACCGATATAACTCCAATGACTTTCTGATACAAGAGATATCGAAAGCTGCATTATGAGCAACCAATACAGGTGTATCTTTAATGTAAGACATTATCTCTATCCATACCTCTGTAAAGTTTGGTGCATTCATTGTATCTTCTGGATGGATGCCATGTATCTGAATGTTCCAATACGAATAAGCATTGTCTTCTGGATATACCAACCATGATTTGGTTTCTATAATTTTTCCACCTCTTACTATGCAAATACCAGCCTCACAGATAGAAGCACGTTTAGAGGTGGCAGTTTCAAAGTCAATGGCTATAAAGTTTAGTTCATTTATATGAGTCATTGTAATAGGTTAATAATATTTGTCTTGTGTACATTGTATACAACATTTTGTTATACAAAGATAAATATAAAAAGTAGATGTTTACAACTATTTTTAGGCTGGTTTTATAAATTCTCACCGTATTATAATTATAGTGAGTAATTTATAGAACCAAACTTATATATAAATATAAAAAAGGGGCGTAAACATACCTACAAATAGAAAATCAAATATAAAATAAATACAGAACAATTACTTAAAGAAAAATATTCCATACCTACCTTTTCATGCTTATATATTATATAAGAATTTTAATATTCATCATCTGCAACGTCCTCTGCCTCCAATTCTAAATCAGCAGGATTGGTATCAAATGTGGTGCGATAGCTTTCTTCTGTTAGCTTATCTTCATCAAAAGCATCATCATCTTCTTCGCTTATATTGTTGTCGGGTATGATAACCTCTTCATCTTCCTCCTCATCATTAAATTCAGCCGATTCATCAAACTTCGATTTATGATGAGAAATCTTAACAGAAAGTTTTTCTGTTTTAGGTTTAGCTTTGGCGAAGATGGCCTCCACCCATGTTCCTTTAGGAATTTCGAGAACTTCAAATCCATCTTTTACCTTCTTTTCGTACATTCCACCAGGGTGATGTAAACGATTTTGTGGTAGGGTGGTAGTGCTAATATCGAAGCCACTCTCAATAATATCTTTGATACTTTGAGAGAGAGAATCCCATCCACCACCGAAGTTGCGGTTGATTACTTCTAATAACTTAGTAACAGTAATGTGGCGTATGTTTTCGTAATTAAGATCGGTAACACGCATGATAGCCTTTTTCTTGATAGCCAATTTCTGTGTGCTAACACCATCAATGTTAAGAGAACCTATCTTAAAACCTCTTACTTCGTATTTCTTAATTACTTCAGGTTTGTCTATTTTTATCTCTTCTACTTCAAAGGCACTACGAATAATGTCTAAGTAGTAGCGCATATTATCCTTGAGGTCAGTCTCTTTGTCTGCTGCCTCCCATAAGCTGAAAACATCGTTCTCTTGTAGCTCCCAAACATTGCTTTTGGTCAATGTTTTAAGTGATAGCATATTTTTTTGCTTCATAAATTTTATAAGTAGTCGTTCGTTTTTATTTATTTGTAATCGTTTTAGTGAAAGAAATATATTAGTATTCTTTTACCTTATTATATATAGAAAGGAAACTTCCCTTTTGTAAAGGAAAACTTATTAATACAATGATATAAATAATAGTTGTAGCCCCCTTATTCTTGTGTTGCAAAAATAAAGACTTAATTCTTAATTTACAAACTTTTCTTATTATTTTTTAGAGCAAACAAAAAAAACGTACTATGCACTATTGGTTTATAAAAAAAATAGTATCTTTGCGATACTATAGATAATCTAAAATATAGATAAATATGCAACATTTGGTAATATGTTCATAGATATTACAAGCAGAAAAGAAAAAATATGAGTGAACCCTTAGCAGAGAGAATGCGTCCTCGTGCGCTTGATGATTATGTTGGGCAACAGCATTTAATAGGAGAAGGTGCAGTGTTGCGCAAGATGATAGAGGCTGGACGTATCTCTTCTTTTATATTGTGGGGACCTCCAGGAGTAGGAAAAACAACACTGGCACAGATTGTTGCCAACAAATTAAATATTCCTTTTTATACGCTGAGTGCTGTAACCAGTGGAGTAAAAGACGTTAGACAAGTAATAGAGCGTGCACAGAGTAATAGATTCTTTAATTCTGCATCACCTATTTTATTTATTGATGAGATACATCGTTTTAGTAAATCGCAGCAAGACTCGTTGTTAGGTGCAGTAGAAAAAGGAATTGTAACTTTGATAGGTGCTACAACCGAGAATCCTTCTTTCGAAGTTATTCAGCCATTATTGTCACGTTGTCAGCTGTATATTTTAAAATCATTAGAGAAAGACGATTTATTACAATTGTTGCACAGAGCTGTTACGCAAGATGTTGTACTGAAAAAATGCCATATTAAATTGCAGGAAACAGATGCTCTGCTTAGATATAGTGGTGGTGATGCTCGCAAGTTGCTTAATATATTAGAATTGGTGGTTAGTGCATCCAATGAAGGTGATGTCATCATAACTAATGCTTTCGTAGAACAACAGCTACAACAAAATCCTTTGCCGTATGATAAACAGGGAGAGATGCACTATGATATTATCTCGGCTTTTATCAAGAGTATTCGTGGAAGCGATCCTGATGCGGCACTTTATTGGATGGCTCGAATGATAGAGGGCGGAGAAGATCCACAATTTATTGCACGTAGATTAGTGATTAGTGCTGCCGAAGACATAGGCTTAGCCAATCCTAATGCACTGCTATTAGCCAATGCTGCCTTTGATGCCGTTATGAAAATAGGATGGCCAGAGGGACGTATACCTTTAGCCGAAGCTGTGGTATATTTAGCTACCAGTGCTAAAAGCAATTCTGCTTACAAAGGTATCAACGATGCGTTGGCGTTAGTGAAGCAAACTGGTAACTTGCCAGTGCCACTGCCTTTGCGCAATGCGCCCACCAAGTTAATGCAGCAATTGTCTTATCATGACGGCTATATGTATAGTCATGATTATCCAGAACATTTTGTACAACAGCAATATATGCCCGATGCTCTGCGAGATATACGTATTTGGCACGGTCAGCATAATGTTGTAGAAGAAAAATTATATCAGCGAATGTTGAGATATTGGGGTAACCGATATGACGATACATCCGCAAAAGAACATAAACCTTAAAATATTACAAGAAAATGAGTACAAGTAAAACCTTAAATATTGTCATCTTGGATGGACATTGTGCTAACCCTGGCGATTTGTCATGGAAAGCATTACAAGAATATGGTAAATTAACAGCGTATGATCGTACATCTGTTGAGCAAGTTGTAGAACGTGCCAAGGATGCCAATATTATGTTGGTAAATAAAACGCCTATTAGGGCACAAACATTGAAGCAATTGCCTAAACTAAAATATATTGGCGTATTGGCAACAGGCTTTAATCATATAGATATAGAAGCAGCACATATGCAAGGTATTGTGGTTGCAAATATTCCATCTTACAGTACTTATAGTGTGGCACAAATGGTGTTTGCTAATATCTTTACTATTACCAATAGGGTAGAGCATTATGCTCAACAAACAAGAGAAGGTAAATGGAGTAAGCATCTTGATTTTTGTTATTGGGATACTCCTTTAATAGAGTTGGCTGGCAAGACATTAGGAATTGTAGGCTTAGGTAATATTGGTATGAAAGTGGCTCGTATAGCCAGAGAATTTGGTATGGAGGTATATGCTTATACCAGTAAAAATTCTGTTGATTTACCAGAAGGCATTCAGAAAACAACCATAGATGGTTTGCTGTCTGTAAGTGACATTTTAACGCTACATTGTCCGTTAAACGAGAAAACTCGCCAACTAATTAATGCCGAGCGATTAAAGAAAATGAAACATGGTTCTATACTTATCAATACAGGTCGTGGTCCATTAGTTAATGAAGAAGATGTAGCAGCAGCTTTACAATCAGGGCAGTTGGCAGCATACGGAGCAGATGTAATGTGCCAAGAACCACCTGCTGCTGATAATCCTTTGCTTAAGCAGTCTAATGCTTATATTACTCCGCATATAGCATGGGCTACATTCGAAGCAAGAGAGCGCTTGGTAAATATTGCTATTGATAATGTAAAAGCCTTTATCAACGGCAATCCTACTAATGTAGTAAATGGCTAATTATGTTATAAGTCTGGTTCTATAAATTACTATCGTGTATATCGTAATTAATAAAATACGTATTGTTATCTTTTGGCTTCTTTTTATAAAAAACAGGCTATGTCTCAACAATTCAAACAAGTTTGATTGTATTTGGCTTGCACTGTTTTTTGTGTTCAAAATGTAAGTTTGTTCTGTCGTGTAAGCTTGCTACATTTTTTCACTCTCTTACATTTTGACCTCAAAAATAAGTACAAATTCTAACAAACAAAGTTAATTTATAAAATTAGCCCTAAGTAGAAATTTAAGGCTTCGTTAATTTGAATATCTACTTATTTTCCTTTTATCTAAAGTTTATATAGTATAGATGTATTCCCCTGAATTGTTTTTCAAAAATCCTGAATTTATCCATACTCTCCAACAAGTAATAGAGTTTGTAGGAACCTTTGCTTTTGCTATATCAGGTATACGTCATGCCGCTGCAAAGAATTTCGATTGGTTTGGAGGTTTTGTTTGTGGTATTGCCGTTGCTATTGGTGGCGGAACAATTAGAGATGTTATGTTGGGAGTTCCTCCTTTTTGGATGACTTCCAGTATATATATAATTTGTACGGTGTTGGCGCAGATATTTGTTATTGTGTTTTCTAAATCGCTGAAACGATTAGATAATACATGGTTTGCTTTCGATACCTTGGGGTTGGCATTGTTTACTATAGCAGGATTACAAAAAACTGTGAGTTGTGGCTTCCCCTTCTGGGTTGGTATTATCATGGGATGTATAACTGGTTGTGCAGGTGGTGTTATTCGTGATGTGCTACTCAATAATGTTCCAGTTATCTTTCACAAAGAAATTTATGCACTTGCCAGTATCATTGGTGGGCTACTTTATTGGCTGATGTATGTTTGTGGCGTGAGTATTAGTGTTACAGTAGTAACGGTATTTGTTATCATTTGCCTTATTCGTTATTTGGCAGTGAGGTATCATATCTCGCTTCCACATCTCCCAACGGAGAATTAAAATTTTACTATTTCGTTCATGTATAAGAAGATTCTTATGAAAAATAATGATGATATGTGCCACGATTAATACAAGTTTGTATTATCCATCTTGGGTATGAATATTTTTTGTAATAATATGTGTATCAAATATAAACAGTGTTATATATTGATGCACATCTGTATATAGGCATATTTAGTATTTCTTCATCTTCACTTCTCCTCTTAATACAGCCAAAGCGTTTTGAGTCATGGCAAGCATTTCGTCTTCTCCGGGATAAACTTTGACGGGAGATAGAAATGAAATACGCTTTTTTAGTTCATTGACAATGTATTCACAATGAGCAATACCTCCTGTTAATAGGATAGCATCTACTTTACCATATAGTACTGCTGACTCAGCAACAATGCTCTTAGCTATATGAAACAGCATGGCATCTACTATCAACTTAGCATGAGCATCTCCTTTTTCTATCCTACTCATAATTTCTTTTACGTCATTGGTACCCAAATGAGCTACTAATCCTGTTTGGGTAGTAATATTCTTGATGAGTTGCTTTTCGGTAAACTTCCCACTAAAACAAAGATGAACCAAGTCGGCTGCTGGCAACGTGCCTGCTCGTTCAGGAGAGAACGGACCTTCACCGCCTAACGCATTATTGGCATCAATAGCCCTACCATGGTCGTGAGCAGCAATGGAGATGCCGCCACCTAAATGACAAATAATTAAGTTTAAGTCTTCGTAATGTTTCCCAATATCTTTTGCATATCGTCGGGCAAAGGCTTTTTGATTGAGGGCATGCCATATACAATAACGTGGCAACAAAGGAGAACCACTGATCTTTGCCAATGGAGATAACTCATCTACAACTCCAGGGTCGGCAATAAGTGCAATACATTGTGGTATACGTTTGGCAATATCATAAGCAATAAGACAACCCAAATCGCAAGCATGTTGATGTTTAGCACAACGAGTTATCTCTAACATATATTCATCAACCTTGTATACGCCACTCTTTACAGGCTTGGCTAATCCACCTCGACCGATAACCGCATCGAAGTTAAATTTTATGTTATTTTCTTTTAACAAAGAGATAATTAGTTCTTTACGATAATTTAATTGGTCAATGGGCTGTTCAAAACTTTGCAACTCTTCTATAGAGTGCTTGACATTGCGTATAAACAGTAGCTCTTCATCTTCATAAACAGCTACTTTAGTTGATGTAGAACCTGGATTGATGCTTAAAATGCGAAACATAATGTTATTGTAGAGATGGATAATAAATATAAGCTATGATTCCTTGTTAGATAAAATAATATTATACAATGCGACAAGCTAATGCCAAACTATTAAATTTAGAGGTAAAGTTATCACCACGAGATGTTAATACAACTGGAGCTGATGTACCTTGAAGAATGCCAGCAACTTCAGCTTGAGCAAACGTAGTGATAGACTTATAGAATACATTACCCGACTCAATATCGGGTAGTATAACAGCGTCAGCATCTCCTTGCAACGGAGAGTTAATATGCTTGTTTTGCATACTATGAAGATTACATGCGGTTTTCAAATCTAACGGCCCATCAACCATACAGCGACCAAAAGCTCCCTTCTTAGCATCAGCTATCAATTCCTTGTAACCAGCCGTAAAAGGAAAATGCTTTTCGTTTACCTTCTCTGAACAATGAATCAATGCTACCTTTGGTTCAAGTATTCCCATCTTTCTACACATAGCTGTAACATATTTTATTTGCATAAAGCGTTGTTCCTGTGTAGGATAAGGTATCACCGCTGCATCGGTAAAGAATAATAACTTATAATAAGTAGGAATGGATGTTATAGCTATATGGGTTAGAATATTTCCTTTGGGTAAAATTCCTTTCTCTTTATTTAATACGGCATGTAGTAAGGTGTCTGTATTGAGAAGTCCTTTCATCAAAACATCTACATCGCCTTCTTTCACCAAGGCAACAGCCTTTTCGGCAGCATCAACATCGTTATTGGCTTCTACTAATGTAATAGATTGCGACAAACTTTTTAGTTCTTCATTTTGCTGTATCTCTTTAGTACTACCAACAAATACTGCCTTTATCCATCCTTGACATATAGCTTTTGCTACTGCACGTTGTGTACACTCATCGCTGGCACATACTACCGCTACTCGTTTACATACTTTGTCGTCTATCAGACTAACGGATATGTCATTAAGGTTTTGTCTTGATTTCATTGTATATATATTTTTTTGTAGACAAAGATATGAAAAAGTTTTTACTCCTTATCATTTTTGAGGAGGAAAAATAGCTCTATAACGTTGCGTCTGTGTGAACTTACACAATTAATAACGGTGGTTTGTGATGAAAAATCATCTTTATGCTTTTGTGTCAACAACAATGCTAACGCAATGAAAAAGCTGCTGCTACTTAGAAAAGGAAAGAGTTGCTTTTGTCCTATTATTTTACCAAAAAACTGCCATCTAAAATCTTCAAAATAGAAAAATTTAATAGGCAAACGTACTACAAAAATGGGCTGATTTTTATAAAATAGACGTTTTTCAAAGCAGGGATATTGACTTAACACCCCTTGGAAATATCTTTTAGAACTGCTATCTATATGCAATAGTAAGCTTAAAGTATGCAAATTGTGCCGCTATCTCAATGCTTTAATTGCCAAAAAGTGGTAAAAATAGGCAAGAAAAGAGATGTTGTAAAGGTAACGCATTTAATAACAATAGATTACAAATTTTACCTATCTTTAGCGTATTTGCTGCCAATATTGCTGTTGGATGTTTACACAAGAATAATGAGAGGTACTTTGTAAAGAAAATTCGTTGTAGATCCATTATTTTTTCGATAAGTTCCATATATTTAAGGCTCTAAATGAGGCTATTGATATGGTATGCAAGGAAGAACACGATACTGTCCTTAAAAGTGTGTAAGCTATTCTTCTCTTTTATCCTTTCTATTT
>CAMQBR010000048.1 GCA_946999045.1 uncultured Prevotella sp.
GCACCTAACATCATAGGTGCAATAAACTGTTCGGGAAATGCCTGTGCCTGAGCTACCATTGCTATAGGACTTTCCAACGAGTCTAATTTAAGATAAATGGGCGAAACCAAAATACTTTTTTCTTCATCTTGTTTCAGATATTTAGCCATTTGAGCCTTCACCTCTTCTTGCCTAGCAATAGCTATAGGTCCTATTAACAGCAACGACTGACTGCTATAGCCAGCCAACCACGAATTTCCTACAGGCGTAAAAAATGCATCCCTAAATTTTGTAGGCTTGCTTCCTGTTTTTTGAAGCATCTCTTCGAGTTTACTCGTACTATTAACCTTTGCGCAAATACCTATGTTTCCATCGGGCGATTCAAAGAGATAAATCTTTTGAGTTAAATCAATACCACAATTATCAACATTCTTAATCTTCAAAAAAGCTTTTAGCAAAGTAGCATTATTCACTCCACTTATTTTGTTAGCGTCAAACGAAACAAGTGCTATACTATTCTTAGGAATACTTTGACGATAACTATTATCTGAGCATGAGGACAAGATTGTTATTAAAAGAATGAATATGCAAACAGGAATTTTACAAAATAATTTCATCGCAAATAAGTATAAGTTAAATTATATTTTACGTCTAGCCATTTGTATCATAGCTACAGACATTAGTCCTGCAGTCTCTGTACGCAGCCGGTTAGCCCCTAAAGATACCGATTGATAACCTGCCTCTATAGCTTGGTTTACTTCGGCAATAGAGAAATCTCCTTCTGGTCCAACCAATATTGTTATATCTTGTTCATCATCTATTTGCTGCAGTTCGTTCAACAAATCTTTTCTTTCCACTTCAGGATAGCAATGAGCAATAAACTTATGTCCGTTAAGAGGTCTATAAATAAAATCCTTAAATGTAACTTGTTCGTGTACTATTGGTATCCAAGGTTTTCGGCTTTGCTTCATTGCAGCAATAATAATTTTTTCAATACGCTGTATACGCATACGTTTACGCTCAGAGAATTTGCAGTTAAGAAAGGAGAGTTCATCAAAGCCTATCTCCGTCATTTTTTCAACCATCCATTCTATCCTATCCAGCATCTTGGTAGGAGCAATTGTTAAATGTATGTTCCCACGCCACGTTTTTTCTTGGGGTAACGTTTCTTTTATCTTATACATGCAATGTTTAGTTGCAGCAATGGTTACTTCAGCCCGATAAAATGTTCCTTTTCCATCCATCAAAAACATCTCATCCCCACTCTTTAAGCGAAGCACTCTTAGTGCATGTAATGCCTCTTCGGGTGGCAAAGCATTATGTTGTTCTGCATCAGGAACATAGAAAAATCTTGCTTCTTTCATTTTTCGTTATTTGTATCATGCAAGTGTCGTCGTTTCATTTCATCTCTAAGATATGACGCCAGCTCATAATTTTCATCTTTTATAGCTCTATCTAAAGCGTTTGTAAGCATACTGTCTGTAAGCGTATTTACAGGAATAGACATACCTGGGGTATTCTTACAAAATGGTATGCTTTGCTTTCTCATTAAGCTATCTCTTATATAAATGGGTATATCTGCAACGTATGCCAATAGTAAAGCATCGCTGATGCGCATGGTATAAGGCTCCAGAGTAGCCGTATTAAGCAACATAGACCGATATAGACCGTTTATCAAGTCGTGTATCAGCACTTCAAATTCTGCATTTGTTTCACTTCTCACTATTTGCCATAACATTTCTGGTAATAACAAATTGGTGATAGGTACGTGCTGCATACGCAACTGAAACTGATATAACATATTACGATCGCAGGGTACAGCAAGTTGACGAGTGCACTGTTCATCAGCAAGAATAAGTAACCCTATCTCATCATTACCCAATATCTCGGTAACACTCCGTAATATCAGTCTAACCTTATTCATGCTTTATGCGGTTGCTTTTTTAGGTTTAAAAATCAATGCAAAGCAAATTCCTACTACCAATGCATAACCTGCAAAGATATACCAACAAGAGGACCAATAGGTTATACCATCTATGGTATGAGATGTAACTACAGCCTGTGCACCCAGTGAACCTATAGTAGCACCTATACCATTAGTCATTAACATAAATAATCCTTGTGCACTTGAGCGTAAAGCTGGTTCGGTACTTTGGTCTACATATAATGAGCCACTGATATTAAAAAAGTCGAATGCTACACCATAAATTATCATAGATAATATAAAGAGCATTACCCCACAGCCAGGATTACCCATTCCTAAAAATCCAAAACGCAATACCCAAGCAAACATAGCTATCAACATTACATTCTTGATACCATATCGTTTCATAAAGAAAGGTATCATCAAAATGCACAATGTTTCGCTTATTTGTGATAGAGAATATAAGATAACAGGATATTTTACACCAAACGATTGTATGTATTCTGGCACAGTCTTAAAACTTTCTATAAAAGGAGTGGCAAAACCATTGGTAATTTGCAGACTTACTCCCAATAACATAGAGAAGATAAAGAAGATAGCCATACGCTTTTGCCTAAATAACTTGAACGCTCGTAAACCAAAAGCATCAACCAAGTTAGTGGCTTCTCCCCTATTGCTCGTAGCACATTTAGGAAGCGTAAAGGAATATAAGAATAGCAATATACTTAAAGCACCGCTCACAACAAACTGGTTTTGATTGCTTTTTAGTCCTAATATATCAACAAACCACATGGCACAAATAAATCCGATAGTACCAAATGTGCGGATAGGCGGAAATTCTTTTACCGTATCCATGCCAGCTTTTGTCAGTGCATTATAGGCTACCGAGTTGGTTAATGCCAAGGTTGGCATATAAAAGGCTACGCTTAGTGAGTATAATGTAAACAAGATACCGAACTCAACATGGTTACTCTGTGTGTAACAATAGTATACAGCAACAAACATAAATGCACCTGCCAGTAAATGGCATATTCCCAATAAACGTTGTGCTTGTACCCATCTGTCGGCAATAATACCCATAATGGCGGGCATAAAAATAGAAACAATGCCTTGCATAGCGTAAAAAGCACCAATATTTGAGCCCATATTTATATTGCTTAAATAAATGCCCATACATGTTAAATAGGCTCCCCAAACAGCGAACTCCAAAAAGTTCATGACCGCTAAGCGTACTTTTAAATTCATGATTAACGTAAGTGTTTATTTTCTACACAAAGATACATCAAAACTGAGAACCGACAAAATAAATAACATTTTTTCTGATTAATGTAAAAGCAATTTATAATTTGTTTTTATCTATATAATATAAGTCTTAAAACCCGTTGGCGGAATTAAATTAGTGCGTACTTGATTCTGTCTATAGGCTTGTTATTAATGTAGTTGATATATTGTAATGCGGTCATTGCACTGACTTTTCCCACTATTTGGGCAAAAAAAAAACCACATATTTCTTTGGCTCAGTTCCTGATGACGAGGAACTAGTAGGTAAGTTGCTAAAATACAGTTTCAATCCTCTTCCTTGCCTTTGTTAAAGGAATGAAGGCTGGCTTCCAGTTCTTTTTGTTGAGTCTGTATGGGCATTCAAGCCTGCTGTTGGCAGTTTCGAAAAGGTCAAGTTAAACTTCCGCACTGATGTACCCCTTATCCCGAAGATGCAACAGTCGTGATAAAGCGGCTTGATATTATATAAGTTGCACATAACGAGATTTCATAACTTAAAGGTTGAATGCTATAAGTTACTAATAATATGCAATATATGCATTTTTTTCTCGCTATTTTTATTCAACATTTAATTCAGCCAATGGATTTCTTAAAATATTTCCTGAAACTATATAAACTTAATGGGAGTAATAACAGAGGTTTGTTACTAAACGCCTTATATTCTATTAAAAAAAAATTGATTGTCTCACGACAACCAATCTTCATTAACCTTAATAATCTAATACCATGAAAAACACGATGCAAAGGTACTAAATTATTTGATATATACAAGTTTTTAATGAAACTGTCGTTATTTTGTAACATTAATTAAAGATTAAAACTTTATATTTAATTTTCGTTTACATACTTATTTTTTTTATAGATATGTTACAAGAACTATATACTTTTCAAACATCAAATAAATAGTTCTTCACGTTAAAGTTATATGCTCTACATGACAAGCGTCTACGCATTTAACGAAAGAACCTTATTTTTTGAGGAGAAGATTCAAAATGTAAAAAAATTAGTTATAAGAATCTGCCTATTAATATTGCAAAGACTTTCCGTATTTTTATATGTATGTGATACAAGAGATGCCTTTTCTTCTCCTTCATCTCTTCCTCACAAACACCAGTTCTTTGGGTAGCTTTTGCCATTTCCTATTTCGTGCAATTTTTAATTTACTACCTTCTATTTGTGTTAATGTGTATGTGCTATCCTTGTTCAATGTAAGGGTTGCTATTAAGTCTTCACTACCATAATCGTTGATGATGGCTATTTTTGCTATATTCTTTTTAATTTTGGCAGATGTAAACAGCCATTTACGCGAGTCGATGCTGTCGCCTAAAAAACCTGGTAGATCGCCAAATAATTCTTGATTAGGAACTACTATGTTGTTATTATAAAAATTCATTTTGATGTAGATTTTGTATTCTGAATTGACAATCACTCCCTCAAAAGGCTGGAATTTGGACTGTTGTGCCCACCCAGTTATGGTATAAAGCATTACACCTATATATAATAAAAGCTTTTTCATTTTTTTGTAAAATTGATTATTGCAAAGATAAATGTTTTATATCAATAAAATATTAAAAATAGAGAATTATCGTATTTTTATTTAGGTTCTCCTATTTTTTATATTATCTTTGTACACATCTAATTCGAATTAAATGACAAGAAATAAATTACTTCCTGATTATTTATTTGAATCAAGTTGGGAAGTGTGTAACAAAGTAGGTGGCATTTATACTGTCCTTTCAACACGTGCCAAGACACTGCAAAGTGTTTTGCACGACAATCTTATATTTATTGGTCCTGATTGTTGGAAGCAGCATACTTGTCCGTATTTTAGAGAAGATAACTCCTTATTGAAAGAGTGGCAAAAACAAGCAGAACAAGACGGATTGCGTATAAAGATAGGGCGTTGGACTATTCCTAGTAGTCCTGTCGCAGTCTTAGTAGATTTTGAACCTTATTATGCGCAAAAAGATACTATTTATGCTCATTTGTGGGAAGATTTCCAAGTAGATAGTTTGCATGCTTACGGTGATTACGATGAGGCATCCATGTTTTCGTATGCAGCTGCCAAGGTGGTAGAAAGCTTTTATCGTCATCAACTGGATGTAACGAAAAATGTAATTTATCATGGCAACGAGTGGATGACGGGCTTAGGATTGCTCTATATTCGTAAAAATGTTCCAGAGATAGGTACTATTTTTACCACACATGCTACCAGTATAGGCAGAAGCATTGCGGGTAACAATAAACCTTTGTATCAATATTTGTTCGCTTACCATGGCGACCAGATGGCAGATGAACTTAATATGCAAAGCAAACACTCTATAGAGAAACAAACGGCTCACCATGTAGATTGTTTTACTACCGTGAGTGATATTACTGCGAAAGAGTGTGTTGAGCTGTTAGATAAACCTGTAGATGAGGTGTTGCTCAATGGTTTTGAAGACTCGTTTGTGCCTCATAATATCGATTTCATAAAGAAACGTGCCATAGCTCGCAATAGATTATTGCAGGTGGCCAATGCCTTAATGGGCGAAACATTTGATGATGATACACTTATAGTGTCTACCAGTGGCAGATACGAATACAGAAATAAAGGTATAGACGTATTTGTTGATGCAATGAACCGTGTGCGCTTGTCGCTGGATAAGCCTTCTAAAAAGATATTGGCAGTAATAGCAGTACCCGCTTGGGTAGGTGATATTCGCTCTGATTTGCAAGAGCGTTTGCAGAAAGATAATACGTATAATATGCCTCTGCCTTATCCTATGCTCACCCATTGGTTGCGCAATATGAATGAAGACAGAGTCCTTAATCAGCTTCAGTACTTGCGCTTGCAGAATGATAGGATCGACAATGTAAAGGTGATGTTTATACCTTGCTATCTAACAGGTAACGATGGTATCCTTAATTTATCGTATTACGATTATGTATTGGGCAACGATATTTGTGTTTATCCATCTTACTATGAGCCATGGGGGTATACTCCTTTGGAAGCAATAGCTTTTAGTGTGCCATGTATCACTACCGATTTGGCTGGCTTTGGTTTATGGGCAGACAAAGTGGCTGGCAGACGTTGCGATATAACAACGGGTGTAGAAGTGGTTCATCGTACCGATGATAATTTTAATGATGTAGCTGATAACATTGCCCAAACTATTATACGTTTTGCCAAAATGCCAAAAAAAGAGGTTGAACGAATACGCAAAAATGCAGCAAGTTTGTCTAAAAAAGCATTGTGGAACAAATTTATAGTCTATTATTGGGAAGCTTATGATAAAGCACTTATATGTGCAGAGAATAGAAAATACAATAAAAAACGAAAATAAGGAAACAAAAATTATGAAAATTAAAACTGGTTATGCCAACTCTCCTCAGTGGAAAGAGTTGACCATTAAGTCGAGATTGCCTGAGCAATTAAAGTGTCTAGACGAATTAGCACATAACATGTGGTTCGGTTGGAATCATGATGCGCGTAGCTTGTTTAAGAGCTTAGACGAGAAATTGTATGAAGATGTAGGGCACAATCCAGTACTGTTACTCGAACGTCTTAGCTATGAGCGTAAAGAAGAGATTGTACACAACAAGGCTATGATGAAACGCATAGAGGATGTGTACGCAGAGTTTAGAAAGTACATGGATGTGAAGCCTGACAGCAAACGCCCATCAGTAGCTTACTTTTGTATGGAATATGGACTCAACCAAGTACTGAAGATTTACTCAGGTGGTTTGGGAATGTTGGCTGGTGACTACCTAAAAGAGGCTTCTGATAGTAATGTTGATATGTGTGCCGTAGGTTTCTTGTACCGCTATGGCTATTTTAAGCAATCGTTGAGTATGGAAGGTCAACAAATTGCTCAATACGATGCACAAAACTTTAGTTCGCTTCCTATTGAGCGTGTACTTGATAAGGCTGGCAATCCTATGGTTATTGATGTTCCTTATGTTGACTATATGGTACATGCTTACTTGTGGCGTGTAAACGTTGGACGCATTAGCTTATACTTGTTAGATACTGATAACGAACTCAATTCAGAGTTCGACAAACCAATTACTCACTCATTGTATGGTGGCGATTGGGAGAATCGTTTGAAACAAGAGATATTGTTAGGTATAGGTGGTATATTGGCCTTGAAGAAGTTGGGTATCAAGAAAGATATTTATCACTGTAATGAGGGACACGCTGCCCTTTGCAACTTACAACGTTTGTGCGATTACATAGAAGAGGGTATGACCTTTAATGAGGCTCTTGAGCTTGTAAAAGCATCGGGTATTTACACCTGTCATACTCCAGTACCTGCTGGACACGACTACTTTGATGAGGGCTTGTTTGGTAAGTATATGGGTAAATATCCTGCTCGTTTGGGTATCTCTTGGGATGAATTTATTGGTATGGGGCGTATCAATCCAGATGATCACAATGAGCGTTTCTGTATGAGTACCTTTGCTTGCAACACCTGTCAGGAAGTTAATGGTGTAAGTAAGTTACACGGATGGGTTAGCCAAAAAATGTTTGCGCCTATTTGGAAGGGATATTATCCTGAAGAGATACATGTAGGATATGTAACAAATGGTGTTCACTTGCCAACATGGGCATCAAGCGAGTTCCGTGCTATTTACGACAAGTACTTCGATAAGTCGTTTATAAGCGACCAGAGCAATGAAGAAATTTGGCATGCTATTCTCAATGTTCCTAACGATGAGATTTGGCAAACTCGTATGGCTTTGAAGAATAAGTTGGTTACTTATATCCGTGAGAAGTTTACAGAAAACTGGTTGAAGAACCAAGGCGATCCTTCTCGTGTAGTATCATTGTTACAACGTATTAACCCTAACGCACTGATGATAGGCTTCTGCCGTCGTTTTGCTACCTACAAACGTGCCCATTTGTTGTTTACAGATATTGAACGTTTGTCTAAGATTGTTAACAATCCTGAGCGTCCAGTATTGTTCTTCTTCTCTGGTAAAGCTCACCCAGCTGATGGCGCAGGACAAGGCTTAATTAAGAGAATCTACGAGATTAGTCAACGTCCTGAGTTCTTAGGTAAGATTATCTTTTTGGAAGACTACGATATGGAGTTGGCTCGTCGCTTAGTATCTGGTGTTGATGTTTGGATGAATACGCCTACACGTCCTTTAGAGGCTTCTGGCACATCTGGTGAGAAAGCTGAACTTAATGGTGTTATCAATCTTTCAGTTCTTGACGGATGGTGGGTTGAAGGTTATCGAGAAGGTGCTGGATGGGCATTACCTCAGAAACGTACTTACGAAAACCAGAGTTATCAAGACCAGTTGGATGCTGCTACTATCTACTCTTTGTTGGAAAACGAGATTATTCCAATGTATTATAACAAGAACAAGAAAGGGTACAGCGAGCAGTGGCTTGACGTTATTAAAAAGTCGATATCTACCATTGCGCCTCATTATACAATGAAGCGTCAGTTGGATGATTACTATACAACATTCTATAATCTACAGGCTAAACGCTTTGCTAAATTGGCTGCCAATAAAGGTAAATTAGCTAAAGAGATTGCTCATTGGAAGGAATCTGTAGCTGAGCGTTGGGATGCTATCCACGTTGTTTCTAAGGATACTAAGTTCTTGGAGAATGGCGGTGAGACAGGTGTTACTTACAAACTACAGTATGTTATTGATGAACAAGGTTTACAAGATGCTGTTGGTTTGGAACTTGTATCATTGAAAACTTATCCTGATGCAGACGGCAGGGAGCTTTACAGCATTCGTCCTTTCAAGGTAGTATCTCACAAAGGCAACTTGTATACCTTTGAAACAGAGATTGAACCTGATGTTGCTGGTGCTTTCAAATCATGTGTTCGTATGTATCCTAAGAATGACGAGTTAGCTAACCGTCAGGACTTCTGTTACGTTAAGTGGCTCGACTAATTATTGACTTGAGATATTATAAGATAAGGAGGGTAAGCATCCAATATTGGATGCTTACCCTTTAGCGTCTTTCGTTGTTAAATAATAAGGTGTTTTGATCACGGCTCTTTCATTTAAGAATGAATTGAAGACATAGCTTCCCTTACCCGACTCATGTACGAATCAAGAAAATATTGTGTATGTATATCAATAAGTTATGCCGTTATCAAAATTTGATTATTTTCATTTTTGATACAGAAAATACAATAGTTTTGTGAAACACAATGAAACATGTCTCATCAGTTCTGCCATGCCCTTTCTTCTGTCGGATTTCGTCTTTCTTCGTCCTCGCCATATTGAGAACACGAAGTAGACAATTCTTTGTATGGTAGCTAAATTGCGAGCAGCCCTTGCCAACTTTTGTTTTATCTTGTCTTGTAACAGGTTACGATCCAGCCCCCAGTGCATTCTTTCTATCAACCAGTGATTACGCACCAATGCCCCTAATCTTGGTGTATTCGCTGGCAGGCTGCTTACATACAGCCTTTTCTCAACAGTGCAGATTCCTGTTGACTTTTTGACAGTTTTACACCCATATTCTATGATGGTCAGATTGCCATTCCACTTTTCCTTGCTTGCAATGAGGTCAGTCCCATCAAACACACGATAGTTTCTCTTCTCATTTTTTTAGAAAAGAACAGCTTTCACAATGTTACTGGTGTGCTATAAAATAATGATATTTAGAAAAAGAACCAAAACTTTTTAAATGAAAGAGCCGTGGACTTTACGAAAAAAAATACGAGAGAAAATTCTTTTTTCTCACAATATCCCCTTATCTTTGCAATAGGTTATTCGAGTTATGCAAAGCGTTGTATATCAATATTGAAGATAGATCGCTAAATTATTACCTATTACATTTCATAACTCATTAGGCAATTGAATGCCAATCATTTGAACCCAAATGATAGATTTTATAAGAAAGAAAATGAAAGAATTTGTCATATCAGAAGCTAAAGCAGAAACAGCTATCCTTGTTGGACTAATTACTCAGGAACAAAACGAAGCTAAAACAAAAGAATATCTTGATGAATTGGAATTCTTGGCTGACACAGCTGGAGCTGTTACTGTAAAGAGATTTATACAAAAGGCAGGTGGACCTAATGCCGTAACGTACGTGGGCAAAGGTAAACTTGAAGAGATAAAGCAATATATAGAAGCAGAAGAAGATAACGGAAATTCTATTGGTATGGTGATCTTCGATGATGAATTATCGGCTAAGCAGATAAGAAACATCGAAAAGGAACTAAAGATTAAAATCTTAGACCGTACCTCTCTAATACTTGACATTTTTGCCATGCGTGCCCAAACAGCTAATGCAAAGACACAGGTAGAATTAGCTCAACATCGATATATGTTACCCCGATTGCAACGTTTGTGGACACACTTGGAACGACAAGGTGGTGGCTCTGGCTCTGGTGGCGGTAAAGGCTCAGTAGGTCTACGTGGTCCAGGTGAAACACAGTTAGAGATGGACAAACGTATTATCTTGCAGCGTATCACCTTGCTAAAACAACGACTCAAAGAAATAGATAAGCAGAAAACTACGCAACGTAAAAACCGTGGCAGGTTGATACGTGTAGCTTTGGTAGGATATACCAACGTGGGCAAATCTACCATTATGAACTTATTGGCTAAGAGCGAAGTATTTGCCGAAAATAAATTGTTTGCTACGCTCGACACTACTGTAAGAAAGGTGGTCATCAATAACCTGCCGTTCTTATTGGCTGACACCGTTGGATTTATAAGAAAGTTGCCAACCGACCTTGTTGACTCTTTTAAATCAACCTTGGACGAAGTGCGAGAAGCCGACTTCTTACTGCATGTAGTAGATATTTCGCATCCCGATTTTGAAGAACAGATAAAAGTAGTAGAAAATACATTAAAAGATTTAGGGTGCGCCAATAAGCCTTCCATGATAGTATTTAACAAAATAGATAACTACAAGTGGGTTAACAAAGAGACTGACGACCTGACACCAATAACCAAAGAGAATATAACATTTGATAAGCTGAAGTGCACTTGGATGGCTCTTCTCAATGAAAATTGCATTTTTATTTCGGCAAAAGACAAACAAAACATAAATGAGTTTAAGAGCACTTTATACAAATTAGTACGACAGCTACATGTACAAAAATATCCATACAACGATTTTTTGTATCCAATAACAGAAGAATAATATGGGGGGGCGACATTTTCTGTCGCTCTATAATAACCAAAATAAACGCAAATGAAACAATACCGACACTTAACAAATGAGGAAATTTACACCTTAGAAGAGCACAACTGCTGGGCTGAAAACTGGCAAGACGTGCAAGTAGCCGATGGCTTTAAGCCCAACTATATGCAGCGGGTTATGATGTATGGCAACGTCTTTATAGGTGCCTTTGAAGACAATATAGAGGTGAGTCGTGACTTTTACAAACATGCCGGTATCAACAATGCTACATTGCGCAATGTAACTATAGGCGATAATTGTCTTATTGAGAATATTGGCAATTACATCAATTGTTACACCATTGGCGACAATTGTTATATATCTAACGTGTGTATCATGGAAACAACCGAGGGAGCTACTTACGGTGAAGGCAATTTGGTATCAGTACTCAATGAGGTAGGAGATGGCAACATTGTCTTGTTCAGAGACTTAAACAGCCAATTTGCCGCATTCATGGTTCAACATTTCAATGATAAAGCACTGAAAGAATCCATAAGAAGACTGATAAAAGAAGATATAAACTTGCACCAACCAGATCAAGGCTTATTGGGAAACGACATAAAGATAGTAAATACCAAGGAGATAACTAACACGATAATTTTTGACGGATGTGAGATAAATGGAGCCTCTCGACTAAGCGATTGTACTATATTGAGCAGCGAAAATGCCAATGTGTACATTGGTACAGGTGTTATTTGTGAAAACTCTATAATATCCAACGGTTCGTCTATCATCAACAGCGTAAAGATGCAAGACTGTTTTGTGGGTGAAGCCTGCCAAATAAGCAACGGCTTTACCGCATCACAAAGTGTATTCTTCGCCAATAGTTATATGTCGAACGGAGAGGCTTGCGCTGCTTTCTGTGGTCCGTTTACTGCCAGTCATCACAAAGGCAGCTTACTCATTGGGGGCATGTTCTCGTTTTACAATGCAGGTTCGGCAACCAATTTTAGCAATCATGCATACAAAATGGGGCCTATACACTATGGTTTTTTACAACGTGGATGCAAAACTGCCAGTGGCGCATATCTGTTAATGCCTGCCAATATTGGTACTTTCTCGGTATGTTTCGGAAAACTTATGTATCACCCTGACACGCATTGCTTGCCTTTCTCTTACCTCACGGCTTACAACGATATTATGTATTTAACGCCAGGCAGAAATATTACAACGGTAGGATTGTATCGTGATATTCGTAAATGGCCAAAACGCGACTTACGTCCACAGACAGCTCAAAAGAGTATTGTTAACTTTGACTGGCTTTCTCCCTTCTCAGTTGGTGAAATTATTGAGGGTAAAAAAATATTGGAAAAACTGCAAGATGCATCGGGCGACATGGTGGGATTATACAATTATCACAACTATGTTATCAAAGCGCACTCTTTGCAAAAGGGTATTAAAAACTATGATATGGCTTTGCGCATATATATGGGTGCCGTACTGAAACGTGTATTAAGGCGTGATGCTAACCTCACACCTCCAACTTCTATGGTAGGTGTAGGAAAGTGGACCGACTTATCTGGGTTATTGACACCTGTTTCTGAAGAACAGCGTTTAATAGATGACATCAAAAGCGGTAACCTTGAAACGGTTCAAGATGTATTGCAGCGTTTTGAAGATATTCATAGTCATTACACAGAATACCTATGGGCATGGACTTACGATGTTATCCGTGAGTATTATCATTTGGATGCCATAACGCTTGAGGATGCTAAGTACATACATGAGGACTATATTCGTGCCCGTAGAGAGTGGATTGCAGAGATCCGAAAGGATGCCGAAAAAGAATATGCTATGGGCGATGTTGAACAAAGCGTATTTGATGATTTTATTAAAAAACTTGACCACGAAGTAGACTACGAGGACTAAAACTCTCCCATCTTTTCTGAAAGGAAGGGTAATAAGATTCACTATATAGTTATTATACGATTAGTAGACTTTGAGATATTTTGCAGCACACTCGAAAAACTTCTCATAAAAACAAATGGCAATTCTTCTACTGGTCGTCCACAGATTGATACCATATACATTTATATTCAAAGTGTTGCAGAAACATATACCACCACAACAGACACAAACGTGCATAACTCCTATATGCACCCTTGTTTTAAGATAAGGATAAAGGACAGAATTTATATCAGAATGCTGGTTACGTAGCGAAAAATGATATTGTAAAAGCACATGGTATGAATCATGGGAGGGGTTTTCTATAAATTAGCTTTGACATATTGTGAGACTATTTTTGAGGTCAATTTGTTTGTGAGTGAAGGAGTATAGCGAGCTATACTACTGAACGAACAAGCAAATTGAAACAAAAAAGAGTCCACAAGATGACAAAACGTAAGAAAACTGACATAAAAAACTTTACGGTGGTAATTTATAGAACAGCCCTCATATTATTTGCGAGAAAGATTATCACAATTATCTTCTAACATATATACAAAAAAACAGAATAAGCCACAAAGTCTAAAACAATCTGCAGAGTTGAGTATGGATTCGGACTTATTGAAGAAACGATGAAAGGTTCTCTTATCCGAGTATAGGGGAATGATGCGTGCAAAAGTCTATAATGCTTTAACAAACCTCGTATACAATATCTTTAGATGCGTAAAAAATAACATTTATTAGCCACGACTTGTTAACAACAAGAGATAATTGTGTCCTAACGTATCGTATAACCCATAAAATAAGGATGCTTACAAGCTTATAGAACATAACTTATACGAAATAGAGAAACAATGATAATCAATAGGTTTTATTTATAGAACATCACTATATTTTTAAACCAACATAAAAAAACAAATCTGCCAATTATTGCTTAAAGCAGGTTTTATAAATTACCACCGCATTTTTCTTTTAGCAAATCTCTTATCTCTGCGAGAAGCTTTTCTTGCAGAGATGGCTGAAGAGGTTGAGTCATATTTTCTTTCTTTTTGTTATCCTTTGCTATAGAATTTATTACCTTTACAAGTATAAAGATACAAAATGCGATAATAAGAAACTCAACAACCTCTTGTATAAATTTGCCATAGTTAATAGTTACACATTCGCTTAATTTTATACTCAGTTTAGTAAAATCCACCTGTCCAATGGCAAAACCCAGCGGCGGCATTAGTATATCATTTACCAATGATGTTACAATTTTACCAAATGCACCACCTATAATAACACCAACAGCCATATCCAACACATTGCCACGCATGACAAATTCTTTAAATTCCTTGAATAGTTTGCTCATAGTTTATTTTTTTTATATAATTTAATACTCTTGTTCTATGCAAATGTAGAAAAAAAATGTAACTTTGCCGTTGATAAAAGCAAAATTGTAAAACAATTAACTTATCGCCACATAATAGTTTTATATACAAACTGGCAAACTATAAGCAGCTAGCATATATAATATAAAGGTAAAGAAGATAACATATTAAATTAATTAACCCTTTAATAAAAAGTTAAGTAAAATGATTAAGATTGGTATTAACGGATTTGGCCGCATCGGTCGTTTCGTTTTCCGTGCTTCATTGGAAGCAGCAAATGCAAAAGAGGTACAAGTAGTAGGTATTAATGACCTTTGCCCAGTTGATTACTTGGCATATATGTTGAAATATGACACTATGCACGGACACTTCGATGGAACAATCGAGGCTAACGTTGAGAAATCTCAACTTATTGTTAACGGTAACGTTATCCGCGTAACAGCAGAACGCAACCCTGCAGACTTAAAATGGAACGAGATTGGTGCAGAGTATGTTGTTGAGTCTACAGGTTTGTTCTTAACAAAAGAGAAATCACAAGCTCACATCCAAGCTGGTGCTAAATACGTTGTAATGTCAGCTCCTTCTAAGGACGATACTCCTATGTTTGTATGTGGTGTTAACCTTGACAAATATGTAAAGGGTACACAGTTTGTATCTAACGCATCTTGCACAACAAACTGCTTGGCTCCTATTGCTAAAGTATTGAACGACAAATTTGGTATCAAAGAAGGTTTAATGACTACAGTTCACTCTACAACTGCTACACAGAAGACGGTTGACGGTCCTTCTATGAAGGATTGGCGTGGTGGTCGTGCTGCTTCTGGCAACATCATCCCTTCTTCTACAGGTGCTGCTAAGGCTGTAGGTAAGGTTATTCCTGAATTAAACGGCAAGTTGACAGGTATGTCTATGCGTGTTCCTACTTTGGATGTTTCTGTTGTTGACTTGAC
>CAMQBR010000049.1 GCA_946999045.1 uncultured Prevotella sp.
GCTACCAACGAGGAGATGATGACAGCATTAAAAAAGAGTTGTGCTGATTTTGTACTAAATCTACCTAATGGTTTAGATACGGTTTGCAGTGAATCTGGCGGAGGATTAAGTGAGGGACAGGCACAACGCATTAGCATTGCTCGTGCTTTATTGCGCAATCGCTCTATTATGTTGTTTGACGAGGCTACCAGTGCTTTAGACCCAGAGACAGAACGTGAGCTCTTACAAAATATTCTTGCGGATAATGATAAAACCATTATCTTTATTACGCATAGGCTTGCTGTGGTAGATTATTGCAGCCAGAAACTGGAAATAAAAGCATAAAGCAGAAAAAAAACGAAGACCCTCCCCCTTACCTCCCCCCCCCCACAAAAAATGGGGGGTGATTGGTTTATTTGCTGCGATGGAAGAATAAATTTTCTTGCCTTTATATTTATAAGACAAATGTTTGGAGCTATCGCCCCTACAATAGATGTATTGCTATTGTAAGTAATGCCTTAAGGATAGTTCTATAAATTAGCTCTCTTATATTTTGAACTAAAAACAAAGCAAGCCGAATACAATCAAACTTGTTTGAATTGTTGAGACGCACAGCACATTATTCTATAAAAAGCATTCAAAAGATAACAAAACGTATTTCATCAGATTAAGTTACTATATACGTTGGTAATTTATAAAGGGCGGTTCTATAAATTACCACCGTAAAGTTTTTATGTCAGTTTTTTTTACGTTTTGCCATCTTGTGGACTCCTTTTGGTTCAAATTGCTTGTTCGTTCAGAGTCATATAGCTCGCTATACCCCTTCACTCACAAACAAAAATATCTCAAAAATAGTCTCACAATCTATCAAAGCTAGTTTATAGAACCATCCTAAGACCTATCTTTACTTTTTAAGAGCCTACTGCTAATCATAAAGATCAATGTTCAAAGTAAGCAAATATCAACCATTTTATTTTGTATAATCCTCACTTTGCAGTATCTTTGCACTATGTAAGAGAACAAACTGGCGATAACATACAAGTTTTCCCTCATAAAGGTTCTCTTATCATTTCATATGGTCTAACATTTACCCATACTAATTGTATAGATATGATTTTTTTCTTTCAAACCCATCAAAAAAGCATTATTGCAGCAGAGTCTACCCACCAATTCTCTCAAGAAGAAATCAGCAAACTATGTTGGTTGTTTGGTGACGCTACCTGTTTAGTTACAAATCACTTAGAAGGGTTCTATGTAGGTCCGCGCCGCGAGATGATTACGCCGTGGAGTACCAATGCCGTTGAGATTACAGAAAACATGAATCTTAACGGCATTTTACGTATAGAAGAGTTCTTCCCTGTCAGCAACAAAGATGCTAAACATGATACTATGTTGCAGCGTATTTACGAAGGACTGAGACAAGATGTCTTTACCGTTAACCATCAGCCACAATCTGTACAATATATTGATAACCTCGAACAGTTTAATGAGGATGAAGGACTGGCTCTCTCTGAAGAAGAAATTGCATATCTGCACAATATAGAAAAACAAGATAACAGAAAACTAACCGACAGCGAGGTATTTGGATTTGCACAAATCAATTCGGAGCACTGCCGACACAAGATATTTGGCGGAACATTTATCATTGATGGTGAAGAAAAAAAATCTTCATTGTTCAATATGATAAAACGTACAACCAAGGAAAATCCTGGCAACATACTATCGGCTTACAAAGATAATGTAGCTTTTGCGCAAGGTCCTATTATAGAACAGTTTGCGCCTGCTAATCAGGCAACCTGCGATTTTTTTCAGGTTAAAGATATAGAAAGTGTTATCTCTCTCAAAGCTGAAACCCACAATTTCCCTACTACCGTTGAGCCGTTTAATGGAGCTGCAACAGGAACAGGAGGTGAGATACGCGACCGCATGGCTGGCGGTGTGGGGTCATGGCCCATTGCTGGTACGGCTGTTTACATGACTTCTTACCCGCGTATTCACAAGGAAGATCCTTTATGGGAGAAACTTCTTCCTGTTCGTAAATGGCTATATCAATCACCAAAAGAAATTCTCATCAAGGCTTCTAACGGAGCAAGCGATTTTGGTAACAAGTTTGGGCAGCCTTTAATTTGCGGTTCGGTTCTCACCTTCGAGCACCAAGAAGGCGATCAAAAGCTGGCTTACGACAAAGTTATTATGCTGGCTGGTGGTGTAGGTTATGGCAAGAAACGTGATTGCTTAAAGAAAGAACCACAGAAAGGCAACAAGGTAGTTGTAGTTGGTGGCGACAATTATCGCATTGGCTTGGGTGGTGGAAGCGTATCTTCGGTTGAAACAGGACGCTACTCTAATGGCATTGAATTGAATGCTATTCAGCGAGCCAATCCAGAAATGCAGAAACGCACTTATAACTTAATACGTGCTTTGGTTGAAGAGGATAGCAATCCAGTAGTGTCTATCCACGACCATGGTAGTGCTGGGCACTTAAATTGTTTGTCAGAACTGGTGGAAGATTGTGGAGGAGAAATTGAAATGTCACAACTTCCTATTGGTGATAAGACGCTAAGTGCCAAGGAAATAATTGCCAACGAGAGTCAAGAACGTATGGGATTACTCATTAATGAGCAATATCTTGACCACGTTAAAGCTATTGCCGAACGTGAACGTGCTCCGTTGTATGTGGTAGGCGAAACAACGGGCGATGCACATTTCTCTTTTGTACAGGCAGATGGAAGCAAACCATTCGACATGGATGTGGCACAGATGTTTGGGCACTCTCCCAAAACAGTTATGATGGATGAAACCGTTATCCGCTACTACGAAGATGCTACTTATAGCTTAGATAACATAGATACCTACCTCAACCACGTGCTACAACTGGAAGCTGTGGCTTGTAAAGACTGGCTCACAAATAAGGTTGACCGCTCGGTAACGGGTAAGGTAGCACGACAGCAATGCCAAGGCAAATTACAATTACCACTATCCGACTGTGGTGTGGTGGCTCTTGATTATCGTGGAAGACAAGGTATTGCCACAGCTTTAGGGCATGCGCCACAGGCTGCACTAGCTTCTCCACAAGCTGGCAGCATACTCAGTGTAGCAGAAGCTCTTACCAATATTGTATGGGCTCCACTGATAGGAGGTTTAGAGAGTATCTCACTGTCGGCTAATTGGATGTGGCCCTGTCGTGCGCAAAAGGGTGAAGATGCTCGGTTGTATATGGCAGTAGAAGCATTAAGCAATTTTTGTTGCGACTTGCATATTAATGTTCCTACAGGAAAGGATTCGCTGTCAATGACGCAAAAGTATCCTGATGGAGAGAAAATTATCTCTCCTGGAACCGTTATTGTTAGCGCTGGTGGCGAGGTTGAAAATGTAAGAAAGGTGGTTTCGCCTGTATTGGTAAACGATAAAAACTCATCTCTTTATTATATTGACTTCTCTTTTGATGCACAACGTTTGGGCGGTAGTGCCTTTGCGCAAACCTTAGGCAAGGTGGGTAGCGATGTTCCTACTATTCAAAATACAGAGTACTTTGCCGATTGCTTCAATGCAGTGCAAGCCCTTATTAAGAAAGGATGGGTAATGGCAGGACACGACATCAGTGCTGGTGGATTGATAACAACACTCCTTGAAATGACCTTTGCCAACACTAAAGGTGGTATACACGTTAATTTATACGATCTTCAGGGAGACGATGTAGTTAAAATGTTGTTTGCCGAAAATCCTGGTGTTGTTATTCAGGTATCAGATATGCACAAGCAGGCTCTCAGAGAGTATTTGGAGAGCGAGGGTATTGGTTATACAAAAATTGGTTATCCTACACCACACAACAGGCAAATCATCATCAAACACGGCGAGTGGGAACATAGCTTCGACATTGATAACTTGCGCGATACATGGTATCAAACATCTTATTTGTTAGATAAGCAGCAAAGTATGAATGGTACGGCCGATGCTCGTTACCAAAACTATAAGCAGCAACCCCTACAATTTAAGTTTAACAAGAACTTTACGGGTAAGCTCTCTCAGTACCACATAAATGCCAATCGCAGAACGGGCTCAGGCATTAAGGCGGCTATCATCCGTGAGAAAGGAACCAATGGCGAACGCGAAATGGCTTACTCGTTATATCTGGCTGGTTTCGATGTGAAAGATGTAACGATGACCGACCTAATCTCTGGACGAGAAACATTAGAGGAAGTTAACATGATTGTTTTCTGTGGTGGTTTCTCTAATAGCGATGTGTTAGGTTCTGCTAAAGGTTGGGCTGGTGCATTCCTTTACAACCCAAAGGCTAAAGAGGCTCTCGATCGGTTCTATGCGCGTGAGGACACCTTATCTTTAGGTGTATGCAATGGTTGTCAACTCATGGTAGAGCTCAATCTTATTAACCCCGAACACACCAAACGTACCCGTATGTTACACAACGACTCGCATAAATTTGAGAGTGGTTTTGTGGGTGTAACCATTCCACAAAACAATAGCGTGATGTTTGGCAGTTTATCTAACAGTCAATTGGGTATATGGGTGGCTCACGGAGAAGGTAAATTTAATTTACCAGAGAACAACGCTCAATACAACATCGTAGCTCAATATAGTTATGAGGGGTACCCTGCCAATCCTAACGGCAGCGACTACAATGTAGCAGGTATCTGCTCATCAGATGGTCGTCATCTTGCACTGATGCCCCACTTAGAGCGCTCTATCTTTCCTTGGCAAAATGCTTATTATCCTCATTACCGTCATCACGATGAAGTAACCCCATGGATAGAAACCTTTGTTAATGCAAGAGAGTGGATTAAAGACAGAATAAGCCTCTCTTAAAGCCGTACCCACCCTCGTAGAAGGGGGTAACTTACGAATAAAGTCTCTCCCCTAAGAGGGGGTGGTGTAACTACTGACAACAAGTCCTAAAAGAACGACATAATAATATCGCATAAGGACTTGCCCTATGTATTGAGTTTATACTCAACCAAACAAACTAATGTCCCCATAAGGAGTAAATAATTATTATAATGAGAATTTGATAAAACTCAATGTCCCAAATAAGCAAAGTTCAATATAGTAACTGGTTCACCCTATTCAAAACCTTTTTTAAGATAGGTGTCTTCACCATTGGAGGTGGCTATGCCATGATACCCCTCATAGAAGCTGAGGTAGTAGACAAATACAAATGGGTGAATCATGAAGATTTTTTAGACCTCATAGCCATCTCCCAAACCTGTCCTGGTGTATTCGCTATCAACATCAGCACTTTCATAGGCTACAAGCTGCGAAAGATACCTGGAGCCGTATGCACTACAATTGGTGCTTCTCTCCCCTCATTTCTTATCATTTTGCTCATAGCCATATTCTTTCATAGCTTTATGAATGTACCATGGATTGCCGCCATGTTTAACGGCATCCGACCAGCAGTAGTAGCACTCATTGCTGTACCCACTTTCAATTTAGCCAAGAGTGCCCACATCTCATTAGTAAACTGTTGGATTCCTATTCTCTCTGCTCTCATGATATGGGCATTAGGAGTCAATCCTATCTTTGTGTTACTGGCTGCCGGCATTAGTGGCTACATCTACGGAACGTTTATTAAATCAACCGAATAAGATGATATTTCTCGCTTTATTTATAACATTTTTGCAAATAGGACTCTTTGGCTTTGGTGGCGGATATGGTATGTTGTCGCTCATTCAAACCGAAACGGTAACACATCACCATTGGCTCACCACAGCCGAATTTACCAACATTGTAGCCATCAGTCAGATGACTCCTGGCCCCATTGGTATCAATTCAGCCACCTATTGTGGCTATGTAGCAGTACACAATGCTGGCTATGGCACGTGGATATCTGTCTTAGGTTCTGTCATTGCTACCTCTGCCTTAGTGCTACCTTCTCTCATTCTTATGATATTAATCAGTAAGATGTTTATGACCTACATGAATACCTCACTCGTACGCAATGTGCTCAATGGCTTACGTCCTGCCATTGTCGGCCTATTATTAGCAGCCACCCTGTTATTAATGACACCCGAAAACTTCAGTACTTTCTCTACCTCCCCCTGGCATTTCTGCATCAGTATAGCCCTTTTTGTTGCTACATTCATTGGTACAAAATATCTCAAAATCAATCCTATCCGTATGCTGGCTTACTCAGCCTTTGCGGGCTTAATGCTACTCTATTAAGGGAAGTTCTATAAATTATCACCGTAAAGTTTTTATATCAGTCTTTTTACGTTTCGTCATCCTGTTGGCTCTTCGGGGTTCAAATTGCTTGTTCGTTCAGTCGCATAACTCGCTATACTCCTTCACTCACAAACAAATTGACCTCAAAAATAGTCTTACAATCTGTCAAAGCTAATTTATAGAACCTCCCTTAATTCATAACGATTGCTCCTAACAAAGTGAAGAAGAGCAGAGACATTAGTCCTTCTTTTGATAACAATGCCAGTTGATTATCATAAAGTTGAAGTATATGGCTTAAATAATCTAATGTTCAAAGTAAAATATTTCCTTAATTAATAGTATTTTCGTATCTTTGCAAGAAAGAATACAATATAGGGAGGTTCTATAAATTAGCTTTGACAGATTGTAAAACTATTTTTGAGGTCAATTTGTTTATGAGTGAAGGAGTATAGCGAGCTATACGACTGAGCGAACAAGCAAATTGACCCCCAAAAAGCCAACAAGAAGACAAAACGTAAAAAGACAGACACTTTACGGTGGTAATTTATAGAACCGTCCTATAAGCATATCCCTCTTTCTTAGGCATTTAAAATGCCATGAGGTTTACTTATCATCAAGATAAAATAATCTTACATATAAAATGACAGAAAATAAAAACGCTGAGAACAATTATTCGGCGAGTAACATACAGGTACTCGAAGGATTAGAGGCTGTTCGTAAACGTCCTGCCATGTACATTGGCGACATCAGTGAAAAAGGTTTGCACCATCTTATTAATGAGACGGTAGACAACTCTATTGATGAAGCTATGGCAGGCTATTGTACTGATATAGAAGTTACTATCAACGAAGACGAATCTGTTACCGTACAAGATAACGGTCGTGGTATTCCTGTTGATGAGCACGAAAAGCTACACAAATCGGCACTGGAGGTTGTAATGACAGTGTTGCACGCTGGTGGTAAGTTTGATAAAGGCTCGTACAAGGTGAGTGGTGGATTGCATGGTGTAGGTGTTAGCTGTGTAAATGCTCTTTCTTCTCACATGAAATCGCAGGTATTCCGCAATGGAAAGATATATCAGCAAGAATACGAAAAAGGTAAGCCATTGTATCCTGTAAAAATTGTTGGCGAAACTGATAAAAGAGGAACACGCCAACAATTTTGGCCAGATGGCTCTATCTTCACAACCACTCATTTTCAATGGGACATTGTAGCACGACGCATGAGAGAATTGGCATATCTCAATGCCGGTATTCGCATTACTTTGACTGATATGCGTCCTAATGAAGAAGGTAAAACTCGTACTGAGGTATTCCATGCAAAAGATGGATTAAAAGAGTTTGTGCGTTATATTGACCGTCATCGCACGCACCTGTTTGATGATGTTATCTACCTCAAAACAGAGAAGCAAGATTTTCCTATTGAGGTAGCCATCATGTACAATACCGACTACTCTGAGAATATCCACTCGTATGTTAATAACATCAATACCATTGAGGGTGGAACACACCTCACGGGGTTTCGTATGGCATTGACCAGAACGCTGAAGGCATACGCTGATAACGAACCAACTATCTCTAAACAAATAGAGAAATCGAAGATAGAGATTGCAGGCGAAGACTTTCGTGAGGGCTTAACAGCTGTTATCTCAATCAAAGTGGCAGAACCACAGTTTGAGGGACAAACTAAAACAAAGTTGGGTAACAGCGAAGTATCTGGAGCTGTTCAACAGGCAGTAGGAGAAGCTCTAAGCAATTATTTAGAGGAGCATCCTACCGAAGCAAAGCAAATATGCGAGAAGGTAATACTGGCTGCAACGGCTCGTATCGCTGCACGCAAGGCTCGTGAAAGCGTTCAGCGCAAGAATTTTATGAGTGGAGGTGGATTGCCTGGAAAGTTGGCTGACTGTTCTAACAAAGACCCAAAAGACTGCGAGATATTCCTTGTTGAGGGTGATTCTGCAGGTGGTTCTGCTAAACAAGGTAGAGATCGTTACACACAAGCTATCCTTCCTCTTCGAGGTAAGATATTAAATGTAGAAAAGGTGCAGTGGCACAGAGTGTTTGAGGCTGAGTCTATTATGAATATCATCCAGAGTATCGGTGTTCGTTTTGGCGTTGAAGGAGAAGATGACAGAGAGGCAAATGTTGAAAAACTTCGTTACGACAAGATTATCATTATGACCGATGCCGATGTCGATGGTTCTCACATTGACACGCTGATTATGACACTTTTCTTCCGTTTTATGCCAAGAGTGATAGAAGAAGGTCATCTCTACATTGCCACACCGCCTCTTTATAAGTGTTCTTATAAAAATAAGGTGAGCGAATATTGCTACACAGAACAACAACGACAGGTGTTTATTGATAAATATGCCAACGGAGAAGAGGACAGCAAGAGCATTCATACACAACGCTACAAAGGTTTGGGTGAAATGAATCCTGAGCAGTTGTGGGAAACGACAATGAATCCCCAAACCCGTTTACTAAAGCGGGTTACTATAGAAAATGCAGCTGAGGCTGATGAAATATTCTCTATGCTCATGGGTGATGACGTTGAACCTCGCAGAGAGTTTATTGAGAAAAATGCAACATATGCAAATATAGATGCATAAATTATAGAAAAGGCAACCATTATATGGCTGCCTTTTTTAGATATTTTTTATGCTATTACCTTATGTAGATAATTCTATAAATCAAATTTATAGCCTAAGGTAACTTGCAACATATTGTTCTTTAGATTTAAGTTTTTCTAAAGTTTTTGTTACATCCCTAGTTATAAGCCTAACAATATTACAAATTTCGTATGATAAACTTACAGGGATAGAGAAGTCAAAGGGGGTTGTGCATTTAAATTATTTTCACCACCCAAAATGCAGATTGTATACCTAATTTTACTGCCAAATCCTAGTACAATATATATATATGCTAATATTGGAACATTCATGTAATTCAGCTCTTATTTTGTATCTTTTTTCTCTATTATTTTACCAATAAAATCAATTTCCTCATAATTAATCTTGCTTATTGTTTACTATAAATGTTATCTTTAAAACAAAGTGTATTCGCTTTTCAAAAAAAACAACAAAAGTAAAATAATTCACAAAGAATTCTATCAATAAAAAAATACGTTTTAGTGATAAATAGTAAAACGAAAGTTTTATTTATCTATTTCTACTTGAATACTATCTATTAATAGTTTGAATATTCTATTGTTATTTAGGATCTGTCTATTTCCTAAGATAATCAACTGCTTACGAGCTCTAGTAAGGGCTACATTCAGTTTACGGTCTATCAATGCATCGCCCTCATAAAAGCTATTGGATGTTAAGAAATCTATTTGATACCTATGTTGTATTGTAAACGAATAGATAATAACATCGCACTGACTGCCCTGATAACGCTCCACCGTATCAATGCAAGTATCTACAAGGGCGGCAATATTGAGCTTCTCTATCTCTTTTCTAATCATTGCTATTTGATTACGGTAAGGAACAATTACGCCAACTGTTTTCTGAGTATTAAAGTTCTTCCCCATTAACCGATAGATATGTTGCAATAATAAGGCTACCATTTTAGCTTCGTCAGGATTTACTTTATCTGATAATTGCGCATTATTGCATAATTGAGAGGGGTAATACAATAAGCGATGCTGTATTAACTTGCGGTCTATCTCGTCCTCAGGTGTACCTTCATATCCTATATCTGCTGCTATTTGATGAGGCAATGGAACAGGTTGCAATTGCTCTTTAGCATAAAACATCTTATTAGGGAAAGCTGCTATCTCAGGGTGCATCCGTCCTTGTTTGCGCAAAATGCCTATAAATTTGTTTCTGTGCATATGTTCTTCCCAACGAATTAATCGTTCAAAAAGCGAGTTACGACAGTTGGTTAGCATGATAGCTTGTAATTCAGGTTCATCTATAGCCGACTCATGTTCACTCTGTTGTACCACGGCAGGTAACTGTTTATAATCACCTATCAATATAAATTTGTCAATATCAACATGATGAGTGACAATATTTCCGTCCTTAGTATGACTTGATAAGATACCAATAATATTGGGTTCCAATATCTGACTGGCTTCGTCAATGATAGCCAAACTAAAATGTTTGAGAGCAAACAAAAATGGTTTGTTCATCATCATAGACGTAGTACTGACCACTACACGTATATTTTGCAATGCCAACTTTAGTTCAGACAACTTAGGGTGCAAAGCAATGGCATGCTCCATAAGATTCAATTTGTAACGAGCATCACAACTATACTCATTTCCCAATCTGATAAAATTAATGTTGGCATCGGTCAACATACCGCAAATTTCATCCACTGCCCTGTTGGTATATGCCATCAAAAGAATGTTTGTATTGGGGGTTGTTAGTTCTTCTTCCACCATATATCGTAATGCCATAGAGGTTTTACCAGTTCCGGGAGGACCAATCAATAAGAAGTAATCAACTGCCTGTTTGGCCTTGAGCAACACCTCATCATAGTCAGGATGATAACTTCTAGTAAGTTTTTGAGAGGTATCTATTTGCGGTTCACGTTGTCCCAACAACAAGTTCTTTCTATCTAACGAAGTCGTTATTAATGTATGTAACGCATGAATAGCCGCACCACTACCAGCATCCGATGCACTATGCTCTATGGCGTACACCCATTTCTGCTGCTTATGCTTATTTATTGCACCGTTATTCACATACAAAATATCCTCGTTTTGTTGTGCATTGACAAGATGTATCACTATTTTGTGAGTAGAAAGCTCTTTCATAAAGCCCTTGAACAAGAGGCTTCTACGAACATCAGGTTCGCTATCGGGGTGATAACTATAAAGATATACCATATCACCTCTACGAAAATTTGGTAAGAAGTCTTCTCCTTGGGGTGGCACTTCCAATGTTATTTCATCAAAACCGTGCAGTTCTGTTTGCTCTTTCTTTATAATTTTAAGGTTGGTATAAATGTTACCCACCTCTTTTTTCTCTTTTAATGGCATACTCCACAA
Source organism: uncultured Prevotella sp. (assembly GCA_946999045.1). Taxonomy (GTDB): domain Bacteria; phylum Bacteroidota; class Bacteroidia; order Bacteroidales; family Bacteroidaceae; genus Prevotella. The sequence goes on from CAMQBR010000049.1 coordinate 11,164, forward strand.
GTCGGCATTGCTGTGCCCATTGCCGTCAACCGAGCCTGTTTTACTAATCAATTGCTCTTTTAGCACAAATTTCATCATCCTACAAAAGTACGCTTTTTCTAAAGAAGACATTTTTTGCAACGGATTCGTAATGCTTTCTATCTGTGGTAATAAGTAACGTGTGTAAAAGTAAGAATTATCCTTTTTGGTATTCAGTGTTACAGGATTAAGCTGTTGCAGCATTGGTTTAAAGCCATGAATACCACTATCATAATCATTTATCACAATCATATTGCGCAGTTTGATAGCCTCATTCATCAACTTATCCAAGCTACTTACCGATAGCAGTCCGTTGGGTAGTGTATATTTAGAATATAACAAGAATATCTGAGTGGAATTCTTCGATAGATTAAAATTATACTTAAGCACACCATAGTACAACAAAGCCTGCACATAATGCGACTCTACCTGTTGTGTACCCTGCTTGTTACGCTTATTGTATTCAATATTCATGTTCTTACCCGACTTCTGTTCAATGAGCAAGCGATAATCGGTTGTCATCATATCCACACGCCCCTGTACACCTAACTGCTCACATACAAACGAAGGTTCTAAAATAGCTCGCTCTTTGTTGTATGTTTTAAATAGCTCGTTAACTATTTGTTGAATATTTTGTACCTGTATTACAGCATTGCTTTTGAACTCAGATGGGTTCAAATCTGTGCAAGTACTATATTCCAAGGCCTTCTCCTTATAGTTCTCTTTCAGCGTGGTAGCCATACTAAAAGGTGCACCTTTTTGAGCATGAATAATGTTATCAAGTGCTTTTCCAGCAAAGTTGCCCAAGATAGTATAGCGGGTATTAGGTCTGTCCTTCATTCGATTAAGGGTATACATAGCAGGATGATGACCATAATCAGTAAAGCAAGCAGCCAAAGTACTAATATCTATCAGATAGTCTGGTTCCACAATAATGAGACGGGGAATAATGGTATGTTCACTTATTTCACTATCCAATAAATTGAGTTGCATCCCATTACGCAGAATATCTTTCAGATACGACATATCTGTAAACTGCTTTTCACTTACATATTCTACTTTCCAAAGCTCTTCATCTGTGTCTTCATCGGGCATTACATAGATATATTTCTCGTTCCACTTCTTTACAATACATCTGATATATCGCTCATCCAGTCGAAGAGTAGCTTGAAAGGTTTGATGTCGGGCAGGTATCTTACCCACCAAATAGTTAGGAATAGCTTCTCTGAATACGGAAGATATAAACACGCACAAGGCTCGCACATCATACAAAACATCTTCTGAAAGAATAGGTTTGGATGTATTAGAGTGCCTACGCATTCTTTGTATGGCATGCGTATCGGCAGTTGATATGCCACATTTATCACATAGATGGTTAACACGTGCATTGAGATCGCCAAAGCTATACAACGTATCTTTTAGTCCTGCAGCACAGGTTAACACCAATGTTTCGTGTAGTTTGTTATTTACGAGCATTGGTTCGGTTTTGCTGATTTCTATAATCTCTTTAGCACGAGTAAAGAGTTCTTGTGCTGTGATGTTAGTCTCATGTAACATTGAGTGTTGAACTTTGAACTTTATGATTAGCTTGTAGTATGTAGTTTTTTCAGAGCTTTCATCTCCCAATATAGGATATTTATTGTTTGATGTTATACAAAGATAATCAAATTTTGGTTATATTTGTACACAAATAAAATATACAAATAAAAAAAATGAATCAAAAAGAGTTGATGCGCAGAGCTATTGCGCTATCAGAAGAGAGTGTGCTAAAAGGCGGAGGACCTTTTGGTGCAGTGATTGTTAGGGATAACGAAATTATAGCTGAAGCGTCCAATTCGGTAACAATTGATAATGACCCTACGGCACATGCAGAGGTGAATGCCATACGTAAAGCAACAAAGAAGTTGGGTACATTCGACCTTACGGGATGCGATATCTATACTTCATGCGAACCTTGTCCTATGTGTTTGGGGGCTATCTACTGGGCTCGACTTGATCGTATCTTCTATGCTAACAATCGTAAGGATGCAGCTCGCATTGGTTTTGATGACGACTTTATTTATCAAGAGATAGCTCTCACTCCCGAACATCGCCACAAATTCATGCAACTTCTTTTACCTGAAGAGGCGCATAAGGCATTTGATATGTGGGATGAAAGAGAGGTGAAAGCGGAATACTAAGTTAAAGTTCGTTCTTACGTCCGTATATATAGAGATCGGTAAATTGATGAAGTGCGTTTTGTTATCTTTTGGTTTTTTTGTAGAAAACAGGCTGCGCCTCAACAATTCAAACAGGTTTGATAGTATTCAACTTGCACTATTTTGGGCTTGAAATGTAAGTCCAAAACCTAACAACGCTAATTTATATAATCTGCCATAAATAAATAATTAATCATAATGGATAATCCACACCAAAAACAATATCCTGACTTAATGGTTGATAAAACCGTGATGTATGTTCATGGCTTTATGTCATCGGCACAATCTGGAACCGTTCGTATGCTGAAAGAATTATTGCCTAAGACTAATATTGTAGCAGAAGATCTTCCTTTGCATCCTGCTGAGGCTGTTAACTTGCTGCATGAGTTATGCGATAAGTACAATCCCAATCTTATTATTGGCACATCTATGGGAGGTATGTACACCGAGATGCTAAAGGGTTTTGAACGTATCATAGTAAACCCTGCTTTTCAAATGGGCGAAACCATGCACGAGCATGGTATGATGGGCAAACAAAAGTTTCTTAACCCTCGTAAAGATGGGGTGCAAGAGTGCATTGTTACCAAAGCCTTGGTTAATGAGTTTAAGGAGATTACCAAACAGTGTTTCAAGGATGTTACACCCGAAGAGCAACAGCTTGTGTATGGTTTGTTTGGTGATAACGACCCTTTGGTACATACCTTTGATTTGTTTACAGAACACTATCCTCTGGCAATTCATTTTCATGGAGCACATCAATTAACAGACAAGATTGGTTTACATTATCTTATACCTGTTATTCGTTGGATAGATGATAAGCAGGAGCATCGTGAGCGTCCTGTTGTTTATATTGATTATGCTACCTTGCACGATAGTTATGGCAAGGCTAAATCGAGTATGCACAAGGCTTACGAGCTTTTAATTGAGCATTATCAGGTGTACATTGTAGCACAGGCACCTACCAATCAGCATAAGTATATCAATGAAGTACAATCGTGGGTAGAAGAATATTTATCTGCTCCAGCTCATAATCATATCATATTTACCAATCAGCGTCAACTTCTGTATGGCGATTACCTCATTACTGATACTCCTGAAGATAATTTCATGGGTACTACGTTGTTATACGGAAGCGATGAATTAAAGACTTGGGAAGAATTGATAGTATTTTTTAGCAGAATCCTTTCACTTTGAGCGTTATTTACTTTGAAGGGCGGTTCTATAAATTACCTCAGTAAAGTTTTTATGTCAGTCTTTTTACGTTTTGCCATCTTGTTGACTCTTTTGGGTTCAATTTGCTTGTTCGTTCAGTCGTATAGCTCGCTATACTCCTTCACTCACAAACAAATTGACCTCAAAAATAGTCGCACAATCTGTCAAAGCTAATTGATAGAACCGCCCTGAACTTTATAATTAGCTTATTTTGTTAATTGATAATTATAGGAAAGCACGTCCCATACGTCCCTCTTTCAATATTTTAACCACAGATTATAGAATTTATAAAATAATACAAGTAATCCGTAGTTTTTATTTTTTTTGGCTCTATAACGAATCGTGTGGGTAATCAAGTTTAAGCCCTCCTGTTACAAAATAGACCATATACTTAAAGTTTTCTGTATTTACGAATCCCCTTGCTCTCCTTTTAGCAAGTTGTATCTTTGAGTTCAATCCTTCCAGAACTCCGTTATTGACATTCCTCACGGCAAAGAGCTTCTTGATACCATACATGTGCGATTTTATCATTGCAACGAAATTAACCAAAGGCTTGATTGCCGATTAAAATCTATAAATTGGGTTATATAGTTGTGTCCCTTCCGTTTAGAGGTCTCATCCACTCCAATATCTGTTGCAAACAGAATAACAAGCATTCTTTCTTTAGCAGTAAACAGCGACACAAAGCATTTCGATCGTTTCCGAATCCGTTACCTGTTTAGTTATATCAATACGGTAACGTCTTTATTTTCATACAGATGTATTTTTATAATTATCTTGTAATACAATCTCATGCAAATTGTAATACAATCTTATGCAAATTGTAATACAATCTTATGCAAATTGT
>CAMQBR010000050.1 GCA_946999045.1 uncultured Prevotella sp.
ATAAATAACGTAAAATACATAAAAAATTTGTATAATTATAATTGTTCTCGTTCTCGTATACGTGTGCATATTCATGAATGCGCTTGCAAAGTTAATAATTATTTTGTGTTTCTTACAAAATATTGGCAAAAAAAAATAGCTTATTTTGCAAACTTCACATTGCAAAAGTAACATTTTTTATATACGTTTATTTTTTACATATAGCACAAACAACAAACGACACTTGTTGCAAAAAAAACAAAAAATGTAACCTCTATATATAAAATATAATCTATAAGGTATTCCTTTCTCAACTTTTATTACTACTTTTGTCGCAATAGATTATGCTTTGCTCTTTACATTTAAACACTACCCAACAAAAAGGATAGCTGCAACAGCAAGCATTTTTTAAGACGTTAATATTACCAAATGCTTGATTTTATTATCAATGAAAATATCATAAGGAATAAAGGCTTTCCACTAAAGCAACAGAACATGGAATACCAAACTCAATATTATTGTATTGCTGAACACTATATTGGTATTAGCTTTATAGCTCAGCAAGTTAACTTACTTAAGCTCATCCCTTCTCTCAACCCGTTTAGATGTGAAAAGCCCTCAAATAATAAAGAGCTTTTGGCTAAGTTATTTATCGACAACACTTTACAACCCATTGACAAATCAAAATGCGAACTCATACGCAATTTTGATACAGGCAATGGAATGACGCTTGTAGATAGATTACCTAACGGAGGCTATCAATATATTATCCACAACATCAAAGAAGAACAATGTTGCTTACTACAAACCGATAAAGATTTTCAAAATTGCAAATGTGCCATTAGTGGAGATAACAATATGCAAAACTTTGGGCTCAACAATGCTTTAATGCTTATATATGCCTTTGCATCAAGCAAAAAAGACACCTTGCTCATTCATGCCTCATTGGTACGCAACAATGGTTACGGATATGCCTTTATTGCCAAAAGCGGTACAGGTAAAAGCACCCAAGTTAGTATGTGGCTAAGATATATCAAGGGTAGCGATTTGATGAACGATGATAACCCTAATATCCGTATCATCAATGGCGCACTTTATATATATGGGAGTCCATGGAGCGGAAAAACACCTTGCTACCGCAAGATCAAAGCAAAATTAGGTGCCATAACACATATTGACAGAGCCCAGAAAAATAGTATAGAAAAACTTTCTACCATAAACGCTTTTGCAGCATTAATGCCTTCATGTTCTACCATGAAATGGGATGAAACTATAACAGATTATATATGTCATACCATTGAGCAGCTTATTGCTACAACTGGCATCTATACTCTTCATTGTCTACCTAACCAAGAAGCTGCTGAAATTTGCTACAACACTATTGCAAAATAACGAAGATGGGGGAAGGGTATTCTTACTAACAACCCCAAATTACATCAATGTATAATGACAAATAAAGACGATAAAAATATAACAAGAAAAAGCATCCTACTACATAATAGTGAGTTTCTACCTGAAGTGATAAAAATTATCAATGAGAAACATACTGTTACTATTAGTCTCAAGGGGTTTAGTATGCGACCTTTTTTAGAGGATGGACGCGACAAAGCTCTACTTGCTCAACCCCACTCCCCCCTTCAAATAGGCGATATTGTACTGGCTGAAACGCATCCAGGTCATTATGTTTTACACCGCATCATTAACATCACCAAACAGGATGTTACGCTAAGAGGAGATGGTAACATTTTGGTGGAGCATTGCAAGGTTAAAGATATCAAGGCTTTTGCATTGGGATTTTATCGTAAAGGAAGAAACACATTAGATAGTACCAATAGCCAAAAGTTCAAAATATATTCTAAAATTTGGATGTTTCTCTTCCCTATTCGTCGCTACCTATTAGCTGTCTACAGGCGTTGGGTAAAACTTTTTGGTCCAATATAGGGCGGTTTTATTAATTAGCTTTGACAGATGGTGCGACTATTTTTGAGGTCAATTTGTTTATGAGTGAAGGAGTATAGCGAGCTATACTACTGAACGAACAAGCAAAATTGAACCAAAAACGGAGCAAGCCGAATACAATCAAACTTGTTTGAATTGTTGAGGCGCAGCTTGTTTTATATAAAAAGAGTTCACAAAATAACAAAACGTAAAAACACTGACAAAAAAACTTTACGGTGGTAATTTATAGAACCACCTATAATAAATTTATTAAAATAAAAGAAAACTTATGAAATTAAAACCAGGATTTAAACTTCGTAATATTTGCGGCGAGAATATTCTTACCGCCGAAGGAAAAGAAAATATAGACTTTAGTAACATTATTAGCATGAATGATACTTCTGTTTATCTTTGGCAATCGGTTCAAAACAAAGAGTTTACCATTAATGAACTGGTAAAACTTTTAGTAGATCAATATAACATAGATGAAGAAACCGCAAGAAAGGATGTTCAAGAATTAACCCAACAATGGATAAAAATAGGCATCTGTGAGAAATAAGACAAAAGATAAAAGTTTCGGTTCACACAATATGCCTGCTGAACCAAAACTTTTTTACACTGCTTCTATAAAAAAGCTTTCCACAAACCGTGCAAATTACAATATTCACGAGCTGCTACAGCTTCCTCATTGGTCATAAATTCTGCAACAGGCTTGTCCGTAGGCGCAAGGTTCTTACGCATTACTCCTGTCTTCGTTTCCAACTCTATCCATTGTATGTAATGCGCTTCAGTCATAGGATGCTCTACCGACCCAACTGATACCCTGTATCCTCCTTCTATTTTCTCAATAACAGGAACATGCTTTTCTTTAGCACCATCTGTTGTATTTTCGGTTAATACTTTCATAGGAGAGCCACAACAGCTAAGAGTGCCCTGCCCCATACTCACTACTTCAATAATATTACCACAAGTTGAACACTTGTAAATTTGTTTTGTCTTTGTCATAATGTTTTGTATTCTATTATTTTAATGTATCACCACAAAAATAATGTAATAATTTCAAATTTGCAAATTTCTGTATACTTTTTCTTTCTTATTAGGTAAAAAAAAACTTTAAACGCAACATTATCAGCTTTTAAAGAGCGAATAAAGAAGAACTACTACACTTATTATAATAATAAGAACAATAAGCCGTAAAGCACAACTTGTAAGTTTTTTTACAACAATACCTCCAGCTATAATCGCTAACAAAACATATATATATAATGTAAAATTCGACCCCATCTATTTTCCCCTCAAAAAAAAATAACTACTTACAGCCGTTTCTATAAATTAGCTTTCTTAAATTTCGTACTTATATTTAAGGGCGGTAATTTACAGAACCAGCTTTAAATAAATGAGTAAAAGCTGAAGGTATGGGCGTTTCAAACTCCATAGGATTATGCGTAACAGGATGATAAAAACATAACACATACGCATGCAAACAAAGTCTACCTATAGCATCATCTCCATTTCCATATTTCTTATCTCCACACACAGGATGCCCCATATCTGCCGAATGTACGCGTATTTGGTTCTTTCGTCCAGTCTCCAATCTAAATTCTACCAGTGAATGTTCTGTTGTACGATTTAAGGTATGAAAATGAGTTACAGCAAATTTTCCGCCATTATCTACATTGCTCGAATAGGTAAAATACGCCTTATTATCTTTCAACCAGTTAGATATAGTACCCTCATCGTTTTCCATTTCACCCGATACTACAGCCACATATCTTCTATCATACACATTGTTATGCCAGTTGTGCTCCAATTGCTGTGCCGTTACCACATCCTTGGCATAAATCATAAGTCCACTCGTATCCCTGTCAAGTCGATGCACTACGTGCGCTGTACACTTTTGCTTGCTCTTTTTAAAGTAATCATCCAGCACCCTTTTCACATTCAACGATGAGTGCCCAGCAGCCATTGACAAAATACCAGCTTGCTTTTCTATCACTACCAAATATCGGTCTTCATAAACTATCTTGACATAACGGCTCTTAAATAGATTATTTTTTTTAGTCTTACTCACCGCTATTTTCATTCCAGCCTTAAGCGGATAGTCAAACTGTGTTATCTGTTTTCCGTTTACAATAATACCTCGTCCAGCCAATGTTGCCTTTATTTTAGTTTTACTCAACTGTGTAACATTGTTGAGAAGCCAATTCAGCAAGGTATCATCTTGCTGCACTACATATCTATCATATTCATTTTGCCGTGATATAAAATCCATTTCTTATCTACTTTTATTCGTTGCAAAGTTACCACTTTTTTACTTATTTATCCATATAAGCATTACAAATATCGCAACATACATATTGTTTCAAACATATATTTTATAAACTGGTTTTACAAAAGAATGTGTGAAAAGCCACTGAATTTTATTATGAATTATCTTTACAATCGTCTCTCTATTATTTGAATATTTTGAAACAAATGAAAATCACTTCAAAATACGCAAAACACAAACAGGTTTATATTTTATTATCAATCATCACCTTATAAATATCCACACTTTTTTTATGTACTAAAATAGCTATAAATTACATTAGATAAGTACATTTTTGATACATAACCTCATTGAGTTAATGCCATTATATCCACGAAATAGGCAGATAAAGTTATTGAGTTTGTACCACAACACCATAGAAATAACATAATTAAGCACACACGGTAGCAAAAAAGTATAGTAAAATTCTCCTAAACCGCAATATGCAGAATTGTTATTTTCTTTGCTATTTTTCTTTACGAAATAACACTCAATTTGCTATTCCATAAATTATATTTTTTATTAATTTACAAATATCCAATTTACATATCTCAATAAAAATGAGTATCTTTGCAAAGCAGAAGTATCAGTTTAAGGATAAGGGTGGTTCTATCAATTAGCTTTGACAGATTGCGAGACTATTTTTGAGGTTAATTTGTTTGTGAGTGAAGGAGTATAACGAGCTATACTACTGAACGAACAAGAAAAATTGAACCAAAAACAGAGCAAGCCGAATACAATCAAACTTGTTTGAATTGTTGAGGCGCAGCCTGTTTTATATAAAAAGAGTACACAAGATGACAAAACATAAAAACACTGACATAAAAACACTGACATAAAAACTTAAAAAACTAAAATATGATTACAATTACAAATCTTGCAATACAGTTTGGCAAGAGAGTTCTATACAAAGACGTTAATATCAAGTTTACTCACGGCAACATCTACGGTATCATTGGAGCCAATGGTGCAGGAAAATCTACTTTATTAAGAGCTATCAGTGGCGATTTAGAACCCAACAAAGGTAACGTAGAACTGGGCCCAGGCGAGCGCTTGTCGGTACTTGAACAAGATCACTTTAAGTATGATGCCTACAAAGTAATGGACACCGTTCTCATGGGGCATCAACCTCTGTGGAAAAACATGAAAGAGCGCGAGGCTTTATACAACAAACCAGAAATGACCGAAGAAGACGGTAACCGTGCAGCTGACTTAGAATTGAAGTTTGCCGAGATGAATGGGTGGGAAGCGGAAAGCAATGCCGCCCAACTATTGCAGCACCTTGGCATCAACGAACATATGCACAACAAGCAGATGTCTGAGCTTTCTAACAACGAGAAGGTACGTGTAATGTTGGCAAGAGCATTATTTGGAAATCCTGAAAACCTCTTATTGGATGAACCTACCAACGATCTTGACCTTGAATCGGTACAGTGGTTAGAAGAGTATTTGAGCAATATTGAACAAACAGTATTGGTTGTTAGCCACGACCGCCACTTCCTTGATGCCGTAAGTACACAGACTGTAGATATTGATTTTGGCAAGGTTACTGTATTCTCTGGTAACTATTCCTTCTGGTATGAGAGTTCACAATTGGCTCTTCGTCAGGCACAAAACCAAAAGATGAAGGCAGAAGAAAAACGCAAGCAACTGGAGGAATTCATTCGTCGCTTCTCTGCCAATGTGGCAAAGAGCAAGCAAACCACCTCTCGTAAAAAGATGTTGGAAAAGCTGAATATTGAAGAAATCCGCCCCTCAAGTCGTAAGTACCCTGGTATCATCTTCCAAATGGAACGCGAACCAGGTAATCAGATTTTAGAGGTAGAAGGCTTGAAGGCTGTTGATACAGACGGAACTGTATTGTTTGATAACATAAGCTTTACAGTAGAAAAAGGCCAAAAGGTTGTATTTTTAAGCCATAATCCTAAGGCAATGACAGCCTTATTCGAGATTATCAATAACAAGCGCAAGCCCGATGCTGGCACTTACAAATGGGGAGTTACCATTACTACCGCTTATTTGCCATTAGATAATGCAGAATTCTTTAACTCTGATATGAACTTAGTAGACTGGCTTGGACAATTTGGTACAGGTAACGAAGTAGCAATGAAAGGCTATTTGGGCAGAATGTTATTCTCTGGCGAAGAGGTTTTGAAAAAAGTTAATGTACTTTCTGGAGGCGAAAAAATGCGTTGTATGATTGCACGTATGCAACTGAAAAACGCTAACTGCCTTATTTTAGACACACCTACCAACCATCTTGACTTGGAAAGTATTCAGGCTTTTAACAACAACTTGGTGGCATTTAAAGGCAATATCCTCTTCTCAAGCCATGACCACGAGTTTATACAAACCGTTGCAAACCGTATTATTGAACTTACACCAAAAGGCACAATTGATAAGCTCATGGATTACGATGAATACATCTACAATGAAAACATCAAGGAACTGAAAGAAAAAATGTACCAATAATGAGAAAAATTATTGAGAGTTAACGTGAGTTATCTGCCAAATGTTTACAACCGAAAAGAATATGCTAAAAGCCAAGTTGTGCTAGCATAACATCTCTATTCTATAGGCTGGTTCTATAAATTACCAACATAGATAGAACCAGTCTTATACAATATAAACATGACAACAAAAGCAAATAATGAGGGCAACGCCTAAGTAGCTAACAAGTAACAGCGTTCTTGGCAAGGTTTTTGCTATTATTAGATAAAAAAAATAATATTCAATATGAGCAAGAAAAATAAGCATAAGGAAGAGAATATTGACAAAAATGTCAATACCACAACCGAAGAAACAAAAAACCAGGAGGCAGAAAACCAAGAGGCAGAAAACCTGTCGACAGAAACTGAAAAGCAAGAAGAAAAACCTGTTGAAGAGAAAGCAGACAATGCACTGAAAAAGGCTCAAGAAGAATTAGAAGAGCTAAAAGACAGGTATCTGCGTACAGTTGCTGAGTTTGAAAACTTTAAGAAAAGAACGCAGAAAGAAAAAGCTGAACTTATCTTCAACGGTGGAGAGAAAACGGTATCTGCCATACTTCCTGTTCTTGATGATATGGACCGTGCCATACAAAACGCTGCAAAAGCAGAAGATATCAAAGCACTGGAAAAAGGTTGGGAACTCATTGCTAAAAAATTAATGACCACATTAGAGGGATTGGGTGTGAAGAAAATTGACACACAAGGCAAGGATTTTGATGTAGATTTTCACGAAGCAATAGCAATGGTTCCTAATGTAGAAGATGACAAAAAGGGTAAAGTAATAGACTGCGTACAAACAGGTTACACACTTAACGAAAAAGTAATACGACATGCTAAAGTTGCTGTTGGACAGTAATTTTTTTTTAGCAATAGGCAGAGATTTTAACGGTGGGTTATGTAAAACCAAGTTGCTATATATATAAGGTTTTACCACATCAGTGATGTAAGTACCTTATTCTATAATTATGCACACATCAATGTTTTACAGTTCTCACCCTATTAAATGATTGAGAATAATGGCAAAACGTGATTATTATGAAGTACTGGGCGTTAACAAAAACGCTTCAGAAGATGAAATAAAAAAAGCTTACCGCAAATTAGCTATCAAATATCACCCCGACCGCAACCCTGGCAACAAAGAAGCTGAGGAAAAATTTAAGGAAGCTGCCGAGGCTTACGATGTATTGCACGACCCACAAAAGCGTCAGCAGTACGACCAGTTTGGATTTAACGCTCCAGGCGGTGGTGGCTTTGAAGGCTTTAGCGGTGAGAGATTTTCTATGGACGATATATTCTCTATGTTTGGAGATGTATTTGGTGGCCATGGAGGATTTAGTGGATTTAGTGGATTTGGTGGTAACAATAGCAGTGAACATCCACAATACAGAGGTGCCGATTTACGACTAAAAGTAAAACTTACCCTGCAAGAAATAAGTACAGGTGTAACAAAGAAGTTTAAGGTAAGAAAAGATGTTACTTGCTCTCATTGCCACGGAAGTGGTGCAGAAAATGGCAGTGGTGTCACAACTTGTCCTACTTGTCATGGACAAGGAGTTGTGGTAAAGACTGTAAGAACCATGTTGGGTATGATGCGAACCCAAACAGAATGCCCTACTTGCCATGGGGCAGGAACTGTAATAAAAGACAAATGTCAGCAATGCCACGGTACGGGAGTAGTAAAAGGAGAAGAGATTGTTGAGATAAATATCCCTGCTGGTGTAGCCGAAGGTATGGTTGTCAACGTTCCAGGCAAGGGCAATGCTGGTCAAAATAATGGTGCTGCTGGAAACATTCAAGTATACATCGAAGAAGAACCTAACAACACTTTTATCCGAGACGGACAGGATATCATCTATAACCTACTACTCGACTTCCCAACAGCTGCATTAGGCAGCGAGGTAGAGATACCTACGCTGGAAGGAACTCGTGTAAGAATAAAGATAGATGCAGGCACACAGCCAGGCAAAACTTTACGGTTAAGAGGTAAAGGTTTACCTGCCGTACAAGGTTATGGCAGCGGAAGAGGCGATTTGTTAGTTAACATCAGCGTGTATGTTCCAAAGACATTAACACGCGATGAAAAAGAAATATTACAACGTTTCAAGCTCAGCGACAACTTCAAAGGTGATACCATTACCAAGCAGTCAATCTTTAAAAGGTTCAAAAACTATTTTAATTAAGCACCTATTTATTAATTATGCACCTAAAAATATTTTTCCTTAAGAGAAATCTATATTTTGTTTATTTCAAATGAATTACGAAGAAACAGTAAATTATTTGTATCATGCAGCCCCAGTCTTTGAAAAGGTTGGGGCTTCTGCTTATAAAGCAGGCTTAGATAACACAATTGCACTTGACAAACACTTTGCTCATCCACATCGAAAGTATAAAACTATCCATGTAGCAGGCACCAATGGCAAAGGCTCTTGTTCGCATACACTGGCTTCTATCTTGCAAGCAGAAGGGTATAAAGTAGGGCTTTACACATCTCCACACTTAGTTGATTTTCGTGAACGCATTCGTGTTAATGGAATATGTATAGACAAAGACACTGTTATAAAATTTGTAGAAGAGGAGAAAAACTTCTTTGAACCGCTGCATCCTTCTTTCTTTGAACTTACTACAGCATTAGCCTTTCAATATTTTGCCAACCAAAAAGTAGATATCGCAGTAATAGAAGTAGGACTTGGCGGCAGATTAGACTGTACCAATATCATTACTCCTATTCTATCTATTATTACCAATATTAGTTTTGATCACACACAATTCCTCGGCAACACATTAGCCCTCATTGCAGGAGAAAAAGCTGGTATCATTAAAGATAATGTACCCGTGGTTATAGGAGAAACTGTTACAGAGACGAAACCTGTATTCGAGAAAAAAGCTAAAGAGCATCAAGCACCTATTACTTTTGCTGAAGAAAAACCAGAGGTATTGTCAGCTTATTACGATAACAACGCACAAGAGCGCATTTACCAAACACGTTCGTTTGGTGAAGTACATGGCGACTTGTTGGGCAACTATCAAGATAAAAACACCAATACAGTGCTAACTGCCGTTAAAGTATTGTCAGAACAAGGTATCATCAGAAACAAACAAAGCATCTACCAAGGTTTTCAGCAGGTTATGTCTTCTACAAGATTAATGGGCAGATGGCAATGCTTACAAAAGAAAACCACATTCCTACCCTACATTTTTTGCGATACAGGGCATAATGTTGGTGGATGGCAGTTTATTAGTAAACAACTGAAACAACAATCATACAAAACACTAAGAATAGTTTTTGGTATGGTAGACGATAAAGATTTGACTACCATTATGCACTTGTTACCAACAGATGCCGTTTATTATTGGACTCAACCTTCTACCAAACGAGCCTTCCCAACAAAGAAAATAGCTCTGATGGGTAAAAAAAATAATCTACATGGAAATGCTTATCCAACCGTAGAAAAAGCGTATTGCGCCACTTTGAAAGATGCAAATGCAGAAGACTTTATCTTTATTGGAGGAAGTAGCTATGTAGTAGCCGACTTATTAACATTCTTGAAACAAACTAAAAAATAAAAGCCCAGTTATATAAATTACCAACATTATATATATACAGAAAGAGAGAAAAAATTAATATATAGAGAGAGTGTGTTAAATAAATCTATGAAAATATGTTTTGTCATCTTTTGGCTTCTTTTTATAGAAAACAGGCAAACTCCTCAACCATTCAAACAAGTTTGATTGCATTCGGCTTGCTCCGTTTTTGGTTCAAAATGTAAGTTAGCTTAGTTGCATCGTTAGCTACCCCCCCTTACTCACTTACATTTTAATTGAAAAATACCCCCAAAATCTAACAAAGCTAATTTATAGAACCAGCCTTAAAAGTATTTAACACGCTTTAGTACCGTTTTTTTAAGATATTGATTTGTTATATTCATTTTTTTTCATTTACTTTGCAGTAATATATAATGACTAAAAGCTTATTGATATGACTAACACAACAGAAAAAGAAAATATTTGCGGACTGAAACGTGAAGATTTTCAGACCACAATAGATGGCAAGAAGACAAACCTGTTCATTCTAAGGAACAATAACGGCAACGAAGTTGCTATCACAAATTATGGTGGTGCTATTGTTGCAATTATGGTACCTGATAAGGAAGGTAAACGTGCCAACATCATTCAAGGGCACGACAACATACAAGATGTTATCAACTCGCCCGAACCTTATCTTTCAACTTTAGTGGGCAGGTATGGCAACCGTATTGCGAAAGGGCATTTCCAACTAAATGGCAAGGAATATAACTTAGCTATCAATAATGGTCCTAACTGCTTACATGGTGGCAAAAAGGGCTTTAACGCAAAGGTTTGGGAAGCGCAACAAATGAACAACCACACGTTGGTATTAAAATATGTTAGTCCGTATGGTGAAGAAGGCTTTACAGGCGAGCTTCGTACTATCGTAGAATATTCTTTCACAGATAATAATGAATTGTCTATTGAATACTTAGCCACAACCAATAAGAAGACTATTATCAATTTAACAAGTCATGGCTTTTTCTCATTAACAGGTATTGCCAACCCAACTCCTACAATAGAAGATCAGATTTGCGAAATTAACGCAGACTATTATATTCCTATAGATGAAACATCTATTCCTACAGGTGAAATAAGATTTGTAAAAGAAACTCCTTTTGATTTCCGTACACCTAAAGCTTTAGGAAAGGATATAGATGCCGAAGATGAACAAATAAAAAATGGCACAGGTTACGACCATTGCTTTGTTTTGAATAAGAAAGAAGAAGGCGAACTAAGCTTTGCTGCCCGATTAACAGAACCAAAGAGCGGTCGTGTAATGGAGGTTTATACCACCGAACCAGGCATACAAGTTTACACTGATAATTGGGCTAACGGCTATAAAGGTCAGCAGGGAGCTACTTTCCCACGCCGTAGTGCAGTATGCTTCGAAGCTCAACATTTCCCAGATTCTCCTAACCATCCTTATTTCCCATCGGTTGTACTACAACCAGGACAAGACTACAAACAAAAAACAGTTTATAAGTTTCTTACCAAATAATGCTTCAAGAGCATTTTATCTCTAAGTATTTCTAAGAAATAAAGGATAGGAAAATAAAGGATAGGTGTACTATGCAATAATTTTCTTTGCAGAATGTTATTTAAGCATAGCAACCTATTGATAAGTAGCAACACCCCTAAATCTACTAATTAATTACTAACAACAAAATCATTAAAAATTCTTTTAAACAAAAAAATGGAAAAACAGACAAACAAAAAAGGAGTCACCGTTGCTATTATATCAATGATGTTCCTCTTTGCTATGATCTCATTCGTAACAAACCTTGCCGCACCTTTTGGTAATATTTGGGGTAAAACATACTCATGGGCAGGCATGGTTGGTAACCTTATGAACTTTTTGGCTTACCTATTTATGGGTATTCCAGCAGGCAAGATGCTTGTAAAATATGGTTATAAAAAAACTGCACTTATTGCAATGGCAATAGGTTTCATAGGACTTCTTATTCAATCTCTTTCAAGTATATTTGGTGGAGATTGCCAATTGTTTACCATTCAGGAACAACCTGTAATGCTTAACTTCATTGTTTACTTATTAGGAGCTTTTATTTGCGGTTTCTGCGTTTGTATGCTAAACACTGTTGTTAACCCCATGTTGAACTTACTTGGTGGTGGCGGTAATCGTGGTAATCAACTTATTCAAACAGGTGGTACGCTCAATTCTCTTACAGCAACACTTACACCTCTCTTTGTAGGTGTACTCATTGGCGAAGTTACCAACAAAACAAGTATGAATGATGTTACCCCACTACTTTGGATTGCAATGGGTGTATTTGCCGTTTCGTTTATCATTATCTCAATGGTGAACATTCCCGAACCACAATCTTCTACTACAGGTGTTACATTTGAGCATAGTCCTTGGAACTTCCGCCACTTTGTTCTCGGTGTAATAGCTATTTTCTTCTATGTTGGTATAGAGGTTGGTATTCCAGCCGAAATTAACTTTTACATTACTAACTTAGGCTTTACGGGTGCTGCTGCTATTGCAGGTGGCGTTGTTGCCATCTACTGGTTTCTCATGTTGATTGGTAGATTTGTTAGCAGCTTTATCAGCGGAAAGGTGTCATCACGGATGCAACTTATCGTAACATCTACTTTGGCAATAGTTCTTTTACTCATAGCCATTATCTTACCAGAAAGTAACATCGTATCTTTCCATGGAGCTAACGTCCCTATTAAGAGTTTCTTTGTTGTGGCTTGTGGTATTTGTACCTCTATTATGTGGGGTTGCATCTTCAACCTTGCAACCGAAGGGTTAGGAAAATATACAGCAGCAGCATCTGGTATCTTCATGATGATGGTTGTTGGTGGAGGCATCATGCCATTTATTCAAGACCAAATAGCGGTATCTCTACATAATTATATAGCAAGCTACTGGCTCATCATTATCATGCTCGTATACCTGCTCTACTATGCTTTGGCAGGCTGCAAAAATGTCAATAAAGATATTCCTGTAGACTAAAATAAAAATATAAAAGCTGAATACATGTAATTATAACGTGTATTCAGCTTTTTTTATAATATAGAAAATCAATTTTATTAATCCCTTAAACTATTAATAATATGGAGATAGATCACGTAAGAAATCGCTTCATCAAACACTTTGATGGCAAAACAGGAAATATTTATTTTTCTCCAGGTCGTATTAACTTAATAGGCGAACACACCGATTATAATGGTGGATTTGTTTTCCCAGGAGCTGTAGATAAAGGCATCATGGCAGAAATTCGGCCTAACGGAACGAATACTATTATGTGCTATGCCATTGATGTAAAAGACCGTGTTGAGTTTAAGATAGACGATCCTAAAGGGCCACATACCAGTTGGGCACGCTACATCTATGGCATTGTTCAAGAAATGAAAAAGTTGGGCGTTGATGTAAAAGGATTTAATACCGCATTCTCTGGTGATGTTCCATTAGGAGCTGGTATGTCTTCATCAGCTGCATTAGAAAGCTGTTACGCTTTTGCTTTAAACGATTTGTTTGGAGATAACAAGGTGTCTAAATGGGATATGGTTTTGGCAGGACAGGCTACCGAACATAAGTATGTTGGTGTTAACTGTGGTATTATGGACCAATTTGCAAGTGTGTTTGGAGAAGAAGGCAAACTGATGCGCTTAGACTGCCGTAGCCGCGAGTTTGAATACTTCCCATTCAATCCACAAGGATACAAACTGGTTTTAGTCAACTCTTGTGTAAAGCATGAACTGGTAGGCTCTCCTTATAACGATCGACGTAACTCTTGTGAGAATGTTGTTAAGCACATTGCTGCTAAACATCCTGAAGGAAAGTTTGAAACGCTGCGCGACTGCACATGGGAGCAACTGGAAGAAGTGAGAAAAGAAGTTGGAGAAGAAGACTTTAGTCGTGCTCGTTTCGTACTCGGAGAAAAAGATCGTGTGCTTACCGTTTGTGATGCCCTAAACAAGGGCGACTACGAAACCGTGGGAAAGATGATGTACGAAACTCACATCGGACTGAGTAAAGATTATGAAGTATCTTGTGAAGAACTCGATTTTCTCAACGATGTTGCTAAAGAAAATGGTGTAACAGGCAGTCGTATCATGGGAGGTGGCTTTGGTGGCTGCACTATCAACCTTGTAAAAGATGACATATACAACAAGTTCGTTGCCAACGTAACAGAAAAATATGAAGCTAAATTTGGTAAGAAGCCTGAAATATACAATGTAGTTATTAGTCAAGGTTCTCACAAAGTTTGCTAATTCTATCTTATTATCTATAACTCTACAAAATACCTTTTGTCATAATTGTGGCAAAAGGCATTTTTTTTTGCATTAAAGCTCTGTATAGAGTAAGACGGCTCTTTCATAAAAAAAAAGAGTCGTATTGGTTGCCAAAAACAATCATACCACTTTTGTATCTACAACAAATTGAGCAACAGAAAGCAATTCTCTTTCTTTGTATCTACGAGTACCTGTCTTCACTATATTGTTTAGTCCACGAGAGTTCGTTCGTTGTTCAACAACGGCAGGCATGGCTAAAGGGTGGTTCTATAAATTACCACCGTAAAGTTTTTTTATGTCGGCCTTTTTACGTCTTGTCATCTTGTGGTCTCTTTTTATATAAAACAGGCTGCGCCTCATCAATTCAAACAAGTTTGATTGCATTCGGCTTGCTCCGTTTTTGGTTCAATTTGCTTGCTCGTTCAGTAGTATAGCTCGCTATACTCCTTCACTCACAAACAAAGTAACCTCAAAAATAGTCTCACAACCTGTCAAAGCTAATTTATAGAACCGCCCTAAATTGACTTTAACCGCCCTAAAACTTTTTGCCGAACGTGATGTTGAAGAAAGTCTTCGTAAGTATT
>CAMQBR010000051.1 GCA_946999045.1 uncultured Prevotella sp.
AAATCAAATCTATTACTACATTCTTCCGCATTCCACTTTTTTGTAGTAACTTTGTACAGAAAAGCTTTAAAAACGCAGTTTAATTTTTCTATTTTACAAATATCAAAACACTTATTTTTTGTCATTTTTTCTTAACAAAATGCAGTTATCTTTCAACATAAAAATGTGTGCAGGAAATGTATCTCACTATTCACAATGTTTGTTATTTACTATGCCGTTATGTGTGCAAAGTTACAATATTAACGAGAAAGAGAAATAAGATTGTACCCATTTTACATATTTGTAACAAATGGAAAGCAGTATGTGTAGTACATATAAAGTCAGCATTCATTATAGAACCGCCTTATAACTAATAATTAGTTATAACAATGCGCAAAAAGAATATATAGGCAGTTTTCTATAGATACTAATTTATAGAACCAGCCTTACCCCCTTATCTACTATTTTTCCTCTCAAACATTTGTGTTTTTCAAGCTTTTTTAAGATATTTGCATTGTATATTTTATGAAGACACCTTGCGAGCTGCAAATGGTATCATCAGATTAAGATACAGATTTGGCATTACTATATACCTAAGGAGTAAGGCTATACTAGAGGATAAATATGTTTTTTTGATTACATGTAATTTGAGTTGAATATCAATATGATGGGTTGAATATTAATCAAAGTCTATATATGATAGGATATAATCATGGGGAGGTGTTAGTCAAGACGAGCAGAGGTATCGTTTAAAGTAAAAGAATAATCATATAAAGTTCAAAGTAAAAAGAAAAAATGGAACAAAACAGAGAAATACAATTAGCTTGGGATTTTGTAGAGCATACAGCACAAAGTATTTTTCTTACAGGAAAGGCAGGAACAGGTAAAACTACATTTCTTAAAACGGTAAAGCAGCGAAGTAGTAAACGTATGGTAGTGGTGGCTCCTACAGGTGTTGCAGCCATTAATGCAGGTGGTGTTACTATTCATTCGTTTTTTCAACTGCCCTTATCTCCCTTTGTTCCCAATACAGTTGTACAACGTAAGTTTGATTTCAGTAAGGAGAAACGCAAAATTATTCGCACTCTTGATATGCTTGTTATTGATGAGATAAGTATGGTGCGTAGTGATTTGTTAGATGCCATTGACTCTGTTTTGAGAAGATACAAGCACAGAGACCGTGCTTTTGGTGGTGTGCAACTGCTTATGATAGGCGATTTACAACAACTAACCCCTGTTGTAACCCCTGCCGATGAGGAGATGTTGCGCCCTTATTATGATACACCTTACTTCTTTGGGAGTCATGCTTTACAGCAAATGTCTTATGTTACCATACAGTTGCAAAAGGTTTACAGGCAGCAAGATACTAAGTTTGTTAATATTTTGAACCATATTCGCGAGGGAAAACTCATAACAGAAGATTTAGACTTGCTTAACAGTAGATACAATCCTACCTTTAAGCCTCAAAAAGAAGAAGGCTATATTCGTCTTACTACCCATAACACCATAGCCAATAACTATAATACTGCCGAACTAAATCGCATTGATAAGGACGTATTTGAGTACAAAGCTACTATCAAAGGAACGTTTCCAGAATATTCTTATCCTACCAGTGAGGTGCTGCAATTTAAGGTTGGAGCACAGGTGATGTTTGTGAAGAACGATAGTTCTGGCGAACGTCTATATTATAATGGTAAGATAGGACACATTACCTATTTAGACAAAGAACACATAGAGGTGTTATGTCCTGGTGATGAAAACTCTATTATGGTAGAGCCACAGCTATGGGAGAATACTACTTATAAGATAAACAGTGAGACAAAAGAGATAGAACCCGATGTGCAAGGCTCGTTTTGTCAGTTTCCTTTGCGCTTAGCATGGGCTATAACTATCCATAAAAGTCAGGGCCTAACTTTTGAACATGCTATTATTGATGCCAACTTATCGTTTGCTTCAGGACAGGTATATGTGGCATTAAGTAGATGTAAAACATTGGAGGGTATGGTGCTGGCATCTCCTATTAGTAGGCAATGTATTATCAATGATGAGCGTGTAAAAAACTATATATATGGGCAGGAGGAGGAAGCTCGAAGGGGTATTGCCCAATTACCTGCGTTGAAGGATGATTTTGTGCGGCAGCAACTTATTGAACTGTTTGACTTTATGGATATATGGCGCACAGAGGATATGCTTTGCAGGCTATTTATAGAGTACTTTCATTCTTACTCTAATCTTACCAATCTGCATAAAGCTACGGTACAGGCATTGCAAGAGAAGGTGAATATTATAGCTTATAAATGGACTTCATACATTGCTAAATTGTCGGTAGAGCAGATAAAACATCCCGACTTTATTAAGCGCATTAGTGCAAGTGCACAATATTTTAGTAAAATGCTGAAGCAATATTTGTTGGATGTACTGCAACAAAGTAAAGTGGTAAAATCTAATAACAAAACAGCAATGCGCCGGCTAAACACATATATTACCGACCTTGAGGAGCAATATCTGTCTAAGAAAAATATATTAGATTACATTATAGATAATGACTACACGGTTAAAGGATATCAACGTGCCAAACAAGAGGCTATCTTAGATGCAATGAGCCAAGGAAGTTTAAAAGCTTCGTATAAAACGATAGAGAAAAAGAAAAAAAAGAAAGAGCCGAAAGAAAATACAAAAGACATAACTCTTCGACTGCTTAACTGCGGTTTATCGGTAGCAGAGATAGCAAAACAGCGTGAACTTACGGAGAATACCATTTACACGCATATCTCTTATTTTGTAGAAAAAGGCATCTTATCGGTTTCTCCATTTGTTAATTCAGAACATTTACAAGCTATTCGTCAAGCAATAGAGAAGGTAGGTTATGAGCAAGGATTTTATCCCATTAAGGAATTATGTCCTATAGAAATTACCTACGAAGAGATTAGGTTAGTAGTTTCTGCTATGAAGGTTTCGTCTAATACCGATCATAACAAAGTGATGTAACCAAATTTCTGCTAACTTTAAGAATGAGGTAAACGAAATATATTATCTTTTCCAAAAATGCCCAAAGTAGGGTTGAAGAGAGCAGACATTTCTGCCTGAGTAAAAATAAAACGCCACGGATTACAGGATAATTTATGATGTTATAAATTCTGTAATCTGTGTTTTTTGTATAGGTACTACCCTTGTAATTTTTCTAACTTTGATACTCGGTTGCACTTTTGAGTTTTTATCTTTGTTCCCAAAAATATGAATAATAAGATGAAAACAACTAATTATGTTTTAGCATTATTGCTAAGTATAGTATGTTTGGCAGCATGCCATAACAAAGAACAAAACGAGCATTCACACGAAAAGAATGAAAAAGAAGAGCTACATGAAGATGCTAATTTAATAGAATTAGATGAAAATAAAGCAAAAGCGGCCGGGGTAACTATCGAAACTGCTGCCCTCACCGATTTTCAAGGGGTAGTAAAGGTTACTGGTAAGGTGCTGCCTTCTACCGCAGGTGAAAATACGGTGGTAGCAACGACAGCAGGTGTAGTAAAGTTAGTGAGACCTGTTACCGAGGGAATGCAACTGGGTAGGGGTACTGCAGTTTTTACTATTTCAACTAAGGATTTGCCTGAAGGCGATGTGGTGCAACGTGCACGCATAGCTTATCAAGAGGCTAAAGCCGATTACGCTCGTATAAAAGCATTGGTAGCCGATAAGATTGTTACTCAAAAAGAATTTCTGCAAGCTAAAGCAAATTTTCAAAAAGCAGCTTTAGCTTATCAAGCCGTAGGCGGTGGAAAGTTGGCTAAAGGCATTACCATTACTACACAAATGGGAGGTTATGTTACCGAGTGTAGGGTAAAGAATGGAGATTATGTAGAGGTGGGACAACCTTTATTAACCGTATCACAAGACCGTAATTTGTATTTGCGTGCCGATGTTCCTGAGCGTCATTATGATGCTTTGAATTATATTGTATCGGCCAACTTTAAAACATCGTATAGTAGTGAGGTTTTTCAACTATCAAGAATGAAGGGCAAGTTAGTTTCTTGTGGTAGAACCGCCACAGGCGAGGGGTCGTTTATCCCCGTAACCTTTCAGTTTAAGAACCATGGTAGTGTTATTCCTGGAGCCTTTGCCGACATCTATTTGTTAACGAGTAGATGTAAGAAAATAATTAACGTTCCTATTACAGCTATTACCGAAGAGCAAGGAGTATACTTTGTATACATTCATGTTGCAAAGGGACATTATCGCAAGCAAGAGGTAACGCTTGGCGAAAGCAATGGCAGTAGGGTAGAGATATTGTCTGGTATCAAATTAGGCGACAAAGTTGTAGTGCAGGGAGCCGTACATGTAAAGTTGGCAGGCGTTAGTGGAAGTATGCCTACTCACTCACACGAATCATAAACAGGAGGAACAGGATGTTAGATAAAATCATAAAATTTTCGTTGCATAACCGATTGCTGGTGCTGGTGTGTGCAGTATTGTTAATAGTTGGTGGCTTGTATACTACTAAGCATACCGAGGTAGATGTCTTTCCAGACCTTAATGCTCCTACTGTTGTGGTTATGACAGAGGCCGATGGTATGGCTGCCGAAGAAGTAGAACAGTTAGTTACCTTTCCTATAGAAACGGCTGTTAATGGAGCAGTGGGTGTACGTAGGGTTCGTTCGTCTTCAACTACAGGTTTTTCGGTGGTATGGGTAGAATTTAATTGGGATACCGATATTTATCGCGACCGACAAATAGTTTCAGAGAAGTTGCAAACTATTGCTGAGGCTTTGCCTAAGCAGGTAAGTAAACCTACATTAGGTCCGCAGTCGTCTATTTTGGGCGAATTGCTTATAGTGAGTCTTACATCGGATACCACATCTATGTTAGATTTGCGAACGATTGCTGATTGGAACATTCGGCCTCGTCTTTTGTCTATTGGTGGTGTGGCACAAGTTTCTGTAATAGGTGGCGACAAAAAAGAATATCAAATACAGTTAGATCCCTATAAGATGAATCACTATGGGGTGAAGTTGGCTGATGTTATGGTGGCAACGCGTGGTATGAACACCAATATGAATGGAGGTGTGTTATATCAATTTGGTAACGAATATGTGATACGTGCTATCTCTACGGGTGATGCTTTGGATAGAATAGGAAAGTCGGTAGTAAAGAAAACCAACCAATATGCGGTAACGTTGTCTGATATAGCCGATATAAAAATAGGCTCGGAGAGCCCTAAATTAGGTGTTGCATCAGAGAAAGGTAAGCCTGCTGTACTATTAACAGTTACTAAACAACCTAACACGGGAACCATAGAATTGACAGAGGAGTTAGATAAGGCTGTGTCGGAGTTGCAAAAAGACTTACCAAAAGATGTGCATGTATCAACCGACATTTTTCGTCAATCTCATTTTATAAAGAGTTCGGTTAACAATGTAAAGGACTCATTGTTAGAAGGTGCTATCTTTGTAGTCATAGTCTTGTTCTTGTTCCTTGTCAATGTTCGTACCACTATCATATCACTTGTTACCATTCCGTTGTCGCTCTTGGTATCTATTTTGGTACTGCATTATTTAGGGCAGAGTATTAATACTATGAGTTTAGGGGGGTTGGCGATTGCTATAGGTTCGTTGGTAGACGATGCGATTGTAGATGTTGAAAATGTTTGGCGCAAGTTACGAGAGAATCATAGTTTACCAGCGGAAGAACGTTTATCAGTGCTCAATGTGGTTTACCATGCTTCGCGAGAGGTTCGTATGCCTATTCTCTACTCTACGCTCATTATTATTGTTAGTTTTGTACCATTGTTTTTCTTAAGCGGTATGGAAGGCAGAATGCTGGTGCCACTTGGTATTGCCTTTATTGTAGCATTGTTTGCTTCTACTGTTGTGGCATTGACATTAACCCCTGTATTGTGTAGTTATTTGCTAAAGGTAGACAAGGCGAAGAAAGAAGACAAGCTAAAAGATTCTAAATTAGCGTTGTTTCTTAAGGATTACTATTTGTGTGCTTTGCACTGGGTATTGCGGCGTAAACGCTTGGTATTATCGAGTGCCGTGGCATTGTTGCTATTGTCTATTGGCTTGTTTTTTACCTTGGGGCATAGTTTTTTGCCACCTTTTAATGAAGGTTCGTTTACTATCAATGTAAGTACCATGCCAGGTGTATCTTTAGAAGAATCGAATAAAATAGGTAGACAGGCAGAGCTGTTGCTGTTATCTATTCCAGAAATAAAGACGGTGGCACGCAAGACAGGTCGCGCCGAACTGGATGAGCATGCGTTAGGCGTAAATATGTCTGAGATAGAAGCTCCGTTTGAATTGTCTAATCGTTCGTATGAGGAGTTTATGGAAGAGGTTCGACAAAAGTTATCTACCATTGTTGGTGCTAATATAGAGATTGGTCAACCTATCTCTCACCGTATTGATGCCATGCTGAGTGGTACCAAAGCAAGTATTGCTATTAAGGTGTTTGGTTCTAATCTTAATAAGATGTATAATATAGGTACGCAAATAAAATCGGCTATTGCTAATGTAGAGGGTATTAAGGACTTGAATGTAGAACAACAAATTGAGCGGCCCGAACTTAAGATTATACCCAAACCAGAGATGTTGGCTCGCTATGGAATGACCGAACCTCAGTTTAATGAGTGCGTAGCAGTGTTGCTTAAGGGCGAAACGGTATCGCAAGTATACGAAGGCAATAAGAGCTTTAACTTGGTTGTACGTTCGCAAGAGGAAAGGCGAAAGAACTTAGAAGGTATAAAATGTATGCTTATTGATACACCCGATGGGGTACGTGTGCCACTTAATAACTTAGCCGATGTGGTATCATCTATGGGGCCTAACACAATTAATCGTGAAGATGTATCCAGAAAATTGGTAGTATCGGCTAATGTAAGTGGGCGAGATTTGGGTAGTGTGGTAGATGATATTCAAAAGAATGTGAGCAAGAGAATTAAGTTACCAGAAGGCTATCGCATAGAATATGGCGGACAGTTTGAAAGTGAGAAAGCAGCTTCTCGTACATTGATGCTTACTTCATTGTTAAGTATTGTGGTGATATTCTTGTTGTTGTTTATGCAATTTAAGAACTCGGTAGAGAGTGGTGCTATTCTTTTAAATCTACCTTTTGCCTTGATAGGTGGTGTGCTGGTGTTGTGGTTTACATCTGGTGAAACCAATATACCTGCCATTATTGGCTTTATATCGCTCTTTGGTATTGCCACGCGCAACGGAATGTTGCTGATAACGAGGTATAACTATTTGCGTGATGAAGAGGGTTTGTCTGTACGTGAACGAGTATTGAAAGGTTCTGCAGACCGATTAAATCCTATCTTGATGACTGCATTGACATCTGCTTTGGCTTTGGTACCATTGGTGTTACGAGGTGATTTACCTGGTAACGAGATACAGAGTCCTATGGCAACCGTTATTCTTGGTGGGTTGCTTACATCTACGTTTCTCAATGCCTTCATCATTCCTATTGTGTATGAGTGGATTTGTAGGAAAGAAAAAAAATAACAGATAGGAGTTATTGGGAGTTAATAGGAGTAACAGGAGGTAAACAACCAAATGTTTGTTAATTCCTTATTACTCTGTATAGTCTCTCCCTTAACTTCCATAACAACAAAATATATAAAATATGATGAGAAGAATAAAGATATTACTATACGGATTGTTGATGTGTGTGGGTATGCAAGCGCAGAATATTGACAAAGTACTGAAAAGTATTGAATACAACAATATAGAACTGAAAGCTATGCAGAAAGATGCAGAAGCTCAATATGCAGAAATACGACAACAAAATAGTTTGGAGGGCTTGTCGGTAGAATATAGTCCGTTTATGCGAAGTGGAGTATCGGGTATATCAAGTTCTGAACTTATTGTATCTCAGTCGTTCGACTATCCTACTCTATATGGTTCACGCCGTAAGTTGGGCGATATGCAGCGAAAGGCTTCTGATTTACAGTATAGTGTTGAGCGTCGTAATATATTATTGCAAGCAGAATTGAAGTGCTTGGAATGGATTCGACTTAATAAGCATAAGCAGGTGTTGGATGAGCGTTTGAGCAGTGCCAACCAGTTGTTATCTGTTTTTGAGAAACGTCTCAAGCATGGTGATGTAACGATATTGGAGGTGAACAAACTAAGAATAGAACAAATGTCTCTGCGTACGGAGCAGGCAAAGAATAGTGTGGCACAGCATGAGGTGTATCAGCAGTTGGTAGCATTGAATGCCAATCACCCTTTGCAGTTGGAAGATTTAACATATACAATTATTCCTAATAGTTTGCAAGAGGACAGCTTGCTACTTACTTTGCTGGAAAGAGATGTAGCATTGAAAGCTTCTTTGGCAAACGAAGCCGTTGCTTTGCAGCAGATAAAGTTTAGTAAACAGAGTTGGTTACCGCAATTGTCATTGGGCTATCGTCGTAATACAGAGGGTAGCTTTGTTAGTCATGGTATACAGATAGGGGTATCATTGCCATTGTATAGCAATAAAAATAAATTGAAAGCAGCTCAGGCTATTTTTAATGGTGCACAGATGCGTACACAACAAACACGGATGAGTGTTGAAAATGAATTGTCAACTCAGCTCTCAACGCTTCGTCAATTGCGTGCTTCTATGAAGGTATATAACTTGCCTTTGATGCAGCAGTCTATTCAACTATTGCAAAAGGCAGTGAATATTGGTGAGATTTCGGTTATCAATTATTACATAGAGGTTGATCAGCTTTATCAAAAGTGGCAAGAATATATTGATACTGAACATCGGTATCAAGCTACGTATGCAGAATTAAATAAGAATCTACTATAAGCTTCCAAAAAATACCTACAGCCCCTCCCAATCCTCCACAGTGAGGGGCTATGTTATAGAGCCAGCCTAAACATAGAAAAAATAGAATTTATGGTTATCTCCTTTACCATCTTACATTTAGATCTTAAAAATAAGACAAAAATCTAATAAAGCTAAATGATATAATCTGTCTTATTCCCTATTATTCAAATATGGAAAGCAGATAGCTTATCTCCTAAGTAAAAGTTGTGAAAATGGGCATGAGTTCTTTCAATTTAACCTCTTTGTAATTTTAATGATGAATTAAAAGGTATGATTTTTTTAGTCGTATTTTGCTCTTCCTGTTAGCTTCCTTATTCTCGTAGCGATTGACTGTTTTATACGTTTAAAGTTTCCTTTTTTCAGATTAATCCATAGCTCTTCAATCGACCTGCCAACTTTTAACCAAGGATGTTCCCAACCCATGCTGCGGAACATACGCTCTTTGTACTCCACGTTTTCAATGACATATTTTGGATGTTTCAGCGGAAACATTAGCTCGTGGTGCTTCATAGTGAATATTCTTTTTACAGCTTTTGGCATATTGTCATTACTACCAAATATGTGAACACCGTCCTCTGTAGCCCCAGCGTTACTTATCATGTTAACACGAGGCACTATACTGAGTTGTGATTGGAAGAACAATGCCGCATGAAATATTGTTTCATAATACGCTTTTCCTATTGAGCGGTGGTATTGACAGAAGCGAATAAATTCGCTTTGGTACTTACGCTCTTTGATGAGAGCCTTTAATAGGTGCATATTATGTGCATCATCAAGAAATGAATAAGTAGCATCCCAGTTTTTAAATACCCGTCTCCACGATGCCCATCCGTTGATGCTAAAGGTAGTAGTAAAAAAATAATCGGAAGGCATATCTATAGTTATTTCATCGTGGTTCATGCCCGCTATCATACCAATGCGTTCGTCATGCTCATATCTTTCGAGCATTTCTTTGCAGAAGGGGAAAAAAGAGAGCGATGGGGTGTTGTCGTCTTCCAGAATTATACATTTATCCTCATTGCTAAAAATCCATTTTTGTGAAATATATTCTGAGGGATCACAGCCTTGATTCTTTTCCTGATAGAAGCGGTGTATATCGCATTCCCAGTCAATATGTTCGTTGCTAACCATATCTCGACATTCTTTCATGCGAGCTATATCGTTATTATTCCGAGGCCCGTCTTGATAAAAATACAGTTTACTGGGGCGTGCCAATTTTATTTGCTCAAACAAATTGGATAATTCTTTGGGTCGATTAAAAAAGATAATCAGTACCGCAATATCTATTTTTGCAGGTTGTTTCATCTTGTTTTTCTATTTAAGAGTGGAGGAGACTCGTATATCTCAATTTTGCTAGTATGGGGTTTAAGTTTTGTTAGGTTGGGCAGTTGCATATAGTTACCATACAATTTTGTAAGCATGGCATCGCTATCATGTGGAGCTAAAAAGCTGTGCCCCTCAAACTTTATGGTTGTTAATGGCCTTATATCTTCAGCATATCGTGGATTATGGAATGGTATTCCTAAACCCGAAGTAATAATCTTAGCCCTTGTTATTTCATTGAGAAAGCGCAAAATAGGGAACACAAAATACTTGTTAAGGTTATAAATGCGTTTCACTTTTTTCATGCACTCCTCGTCGCTTCCCTTGTAAGTACGCATGAGTTTATACGCATGACCGAAAGAAAGTTCCGAGAGTTTGTGTGTCCACATGTGTTGCTTCTCCAAAGGAAAGATGTCTATATAGATGCCGCGATGCTTAAAAAAGCGGTCGTAGTTGGGCTTCTCTTCGATATAGGAACAGCGGTCGCGCACCTTTGCGTAATGGTAACAATAATTTGGGTCGGTGCTATGGGCTTGCAATGCCAAATCTTCAGGCAGTTCGTGAGGCAGAATTTCCAAAAGTCGCTCGTAGTCTGAGCGCATCATCTCAATGTCCAAGTCATCGTCCCAGGGGATGAATCCGCCATGCCGGACGGCACCTATCAATGTTCCACTGCTGAGCCAATACCGAATGTTGTGCCGTTGGCATATCTTGTCAACCTCAACAAGGATGTGCAGCATGCGCATCTGTTGGCGGCGCAGCAACGAGCCGTCAGGATTGAAGCGTTGGCGCAGTTCCTCGTGTGGTATGAGTGGTGTGTTCATGACTGCTGTTTTATTTTATCGGCTACACCAAAAAATAATCGTCTTATAACCAAAATTTATCATCTAATTTGTGTTGAATAAAACTTTTACAGGTGATATTTCTTTCTAATATCATGTCGTATAAGTAAGAAGCAAATAATGCATCGTGTAAACCAATACCTATATTATAGCATAAAATCCGCTCATCGTCGGTTTGACGACCAGGTGCTTGTCCCAATAACACACGACTTAATTCTTCGAAATGCTTAAACCGATTAAAATACTTAAAGTCTTGTATATGTCCTTTGTCATCTCCAAAGACTTTATCGAAAAACAAGTCACAATTTTGAAATCCACGAGTATGAACAGGTATCAATAACATACCAGGCTTAAAGTACTCACTGTTAGTGCAGAATAACTCTGTAGCTGATGTTACACAAGAAATCAACACATCTGCATGTCTTATAAGCTCATCAATATCATCAACTACCTCAAAGGAAACATTTTCAAACGCTTCAAAGCGCTTAATGAATAAATCAGCTTGGTTTTTATATTTCAACAATCTAAACGTAACATGCTCTGGCGCAGTAATGTTCCTACTATCAAGCAAACACAAAGCTACAGCGCGAGCAGTATTGCCTAACCCCATTATAGAATAAGTATCTGTATGAGATTTCTTGAACAATTGTATTGCCAATGAAGCAACGGCACCTGTTCGCATCGTTGTAATCCAATCGCCATCAAGCATGGCAAGCAATTGCCCTGTTCTACTATCGTAAAGCAATATGTCGCTGGCTAAAGAAGGAACTTGTCCTGCGATACGACGAACTTCTTTTACTGCAAAGCGACCTATTTTGGGAGGTAACAGAGCGGGCATGGTATTAAAAAAATCATTGCCTTGAGGATGCAAACTTATCTTAGGTGAAAGTTGTGCATCATATTTCATAAGAAATGAACTCTTTATCCACTCTACACAAGTGTGGGGAGTCACTCCCAACTGTAAAATTTGTTCATGCTGAACAATAAGAACTTGATTTTCTATCATTTATTTATTTTTTGAAAACAGATGAAGGTAAGTGTATAATAGCGTGTTCAATCTATCAATACAAAATTATCTATTTCTTTAAGAAATCACAGTATCTATATTTTTGCAATTTGCTGATTTTGTAGGGATAGCAAAGCTGCTACAAAATAGTCGTTGTCCACTTGGTTGCGGATAGAGATGCGAATATAGTTCAATCCTTTGAGCGATGTCTTGCTGTTGCAATCTTTTATCATGATGTCAAAGCGTGCCAACAGTTGTTTGGTCAGTTCGGCAGCGGTATAGGGCGGTTTTACCTCACAACAGAAGTAGTTGGCTTGGGTTGGCAGAACTCGCAAAAAGTGTATCTCTTTCAATCGTAAGGCAAAGCGATTGCGCTCGTCAATAAATTGCTGACATGCTTTTTCGTATTGTGCTTGATATTTATTGTATATCTGCATGAAGAACTCGGCAAACGAGTTGATATTCCATATTGACACGTCTTTCTTGATGCGAGCAATGGTTTCTCGTTGCGAGGTAGCCAAGATGCCCAACCGAAGTCCAGGGACACCGTACGATTTTGAAATACTTTTCATGACCAACAGGTTGGGATAGGCTTCCAATGTCTCATCACAGAGAAGTGAGTTGTGTAGAAAGTCATCACTAAAGTCTACAAACGACTCGTCAACCACTAACTGTATATTTCGCTCCTTGCACCATGCTGCCAGTCTTACAACGTCGGCTTTGGGTATGAAGTTGCCCGAGGGATTGTCTGGATTGATGAGCAACAGCATGTCTACGGACTTGTCTTTGTAGAAATTCATCAAGTCGTTGGCGGTATATCGCAGCGTGTCCAAGGGCGGAACAAACGCTACTATCTGCTCTTTTCGCAGTCGATGTGGATATTCCTCAAAGGTGGGGAACACCATGCCCACATTACCTTTAACGTTCTCCATGAGGCTCTTGATGAGTTCTGCCGCTCCGTTGCCCACCACCATGTATTCTTGTTTGATGCCAAAACACTTGCCTGCCAACAGCGAGTTGACGTACATGCCCGAAGGATATTCAGTCAACAGGGTGTCAAAGTTGGCTTTCATCTCGGCTTTCATCTGTTCACAAGGAAAGTAGGGGTTTACCAAATAGCAGTAGTCCAGCATCTTTGGAAAACGCCAATGCCCACCATAGCGATAGTTATACCGCTTGAGCATCTCGTCGTCTTTAGCGAAAATGGTTTCTGCAATGTCCAAGTCTTGCACGTCGTCTATCTCGTACCACTTCTCATTACCAATGTCAAGTGCCTTGAGGTTGGTTTTGTCCAAGAGCGTAATCACGCGCAACACCTGTTCGTAATATTCGTTATTTCCCAAAGCTTTACAATAAGCATCGAGAAAAGGAACGTACTGTGTTTGCGAAAACGTTTTGCTAAACTTGTAAATGTTCACCGTTTTATAATACGAGTCAACCTCCTGATAGTTGAAAGCCTTTTTGGGAACAAAGTTCACGATGTTGCCATCACCGTCAATGCGCACCATGGTGCCGTCCATCCATGTCTCGTATTTTGCCACCAGTGCAATGTTGGGACACTCGTTGTCTACCAACTTCTTGAACAACCGGTCAGAGAAGATAAGGTCTGACTCTATTAAAATGGTGTCATCTTCCTGCATCTGCTCCTTTACCAGCGACAACGAGTAAATGTTATTGGTGCGGTCGTAAATAGGATTGTTAACAAACTCTATTTTCAGTTTGTCGTCGTATCTGTGGTCAAGATATTTTATAAGTTCTTGTCCCTTGTATCCCACTACAATGATAACCCGTTGCAGGCTGAGCTGCGACAGTTGGGTAAGAACCCTGTCAATGAGTTTTACTCCGTTCACGGGTACCATACATTTGGTGTTGTTTTTAGTGTAAGCACCTAAACGTCTACCCATACCTGCGGCTAATATAATGGCTTGCATGTGTTATATGTTTTTTGTTTTGATTTTCAATAATGCGCAAATATACATAAAATTATGGACTAAGTGGATTGCTTTAGTGCTTTTTCTTCCATTTTGAAAGAATGGCTGTCTGGCATTCGCGAAGTATCTCTGCTTTGGCAATGCGCATGATGACGTAATACAAAATAGCTGCCATTACCACCCTAACGACTAATAACGGGAGCGGATGAGTGATGCCCAACGTGGCATAATAGGTCGCAATCATGACCCCTGACGCACTGACTGCAAAGGGCAACACATCCTTAAAAAACTGCGGAAGCGTGTATCCTGTTGACTTTCTCACGAAGTAGAACCACACAAAAAGCCAACTCACGTTGAGGCACACATAGGCAATAACCATGTTGCGGATGCCGTAGGGCCACAGCAATAGCATGAGGA